>DATGMW010000053.1:0-26695 GCA_035307105.1 Flavobacteriaceae bacterium
AATGCTGAATTGCTCCAGAAATTCCTACAGCGATGTAAAGGTTAGAAGCCACTGGCCTTCCTGTTTGGCCAACGTGTTCTTCGTGTGGACGCCATCCCATATCACTTACAGGTTTAGAGCAAGCAGTGGCAGCACCAAGTACTTCTGCCAAGTCTTCTATCAAGTGCCAGTTCTCTGGACCTTTAAGGCCACGGCCTCCTGCTACAACTATTTCTGCATCTGCGATGCTTACTTTGTTGGTAGCTTTTTCAACATCGGTAACCTCCACGTCTTTTACGCTATCTAAACTTACTGCAAAGCTTTCTACCTCAGCAGTACCATCTGTAATACTAATTGGATAGGAGTTTGTTGCAACGGCTACAAGCTTGATGTCGGTTTTTATTTCTGTTTCAGCGAAAGCTTTATTACTAAATACACTGTTTTTTACAGTAAAAGGCGAAGTGCTAGTTGGTAGTGCCACTACATTTGGCACATATCCTGCCTCTAGGTTTACAGCTAGTAGTGGTGCAAGGTATTTGCTATTCGTAGTAGAACTAAGGATAACTATTTTGGCTCCTTCTTTTTTGGCGGCTTGCGAAATAGCTTCTGCGTAAGCATCTGCTTTAAATCTTTTTAAAGCGTCGTTGGAAATCTCCAATACTTTATCGGCACCGTACTCGCCAAGCTGTGCTACATCATTGCCGTTTATACTTACAGCAGTAACAGTAGTACTCAGAGAGTTGGCTAGTCCTTTTGCATAAGATACAGCTTCGAATGCTGTCTTTTTAAAAATGCCTTCTTCAGACTCGGTATATACTAATACGGACATATTTACTTTATTTTATGGTGAAAGAGTAAGCTATAAAACGCTAGTTACTCTTAATATATTTATTTTGTTTAAATGGCTTTCGCTTCGTTATGCAGCATGTCGATAAGCTGGTCTACGTTGTCTGCGAGCTTTATAGATCCTTTTGGAGCCGGCTCTTCAAACTTGGTAGTCTGCGTTTCTACCGATGCATCTATTGGCTCTCTTACAGTAAGAGGCTTTTTACGAGCTTGCATAATACCACGCATGTTTGGAATGCGAAGATCGCTTTCTTCTACAATCCCTTTTTGACCTCCTACAACTAAAGGAAGTGTTGCTTTGATGGTTTCTGTACCGCCATCAATTTCGCGTGTAGCTGTTGCGGTATCGCCTTCCACTTCTAGACTTGTACAAGTGTTTACGAAATTATAATCCAGCATTTTTGCTAGCATTCCTGGTACCATACCTCCGTTGTAGTCTAGGGATTCACGGCCTCCTATAATTAGGTCGTAGTCTCCTTCTTTGGCTACAGCAGCTAATTGCTTAGCTACACTATATCCATCTACTGCTTCGGTGTTTATGCGGATTGCTTCGTCGGCACCTATTGCAAGTGCTTTGCGAAGGGTAGGTTCGGTTTCTGGACCACCAACATTTACAATGTGTATGGTTGCTCCTTGTTTTTCTTTAAACCACATGGCTCTTGTTAAACCAAACTCATCGTTAGGGTTTATTACGAATTGGACGCCCGAGCTGTCAAACTTGCTATTATTATCGGTAAAATTAATTCGCGAAGTGGTGTCGGGAACGTGACTGATACAAACTAATATTTTCATAAAAAAATCTATTTTTATACTTCGATACGAAGATACCAATATATTTTTTAAATGATATGCTTGCATAATGAAATCTTCCTTTCTAACTGAATTTAACGGACTTGAATAGGAGGTTTTCTGGTTTTTTTGATGTTATAAGCGTGTTAATAGAATAAGTTTAGGTGCTTACTTCTTTTAGTATCATTTAAAACTCGTATTTTTGCGCTTAGCTTTTAACAAATGGAATACATGCTTTTTTAGTATGTACTTGATATAGTAATAAATTATTGCATTTAGAATGAAAACAATTCAATTTAGAGAGGCTATTGCGGAGGCAATGAGCGAAGAGATGCGAAGAGATGCGTCCGTTTATTTGATGGGAGAGGAAGTAGCAGAATATAACGGAGCCTATAAAGCAAGTAAAGGAATGCTGGACGAGTTTGGTCCGGAGAGGGTTATAGATACACCTATTTCGGAATTAGGTTTTTCTGGAATTGGGGTTGGTTCTGCGATGAACGGAAACCGTCCGATCATAGAATACATGACTTTTAACTTTTCCCTTGTTGGTATCGACCAAATTATAAACAATGCTGCCAAGATGCGTCAGATGAGTGGTGGTCAGTTCAATATTCCAATTGTATTCCGTGGCCCTACTGCCTCGGCAGGACAGTTGGCTGCAACACACTCCCAGGCTTTTGAAAGTTGGTATGCCAATACCCCTGGACTTAAGGTGGTGGTGCCAAGCAACCCGAAGGATGCTAAAGGATTGTTGAAAAGTGCCATCCGCGACGACGACCCGGTTATCTTTATGGAGAGCGAGCAAATGTATGGAGATAAAGGCGAGGTGCCAAAAGGAGAATATTTAATCCCAATAGGGAAAGCCGATATAAAAAGAAAAGGAACCGATGTCACTATCGTTTCCTTTGGTAAAATAATCAAGGAAGCCTACACAGCCGCCGATGCACTGGCAAAAGATGGGATTGAGTGTGAAATCATTGACTTGCGTACCATCCGCCCGATGGATTATGATGCGATTATAGAATCGGTAAAGAAAACCAATCGATTGGTGATTTTAGAAGAGGCATGGCCATTTGGGAACGTATCTACCGAGATTACCTTCCAAGTACAGAGTCGAGCATTCGATTACCTAGATGCACCTATAATAAAAATCAATACAGCCGATACGCCTGCACCTTTCTCCGCAGCCTTGTTTAAGAACTGGTTGCCAAATAGCGAAGACGTAATAGAAGCCGTTAAAGAAGTCCTTTACAGGAAATAATTGAATTACCTAGTTAAATATAAACCTGCATTAGGCCGACTCTTATTTGTAGTGTTGTTTGCTTTTCCTAGTATTTTGTTTGCACAAACAAGAGCTGGCGGAAAAGTACAAGACAGCAAAGGAGAGCCTGTGGCGTTTGCTACCGTATATTTTAAAGACTCTTCCAAAGGCACATTAACCGATGAGAATGGAAAATTCTATTTTGATAGTGATATAAGTTATCCTACTTTGATTGTAAGTTTTATGGGATATAAAACGGTAGAATTAGAGTTAAAAAAGGGAACTAATTTAGGGTTGGAGATTGTTTTAGAAGAAGATACCGCTGCTTTGGATGCAGTAGTTTTAGTTTCGGGTAAACAATCTAAGAAAAACAATCCTGCTATAGATGTCCTCCGTAAAATATGGGAAAACAGAAGAGAAAATGGTGTAAAGAGGTTTAAGCAGTACGAATACAATAAGTATGAGAAGATAGAGTTTGATTTAAACTCAATCGATAGTGTATTGATGAATAACAAACTCTTTAGAGGGCTAGAGTTTATATTCGAAAGTGTAGACACCTCTAGTATTACGGGGAACTCGTATTTGCCAATTTTCATCAATGAATCCTACTCAAAAGTATATGGTGATAATCAATATAGGTTAGAAAAGGAAGAGTTGGAGGCTAACAAGAGTTCTGGGCTTGAGAATGATCAAGCATTGATAGCTTTTGTAAAAGACCTGTACGCTGAATACGATATATACGATAATTACATTAAACTTTTCGAAAAATCCTTTACCGGACCTCTTTCTCGTACAGGAATTCACGTCTATAATTATGCTTTAGTAGATAGTGCCTTTCGCAATAATAAATGGGCGTATAACATTGTCTATTATCCACGCCGACCTAATGAATTGACTTTTCGTGGTGATTTTTGGGTAAACGACACTACTTGGGCAATTCAGGAAATAAATATGCAAGTGTCAAGAAGCGCTAATATCAACTGGATTCGAGATATTTACATCGAACAGGAGTTCGAGGTGCTTAACGACTCTGTGTTTTTATTAAAGCGCGATCATTTTTTTAGTGATTTCGCTCTTCGCGAAAAAGAAACTGCTACTGGAATATATGGTAAACGTACCACTCTTTACGACAACTATATCTTTGATGAGCAAAAGGACAGAAATTTTTATAGAAAGGTCAAAGATCCTTATGATCCTAAGATTTATAATCGCTCCGATGAATATTGGAAAGAGAGTAGAATGGAGTCTTTAAGCAAAGATGAGGAGGGAATATACAAAATGCTAGATACCCTACATACCATACCTAAATTTACTAGAATGTACGACTTAGCCGCTACGTTGACTAGTGGGTACTACAATCGAGGTGTTTTAGATTACGGCACTATCTATTCCGTGTTTGGATTCAATGAAGTGGAGGGCGTGCGTACAAGAGTGGGTGCAAGAACTTATTTTGGTCCAAATGATTTGTGGCGCGTAGAAGGATTTTTAGCCTATGGTTTTCGCGACCAGAAGTTTAAATATGGATTGTCTGGAAAATGGCTGTTAAACAAGAAAAGCAGGTTGCAGGTGTTTGGTGGGCATCGTAGTGATATTGAGCAAACGGGTGCACAACTTACCAGTACAAACGATGTGTTGGGGAGAAACTTAGCCTCCTCTTCCTTGCTTTCTGTAGGTTCCAACGACCGATTAACAAAACTGAAGTTGAGTACCTTGGGAATGGAAATAGAACCAGTTACTAACTTGGTTTTCCGCGTTACTGGATCTTTCCGTTCTATACAATCGGCCTCTGAGACGTTTGGTTTGGATTATTATGATGAGAATGGGAATATTTCTGGACATATTCGTCAGCCTGAAGTGGAGCTTGCCTTGCATTATACACCAGGCAAAAAGGTTAGTGGCTTTGGAGTGGAGCGTATTTCTTTGAATGATGGGAGGTACCCTACTTTTATTTTTAACTACAGCCATGGGTTTAAAGATTTTATGAACGGAGATTTCTCCTACGATAAAATTCAAGGCTTATATCACCAACCTATAAATATTGGAGGCTTTGGTAGGTTTAGTTCCATAATAGAAGCTGGAACTATCTTCGATCCTTTGCCATTGGGACTTTTAAGCCCTATACCAGGAAACCAATCGTACTTTAGTATATACAATACGTTTACGCAGTTAGATTATTATGAGTTTGTAAGTGATACGTATGTTGCATGGCATTTAGAGCATAATTTTGGAGGACGTATTCTATCTCGTATCCCATTGCTTCGAAAGCTAAACCTTAGGGAACTAGTAGGATTTCGAGCGGTCTATGGCAGCTTGTCCGACGAAAACATGGCGATGAATGCTTCTAGTGTACAATATCAAGCACCAGAGGACATCTATTGGGAGTATAGTCTGGGAATAGGGAATATTTTTAAAGTTTTCCGTATAGACTTTAACTTCCGTGGCAATTATATAAAAGATAATCCCGATGCAAGGAAGTTCGGTGTTACTGGCGCTTTCCAGTTTGTATTCTAAGGGCATAAACTTCAGTTAGCTTTTCTTTAATCGCGCTTTACTTGTCTAAAGACTCAAAAACAAAGCGATAAGTGGTATTAATTTATTACTTTTGTTCACTTTTTTGAGTGAAGCGATTTTAATTACAAAGTATTATAAAATAATTTTAGAATGAGTAAAACAGCAGATTCCATAACCACTTTTGATGCGTTTATAGAGATTCCTACAGGGAGCAGAAATAAATACGAATACGATTTTAAACTTAAGAGAATGCGATATGATCGTATGTTGTATTCGGCTATGAAATATCCAGTAGACTATGGTTTTATACCAGAGACTTATGCGCCAGATGGCGATCCTTTGGACGTGTTACTATTAGTTACTGAACCTACTTTCCCTGGTTGTATAGTGGAGGTAAAGCCAATTGGAATTATGTATATGATAGATGGTGGCGATGCAGACGACAAAGTGCTTTGTGTTCCTGTTACGGATCCAGTTGCTAATAGATTGGAAAGCCTGTCCGATGTGAACTCACACACTCTAAAGGAAATAGAGCACTTCTTTGAGGTGTATAAAGATCTAGAAAAGAAGAAGGTAACCATTAAAGGTTGGGGAGATGTAGCAGAGGCTAAGGAAGTTATAGCTAGTTGCTATAATAGTTATGCGAATGATAAAGAAATAGCTGCAAAATTCGCGCTTTAAAACGACTTATATAAAATAGAAACTTTCCGGCTTGTATACCGATTTCTATAAAAAATTAAAGGCTCTCTTTATAAAAAAGAGAGCCTTTTTCTTGGTGTATAACCAAATAAACCAAGGGGGAATGTTATAAATTACCTATCATACTACCAAAACCTATTCCTATATACGTTTCATTCTCACTTATTTGTAAAGTAGGAGATACGGTAAATCCGAAATAACGTTCGACTAAAAACTCTATTTTTGGCTGTATAATAAGACTAGCTTCTTGTTCAATATTAGTTCCATACATGTAAACACCATTGTTTTTGGAGGACTCCATATCGATTACCTCCCAGTTGGTGGGTTTATCGATAGAAGTATAGCCAATTCCAGCGGCTAAATTTACACGACTCTTTTTAGGACTGATGTAAATTGCATGACCTACCATAAATTGTAGAGTATTCATAATGTCTCGAGGAGTTGAAATACTTGATATATAATCATCTGGCAGTGCCTTGCTATTTCGCACATGGCCACTATATCCAAGCTTAAAAGAATATTTTCCGTGTAATATATAATTCAAGTCCACGCCGTACGTCATGTAGTTTCCTGCTCCAACCTCGCTAGAAATATAATATTTTGAATTTTCTTTTTCTTGTGCTATAGACGGAATCCATAATATCATGGTAAGTAATAAGAATAATACGTTCTTCATAAAGAATTAAATACGGTTTTACAATCTTAACTGTATAGTATAACGATTAATTTTTTAAAACATTGTGAAGTAAATGCTAAATATACGCGCATAATACTCTTTGCTATTTCATTTTAAATGGAATTAGATGCAAAGGTACAAGAAAAAAATCTTAAAACTGCTTAATAATCAAGGAAGGCTAAAGCATCACCTTAATGCTAGATGTCTATATTGTTGATTGTGTTTGCATTGCATTTGAGTTTCAGCTTTTCTATATAAAAAAGGCTCCCAATTTATAGAAGCCTGATAGACTGTGTGTATAGAGAGGAGTGTGTTTTACTTTTATAGATTAGCCTTCTGTTTCCAGCTGTCTTTTTGCTCTATTTTCACAAGTTTTACATAATTCCGAGATGCCTTTTTCATCCCAAGATTCTTTGGTAGTACCGTTGTTTATCTCATCTCTTCCCACTATGTGCTGGCAATCTTCAAAAATATGGTATTTGTTTCCAGCTCTAGTCCAATACACATTGTCTTGGTCGTGATTTAAGCTTTTTACAACTTCTGTTTGTGCATTGATTTCCTCAGTATATTTTTCTACAGAAGGTGGTGCGAAATCCACTCCAGAAATGCCTGCCACTAAAAGTGCAACTACAGCAATGGAACCTGCAACTCCTTTGGTTTTCTTGCTTGCATCTTTGTTCATGAAAATAAAGATAACCAATGGTAAGAATGCCAATACGCCCATTATTGCACCTAATTGATTTTGGATAAAGAATTTTACTTTATCCTTTTCAGATGCAGGGTCCAGCCTATTTGCTTTTTTCCATAAGGTAGACCCAGTAATTGCTAGCGCTAGGATGACAACGATGGCAACTATCAGCCAAACCAAAGTGTCGTCGTTAATCAGTTTTAATATGGCGAAAACCTGCCCTATCATAGCGATAAGCCATGCTAGAATGGCAAACAATCTAAACTGCTTTGCTTTTCCTTTAGCCTCTGCGCTAGCTTGAAATACTTTTTTCTCCGACATAATATGTTTTTTTGTTAAAATCGTGATAAAACTAAAATAAAGTACAAATATAATTATTTCTTGTCGAAAATGTTCTAAATGCTTTTTAAAAGTATTATGATAGAGAAGACGTTGTTTTATCCTAATTTTCTAAAAACACCTCTGTAGGATTTCTTTGGTATATTTGTTTATCGTGAAGCGAATAATATATCTGTGAAATCAAAGAGAATTTTTTTGCATGTGGATGATATTCCACAGAGTGACATAGAATAAAGGCAAAAGTTTGCTATTGGTACGATTACATCTAAAAGCAGTCATTTAGAGCTTTGCGATATTATGCAAATAATCTAAAATAGGGGGTTATTGGCTTAGTATGAATTTCCATGGCGTTAAATAAATAAGTGACGATTTTTAGCTATTGGTTTTAGTGGAATATTGTGTTTAAATCCAATTTTATTCACTTATATTTACTTAAAACACGTATGATGCGATATTATTATTTTGCTATAATTGCACTTTCTTTTTTGGGATGTAAAACCCAAAATAAACCTAGTGAAATGGAACTAGGTCAACCTACAGATGTACGTAAGGAAGTTGAAGTAGCCAATCCCGAGATAGTATTTCTTTATTTTGATATAGAGGAGAAAGGAGAGGAAAAGATTGAAATCCGTTTAACCCAGAAGCAAGTCAGCGATGGAAGAATGAAAAAAAACACTGTTAGGCAAGCATCAAAAACAGACGGGAATTTAATCGTTCATTTGCTTGATGAAAACAATCAAGTTCAAGTGGAGCAGATTGTTGAAAACCCTTTGTTTAGAACCATCGAACAGTATTCCGAAGAAGGAGAAATTACCTTAAGCCAATTAGACTTAGAAAAAACGCAGTTTTTTATCCGATTCAATAACAAGAGTACTATTAAAGCATTAAAGATTTATTCGATTCAATCTGGACGTCCAGTTGTAGTATATAACAAGCCAATACAATTATGAAAAAAACAGTATGGATATTTTTATTTTTTTGCACTAGTATCATCGGCTTTACTCAAACTTTCGATACCGTGCTTTTACTGGACAATGGGCCTTCGGATAAGCGTATCAACTTGGTGGTTTTGGGCGACGGATATGATGCTAGCGAGCAAGATGTCTTTATGGCGGATGCGACGCAGTTGATAGACTATCTTTTTACCACACCTCCTTTCTCGAATTATAGCAATTATTTCAATGTTTATGCTGTTAAAATAATATCTCCCGAGAGTGGTGTAAAGCATCCTGGAACTGCTACCGATGTTGCGGAACCAGTATTTCCCATAAGCAATCCAAACACCTATTTAGAAACCACTTTTGATTACCAAGACATTCATAGATGCATTTACACGCCGAATCTAAATAAGACCACACAGGTTCTTGCAGCCAATGTGCCTTTTTACGACGAAGCTTTTGTGATTGTAAACAGTCCTGAATATGGAGGGTGTGCAGGATTGTACTCTTACTTCTCTGCTCATTCGAGTGCTAACGAGATAATGGTGCACGAACTCGGACATTCTTTTTCTGGATTGGCCGATGAATATTGGTTCGCTCCCACAGGAGAATCGCCAAACAAAACCCAAGACAGCAATTCGCAAACCAATCGCTGGCGAAACTGGATTGGGACCGATGGAGTGGATGTGTATCCTTATGAGGAAGATGCCTCTTGGTATAGACCCCATCAAAACTGTGTTATGAGAAGTTTGGGCAATCCATTCTGTTCGGTTTGTATGGAAGCAACGATCGAGAGAGTGCATCAGCTTCAAGGACCAATAGAGTCTTTTAGTCCCCTAGCAGAAATCGTCGAAATTGGTGAGCAAAGTATCGATTTTGAGGTAGCTTTAATCCTGCCCGAACCAAATGATTTAGTGCTTTCTTGGGAGCTTAACAATGAGGTTGTTGAAGCACAACAAGCAAATATTTCTATAGTAGAATCTGATTTGGAAGAAGGAGATAATTTTCTGGTATTTCGCGTGATAGATAATACGCCGTTAGTGCGTACCGATAACCATCACGCGATACACGTTAGCACGGTAACCTGGGTTCTTAATAAAGAAACCTTAGGGGTAGAGGATATGGAGGTGTCGGAAAATAGTTTTGTGCTTTATCCAAATCCTACAGCAAATGTAGTACATGTTAAATCTAACCAATCTCTCACATCCAGTCTTACATATGAACTGGTTACAAGCACCGGGCAACTAGCTAAAAAAGGAGAAATGAATCTTAGTAACTCCAAAGTTTATGCTATCGAGCTATCCGACCTGCCTCCACAAGTATATATATTGAATGTTTATGATTCCCAATCCAACAAACTTTATACACAGAAAATTGTGAAAAAATAAAAACTCCGCAGTAGATAGAAAATAATCGAGAGATTGGAATTCCATCTTTATTTATGCAATGGAACATTTTAAAGCTCTTATTAGGGAGATCTCTAATAAGAGTTTTTTTATTTAAACGATTAAACATAAAGTAGTGCGGACTAGACAGTGTGTAATGCCCTGACTTTATCTGTTACTTATTTACACATATTTTTCTGACGCTAATTCTTAAGTCTCTGTGGATGAGGTGTTTGTCTAGTGGCATAAGCCTTGTTATATACCTGTCGAAAGTTAGGAAGCTTACTTCTTAATTAATGATAAAAGAAAGTATATAAATGAAAAAGAAACAGAAGTTAGATAATTCAGGTAGGAGTTTAAGTAGTATTCTTATACTATTCACCACTTTTTTTGTAATGATAGGCGCTACTATTTTATTTTTCTCACTAGAGGTAGACTTTGCAAATTTTAGAGCGAAACGTTTAAGTACCACTATAGGAAGTGTGTTTTTGTATATGGCAGCAGGTATCTTAGTATACAAAGCACTGTTTTTTATCTATACTTTATACTGTTACCTAAGATATAAACCAATTTCCTCCGTTTCCGATGGGGAGCTGCCTACCTGTACGGTAATTGTTCCTGCATACAACGAAGGAAAACAAGTTTACGAAACCTTAAGAAGTCTTGCAAACAGTGATTATCCGAAGAATAAAATGCAACTTATTGCTATAGACGATGGTAGTAAAGACGATACTTGGTTCTGGTTACAAGAAGCAAAGAAGTACCTTGGCGATCGAGTTACGATTTATCAGCAGCCTAAGAATATGGGAAAACGTCACGCTTTATACCGTGGGTTTAAAACAGGAAATGGAGAAGTGTTTGTAACCGTAGATAGCGACTCTATAGTAGTTGGGGATACGCTACGAAAAATGGTGAGCCCTTTTGTAAAAGACAAAAACTGTGGAGCAGTAGCTGGAAATATACGTGTGTTGAATACGGAAGATTCGTTTATTCCAAAAATGTTGGATGTAAGTTTTGCTTTGAGTTTTGAGTTTATTAGAGCTGCACAAAGCAGATTGAACTCTGTGTTGTGTACTCCAGGAGCACTTGCAGCATATAGAAGAGATGCAGTTTTTGTTTGTTTGGAGGATTGGATCAATCAGAAGTTTATGGGAAAACCTTCAGATATAGGCGAAGACAGAGCGATGACTAACATGATCTTGAAGCAAGGGCGAAACGTGCTATTTCAGCGTGATGCGTATGCGTATACCAATGTTCCTGAGTCTTACAAAGGACTTTATAAAATGTTCATCCGATGGGGTAGAAGTAACGTACGAGAAACGATTTCTATGTCTAAATATGTGTTCACCGATTTCAGAAAGGAATCGAAAGTAGGACCAAAACTGTTGTTTACGAGCCAAGCTTTAACGCTTCTGTTGAGCTATCCGTTTACGCTGTTTATGCTTTACTTCATCTTATCACATCCGATCCTATTCCTTAGTTCTACCTTGTTTGGAATCCTTGTGTTCTCTAGTTTTCCAGCATTGTTCTATGCTAAGCATTACAACTGGACGAAGTCCTTCTGGGCATTTGCCTATAGTATATTATACACGTTCGCATTATTCTGGATAACTCCATATGCGATTGCTACCGCTAGTAGAAGTGGATGGTTGACACGTGAGATAGAGGTTTAAAGATTTAAAGATAATTTGTTTAACTCCCTAAACGAAGAAAAACTCCTTGTAGATGTTATCTAACAAGGAGTTTTTAATTTATAACAGTGTTTGATTAATCAGAATTAAAAGAATTCTTTTAATTTTTTTAATTGCATTCTAATTATATCAGATCAAACTGCTCAAAGTGGTGGTTTAAATGCTTTCTATCTAGCAAGTACCATTCATACTTATTCAATTCTCCAAAAACGATATTGTTGTGCTTTGCTTTTGGATTTTCTTTAAAGAACGCTAAGTAATCTGCACGTGCCTCTAAGAATGCTTCTTTTGCAGTTTCCAAATCTGGATGCTCTAAAGGCTCTAATTTATTCTCTTCCAACAATGGGAATTTAGAATTCTGAGGGAATTTCTCATAGCTGTACAAGCTAGCATGTACTTTATCCAAAATCTTCTCTGGGGTAACCACATCGAAATCTTGTAATTCTCCAGAAGCAATTCTGTAGGTATACGTCATGTGCTCTAGCATATGCTGAGGAGTCATAATTCCCCACTTAGGCTTTGCATCTTTTTTTAGTTTCCCTAGAAGCTCTTTGATCTTCTCCTCGGTCATTTCAACAAAAGTTTCTTGACGCTTCTCTACCATAGTCAAGATGGTAGCAATCGCCACTAACTCATCCTCTTCGTCAAAAACCTCTACATACCAAGATACTACACCACTTGGATGCTCTGTTCCTTTGTGCTCTCTATCGCGCTTTTCTTTACATGTAAGTCGTACATATAAGGTGTCGTTATGATAGATAGGACGTAGGAATCTGCATTCGTCTATTCCGTAGTTTGCAGCTACTGGGCCTCTGTTCGGATAAACGAACAAGCCAGCTGCCATCGAGATAATAAAATATCCGTGTGCGGTTCGCTGCTCAAAAATACTTCCTTCTAAAGAGGTGATATCGGTATGCGCATAGAAATGATCCCAAGTTAAGTTAGAGAAATTAACTATGTCGGTATCGGTAACCGTACGTTTGTGAGTTTTTAAAGACATCCCTGGTTTAATATCCTCCCAGTGGTATTGGAACGGATGCAATGGGGTTTCTTTGTAATCGCTATTTGGTTGGTAAATTCCAGTCACTTCGGTCAACATAGTTGGCGAACCTTGTACGGCACAGCGTTGCATATAATGTTTTATGCCTCGCATACCACCCATTTCCTCTCCACCACCAGCTCTACCTGGTCCACCGTGAATTAAGTAAGGCAAAGGCGATCCGTGGCCAGTACTTTGCTTTGCGCTCTCCCGGTTTAGCACTAAAATTCGTCCGTGGTGTGTTGCTGCATTTACCGTGTAATCTCTGGCAAAATCACTATCGTTGGTAACTACCGAACTTACTAGGGATCCGTTCCCCATTCTAGCAAGTTCTACTGCTTGGTCTATATCTTTGTATGGCATAATGGTCGATACGGGACCAAAAGCTTCTACGTTGTGAACCGTTTCGCTATTAAATGGATCGTTATTTCTAAGTACTATCGGGCTCATAAAAGCACCTTTTTTAGCATCGGCTCCAGTAAGTTTAACCTCGTCTAGGCTTCCGTAAACAATATCGGATTCGGTAGCCAATTTTCGCACTTGCTTTTTCACTTGCGCTTCTTCGTCTTTACTGACTAAAGCTCCCATACGCACTTCTTTGAGTCTTGGGTCGCCAATAACTACTTTGTCTAACGCTATTGTCAATGCATCTTGTACGTCGTCCATTAAATGCTCTGGCACAATAGCTCTTCTGATAGCCGTACATTTCTGACCACTTTTAATAGTCATTTCGGTACGGACTTCTCGAATAAACAAATCAAATTCTGGCGTACCAGGTTTCGCATCTGGTCCTAGGATACAAGCATTTAATGAATCGGCTTCCATAGTAAATGGTACCGCTTGGTCTATCACTCTTGGGTGGGCTTTAAGCAACCTGCCTGTTTCTGCCGATCCAGTAAAGGTTACTATATCTTGCGATTGTACATCTTCCAAAATAGTACGTGCCGATCCAGCGATAAGCTGTAAAGAGCCCTCTGGTAGAATGCCAGATTCTATGATAGTGCGAACCACGGCTTGCGTTAAGAATGAAGAGTTGGTAGCTGGTTTTACTACTGCAGGAACGCCCGCCATCCAGTTTACCGCACACTTCTCTAACATACCCCAAACCGGGAAGTTAAATGCGTTTATATGTACTGCAACGCCTTGTTTAGGAACCATAATATGGTGTCCCATAAACTTTCCGCCACGGGATAAATCAATCGGTTCTCCTTCTACGTAATAAGACTGTGCGGGGAATTCACGACGTAGGGAGGCGTTGGCAAATAAATTTCCAAATCCACCTTCTATGTCTATCCAGCTGTCTATGCGAGTAGCTCCCGTGCGGTAGCTTAGCTCGTAAAATTGATCTTTTCTTTTGGTGAGGTATAACGCCAAATCTTTAAGCATTAAACCGCGCTCTTGGAAAGTCATCTTGCGCAGGGTATCTCCTTTTACGCGTCCATATTGCAATATCTCTGCAAAATCTAATCCCTTAGTGTCACTCAATCCAACTACATCCCCTGTTACTGCATCATACATCGGAACGCCTTCGCCAGTTCCTTCTATCCATTGCCCTGTAACGTAATTCTGTATTTTCTTCATCGATAAATGTTTGTTGTTTTTTAAGAATAGTATAACGGCTCGGGCATAGAATATTTTATGCCATCAAGCCAAGCTTCCCAAACTTACTAAAAAATGTTTGACTAACGGTCATTAGTTAGTGTTAAACCAAAATACCTATTCCATCATTAAAAAGAATCGATTGCATTAGTATTCTAGTTATATGATAAGTTTTTTTGCAAAGGACTCAGGTTTTATGTACAGATGTAGTATGTTTTTAAAGTCTGTTCGACTAGCTAGAATCTAAATTCTAAACTTAAAAGCACTAGTCTTGGTAATAGGCGATATTCTGTGGTAGAGGTATTTATATCTGTAATCTTGTAGTCTCTAAATTTTTTGGTATTAAAGAGATTCTTGCCTGTAACTCCTAAGTTCAGCTTGTTCTTTAACAGTTTATGACTGATTCCAAAATCTAAAAAATAATAAGATTTATCCGTTTCCAAACCTCCAAAATAGTATTGTTCGGATTGTACTTGTATATCGAATGCATCATTTATTTTAAAAAATAAATCTAGAAAACTAACTTGATTGGTATTCGATAGGGACTGATTGGTATTAATAACACTTGTATTCCATTTTGTGCCAAGATGGTAGTTGAAGAACCCAGGTAAAGAGGAGCGTAGCTCTATGCCATACGTGTAATTCTGAGAATCTATTTTACGCAGCTCTTCATTTACCACATTTTTATATTCACTAATATTAGTGCCTAAATCAATTTTTATATTGGTTGCTAAGCTTCTTAGATAATAATCCAAAGAAATATTTAAGAATAATGTCTGGCGATCTTTAATCTTTATTTTTTCTGACTGCGTATAATTTTGCTGAATTTGGGAATTGTTAGAATAGAAGTCATGGTTTTTGCTGTAGTTAATAAAAGCATTGGCAAAAAACCGATCGCTCCAGTTTCCAAATTTGTAGATTATAAAAAAATTAGAAGCGGTAAGTTGGTTAAACTCTGCAGTTCCTTTGGCAAAGGTGTTATAGCTGGTGAGTACATAGTTAGAGTATAAGTCAAGCGTTTTCGCATTGGTAGTAGTATAAGAGTAATTGGAAGTCAGAGAGTTTCTGTTGTTTATTTCCCATTCCAATCCAATGCTTGGATGCATATAAAATGGATTCTGCTGTGTACTTTCCTTCTGATTATCAAGATTATTGAAAAGCTGATGGAAATTTAATTTTCCTGAAAGCGCTATGTTCCGAATTTTATGACGATAAGAGCTTTTTAGATATAAATCATTAACCTGATACTTCATATCATTTTGATAGGCTGCAGGTCTATCCAATACATTTTCGTCATTTAGAAAAGACAGATCGCTATTTAGTTTATCTTTTCTATACTCGTTTCCTACTTGAAGTTCGAGTAGATTTCCATTCTTTTTCCTATCCAATAAATGTGCGTTAAAACCTATATACTGCATAGAGTTGTTAATTTCTTGTTGCACATTATTTACTTGCTCTAGTTCAGGAAATAAGTCTTCATAGAAAAACTGGTTGATATGGTATTTTTGCGGTTACTTTTCGTTTATAAGTCTTCCTGTTAATAACAATACCTTTCGATTGTCAATTTTGTTGGTATAGTTTAATCTTTGGTCTATAAGCTTGTTTTGGTGTTCTAGGTTTTCTAAGGTTGAGGTTCCATTGAATATAAGATCTGCGGAATCGTCGAATCGCCCTTGGTTGTATCTTGTACTGCTCTCTAAAGTTTCTAAATCGTTTAGAGTATAGTTTATATCTAGTTTACCAAATGCAATGTTTTTTTTGTTTTCTAGAGTATAGTCTTCGGTATTTGTAAAGTTTACACCACTTGTATTTACATTGGTTACATTATTTCTAAAGAAATCTACCTTGTCGTGATTGAAAAATACAATAGGTTTAATTTGGAGGTTTTCATCAGGATTAAATATAGCATTGAAGCTCAGTAGTTTTGCGTGGTTAAAAGTATTCCTTCTTTCATCAAAACCAGGTCTATTAGGAGTTAGTCGCATAAGGTTATGGAGCCTCTGATTATTGCCTAAATTTTCTGATGCTCCAGACGATGACGGACGAATTAGATGTGTGATGTCTCCCGTAAGATTATTGCCAATATTGTTGGTGCTAGCCAATAAGTAGTATTTGTTTTTCTTACCAAAGTTCATCAAGTTGGCTTTAAGCTCATGATAGCTGTCATTGCCTAGGGTTGCTGATACGTTACCAAACCAAATCCTTTTGTATTTATCATCTAGCTTTAGGTTTATTGCCACACGATCGCTATGCTCTATATTCTTTAAGAGCCGATTGGGGGAGTAGTTGTTAAGTATTTCTACTTCTTCTATGGGATATGCTGACATGTTTTTAGAAAGAATCCGATATCCTTTGTCAAACAAATCATCGCCATCTACCAAGAGCTTGTCGATTTCCGTGCCATTTATTTTTATTGTCCCAGCATCATCTACGGTAACACCAGGAAGCTTGTTGAGTAAATCTCCTACATTACTCTCCAAACCATCTGCAAAAAATCGTGTTTTTATACGTACGGTGTCTTTTCGTTCTTCTATAGGTTTTTCTGCTTGAATATACACTTCTTCAAGAGCAAAGGAGCTTTCCTCTAAAACAACATTAAACTCAATATTCGCTTTGTCTATAGCGATACGTGCAGTCTTAGTCTTAACCCGCAATATTCATAAGTCATTTTTTATAATAAATTTTAAGGAGCACTTTTTTGTTGAGATTAATTAAGTGCTTTTCAAGTAATTTATCACTTCAAATAAAATTTACTCAACCTTTTCACCCATGCTTTTTATCTTAAAAACTCTATTTGTTCTCCAAATTCTTGATTTTTTGAAGAAAAGACATAGGTATCCTCAGGTAGGGCTATAACTACTTAATTATGAGAGTAATAATTGCCGGAATAAATCCTGAAAAACAAAAGAACTGGAGAGTTGATAGTATATTCGTCTTTTGGTCTTTTTTATTGTTGCGCCAACTTTCAATAAAGAAACTCTGATGGTGTCAACCTGCCATTTCCAAGCATTTTTAAAAGAAGTTTTCTTAATGGCCTCTTTTAATAATCGATACATCTCATACGTTAGACAACTGATAAACAAACGAAAGAAGTTAGCCCAAAAATTATGACAGGATAATCGATCGGAAAAGCACATCTTTTTCACCTCCTTAATCCTGTTTTCGCTAGCCTCTCCACGTTGAACATAAAACCCAAAGTAAATCTCTCGAGCATCTTTCTCTTCCATATTGCTTACAATAATCCGAGTATTCAATCCTATTCCAGTACTTTCCACTTTAGCATAGCAGGTCTGCTCTTTGGGCCAGCTTTGGGCACCATAAGAGAACGAGATAAAATGCTGATGTTTGATTTTATTATTTAAATAAAGATATCGAACTGCTTTTTGAGCTCTGGCTACTCGTTGTTTTAAGATATTATTAGAGGCTAAACCTATTGCATAAAAAAGATTATATTCTTCGGCTAACTCATAAAATGGAGCACAGCTAAAACCACTGTCGGCTCTAATATAAATTTTCATATGTGGATAACGCTCTAGAATTCTTTCAACTACTCGTCTTAGTATACCAACAAACCATTTATTAGAATGACTATTTCCTGGTCGTAGTACTGGAACAATAATCTGTCCTGTCTCTCCATCGTGAAAAAACAATTCGTTATACATGAACTGATTATAAAACCCATTAAACATTGTCATTTGTTGGGCTCCGTGCGTAGGATCATCTGTTGCATCAATATCTATAATTATTTTTTTTCGTCTTTTTAGAGAATCCACATATCGGTCTATCCAAGCGTAACAAAATTCGAAAATAGTAGCTTTATCAAAGCTGTTTTCGAATCGAGATAAAGTAGGTTGGGAAGCCATTTGTCCTTGTAAAACATCTTTAAATAAAGGATCTCTTTCTAAATAACCAACATCATTTGTGTCTTCATAACCTTGAACTTGCATAAAGACTCGTTGTTTGAGTAATTTTTCAGTAGTGTGTTGAATACGACTAGGATCACGATTATCTGGAATAAACCTGTTAAAGTATTTGATAAGCTTGTTTTTGCGCTCTAGTTTCTCTAAAAGAATAACAGCTCCATCTGAACTGATTTCGCCTGCTGAAAAATCAACTAAAATTTCTTTGTTACCTCGATAAAATGCAGTATTTTTAGTCCTCATAAATGGGTGGTTTAAAAGTATAATATTTGTGTCTAATTAATTCAAATATAAGACTTTACACCCATTTTTTATTGGCTTAGATGAATATTTCGGGTTAAAACTCATGCTAGAAAACACAAGAGTTACAGAGTCTTTCTCTGGATAAGAAACTTCGTAATATCCATCGATATCGGAAGTGCTATGTTTTGGGTTTTTCTGATCTATTTTGATGAAAGCATGAGGAATAGGGTGACCCCCTTCATCCTTAATAGTTCCATAAATTTTGTTTTGACTATAGGAGAGAATACTTAAAAACAGGAAACAAAGAAAGCTAATATATTTCAAGTCCATCACAATCTTCACAATCCTTATCTAACGCAGGCATTTTGGTTCCTCTAGGAAGTTGTTGTTGTATTCTGCTCAACGTAGCTTTGTTTTTATCGTCTAAATGGACTTTCAATTCTGCAATACTAAATATCTTTTTCTTATTTTTTATTTCCTGCTTAGTTTTATTAATTAAGCTTAAAGCACTATCGGTTTGGTCGACAGGAATCGTATTTATTTTTAAAGCATTTAATGTGAAAACATTCTTTTCATCATGGGCTTGCAAAATAAGACCGTTGAGGTTTGTTAACTTCCAAGGGCCAAAGTTTGTTGGGATTTCCTCGGTATACCAAGCATAGTATTTTCTGCCTCGAAACTCCGTGGTAGCTAACTTGCAGGTAAATCCTCCAATCGTTTTTGTAGAATCTATATGCTCCCACTTATGCTGTATAGTTTCTTTCTCTTCCCGAATAGCTAGTGCCTCTCCAAAAAAAGTTTCAATAAACACCATTTCCTCTCTGTTGTTATAATAAACATTGTTGTCTGTTTTCACGACAGTGTTTAGTACATACGTATTTGTATCAGGGGTATCATGTATTTTCTTTACTTCCGATGTTTTAGAGTCTGTTTCTATGTAGACGGAAACCGAATCTGTTATAATCAAATCATAACGTTTGTCCAAGCTTATGTCAGTACTCTCAAATATTTGCTGATATGAAACACTTAGGTTTTGAGCAATTATTGAACCTCCATATAGAAAGGTTAGTAAAGTAATAAACAATATTTTTTTTTCATAATATTTTAGTAGTTTAAAGATATTTTAGTGAGGTACTTATATGTATCTCACTAAAATATCTTTGTTGTGAAATTTCATTAACTCTATTTAGGGTAATCCCTTATTTCTGATTCCAGCTCTAGTTCTGTTTCACAAGGTACTTCAACCCATTCAGTACATTGCCTTCTAGTCTCACCAACATTCCAGCAAATCCTAAAATAACAACTAGCTATATCCTCTTGAATAATTGGAAGCTCTAAGGGCTTTGCTAGTATTATCTCATTCATGATTATGACCTCATTAAATGTTGATTTAATAGGCTCAGCATCTGCATAAGAGGATAAACTAAATAATCCTAACATTAATAAAACAATAAACTTTTTCATAGCTTTAATAATTTTAAGTGTTTAAAAAATCTAGATTTGCAGTTTTTCTGCAATATATTGTTTCACATAAGATGATTATTTTTCGTAATGTAAAACAATTATTATGTTAACATGAGTCAAACATACATATATATATATGTATCAAGTTTAATTGTGTTAAATGTTTAGCTAATCATCTTTTTGTTAGGATTTTTTTTAGAATATTAGTGGTTGAGTGTTTTTGGGACTAAATTTATTGTAAAATTTTTAATATCTCTTGATATGCTTAAAGATAAATAGTTTTACAAACTTTAAATGTTTCGGGAATCATTACTTGTCTTATATTAATCCTTCTTATCATGCATAGCTAGTAAGGGGATATTGGTATGCATCCCTAGTTCTTTTACCAACGGGTTGGAGAAAATACTGCCAAAGAAATTATGTTTTTTGTTTACGAATGCAATCATTTCACTTTCTCTGCTCTGCACAAAAGCTTGTACTGCGGTTCGTAGGTCGA
Organism: Flavobacteriaceae bacterium; assembly: GCA_035307105.1. Lineage (GTDB taxonomy): Bacteria > Bacteroidota > Bacteroidia > Flavobacteriales > Flavobacteriaceae > JAJYTI01. The sequence goes on from DATGMW010000053.1 coordinate 20,564, forward strand.
TGTCATAAAGCGTATGATGGGTGTAATTGGCATCTTTTAAAAGATTGTCTAGCAACTCTTTGTTTTTACGTCTTGCTTCAACCATCACTCTACGATTTTGAACGTGTAGAACACGAATAGGTGCGCCAGTTAGCTCAGCGATTGTGAGGAGCGTATTGATTTCCTTTTCATCGTAGTCGGTACGAAAAGAAGTGGGTAATACAATCTCATTTGGTTTTTTGTATTGAATGTCTGAGGGGATGGCTAACGTAGGACAAATACGTATTTTCTCCATTACGTTTACAGAGTTTGTTCCTAGAATCACCGACTTACTATCTGTCTGTCCTTTGGTTCCCATAACAATAAGGTCGATGTTGTTGTTCTCAGCTTTCTGTTGCATCACATCGTAGAAGCTACCAAACTCGTTGAGGTAATGATAGGTATGCCTGTCGTTTTTCTCGTAAGCTTTCATCCTGGATTTAAAGCGTTTCAATCCTGCCTCGGCTCTTTTCTTTCGCTTTTCAAAATCTGCATCACTTGGTTTTGGACTAAAAAAATTTTCCCTAGCATATCCCGGAAGAAAATACGTGTGTAAAAAATAAAGCTCACAAGGTTTTTCTTGGAATAATGCCATTGCATATTCTATCGCGTTGAAAGCATTTTTTGAAAAGTCGGTAGGAATCAAGATGCGTATTGGCATATTTCTGCGTTTTGTTATTAATAATTAAGCAAATATCTTTAGTGACGAGTATCAGAAATTCTTTCAAATCATCACCTTCGGGCTATTTTATATGAATCAAATAGTGAATTGTTTAGAAAATTACAAATATTCTTTCTCTTCGCCATAAGAATATGAGATTGCTTAAGAGGAGAATAGGATGATTTTTGATTATTGGTATGTTCTTTCAGCTATCAGCTAGTAATTGCTAATTCGAATATTCGCAAATTTGCTTTCTAGTCTAATTCTAGTTCACCTGTTTACTTGTTCACAATTTACCACAGATTCTCACAGATTATTTTTAGAATTAATGGGAAATAGTTTTTCTTTTGCTATCAACTATCAACTATCAACTATTACCTATCCTACTCCATAGTCAAAATCAAATCATCTTTCATTACCATAGCACCTGCTTCTAGCGAGATAGATTTTATTTTTCCATCTTTGTTTGCTACAATACTGGTTTCCATTTTCATAGCTTCAATGATGAATAAATGATCGTTCTGCTTTACCTTTTGTCCTTCCTTGACAAGTACTTTATACAAGCTTCCTTGTAAAGGTGCACCATATTGGTTTTCATCCTTTTCATCGGCTTGTATGTGCGCTATTTTATGGGTCTCTATGGATTTGTCTTTTACTTCCACAAAACGATTTTCCCCATTTACAGAGAAAAATACAATACGAACTCCATCTTCGTCAGGTGTTCCTACCGACAGAAGTTTTACCAAAATAGATTTTCCAGGTTCCAATTCGATAATCACTTCTTCTTGAGGTTTCATCCCATAGAAAAAGTTTTCTGTAGCGAGGATAGAGGTATTTCCATAGAGCTTGTATTTTTTATGACTGTCCTCGAATACTCTTGGATACAGGCTATAGGAAAGAAAATCCTCAAATTCTATCGGACGTGTAAACCCAACTTGGTATTTTTTCACGAAATCGCGATATTCTTTGGTGAAGTCAATGGACTCCAAATGCGCATTAGGACTGTCGGTATAGGCAACTTCATTTTTAAGAATAATCTTTTGAAGTGCCGTTGGAAATCCGCCCAAAGGCTGTCCTAAATCTCCTCTAAAGAATTGGATTACCGAATCGGGAAACGATAGATTGGCGCCGCGATCCATAATATCTTCTGGAGATAGGTTATTGGTCACCATAAAGATGGCCATATCACCAACCACTTTTGAACTAGGTGTAACTTTTATCAAGTTGCCAAACATCTTGTTTACAAGTGCATAGGTTTTCTTAACCTCATCAAAACGATCGCCCAAGCCCAATGCTTCTGCTTGTGGACGAAGATTGGAATACTGACCACCAGGAATTTCATGTTGGTATACTTCTGCAGTTCCAGCTTTTAAGTCAGATTCAAAAGGATAGTACATCTCCCGAACATCTTCCCAGTAGTTTGAAAACTGATTGAGCTTCTCGATATTAAAATCATGCTCTCGCTCTTGGTTTCGTAGCATTTCCACCATAGAGTTAAAGTTTGGTTGAGAAGTTAGTCCCGAAAGTCCGCTTAGTGCAACGTCCACAACATCCACGCCAGCTTCAATAGCTTTTAGGTAGGTAGCAGATTGAATAGAGGAGGTGTCGTGTGTATGTAAATGTACCGGTATGTTTAAGGTGTCTTTTAGAGCCGATACCAATTCGGTTGCTGCATAAGGTTTCAGCAATCCTGCCATATCCTTAATACAAATTATGTGTGCCCCTGCATTTTCTAAATCTTTGGCGAGTTGTGTGTAATACTTTAAGGTGTATTTGGTTTCCTTAGGATCTAGAATATCGCCGGTATAGCTGATGGCAGCTTGGGCGATTCCTCCGGTTTTATTTCTTACAAAACCAATGCTTGGTTCCATAGCCTTCACCCAGTTTAGAGAGTCGAAGATTCTGAAAATATCTACCCCATTCTCCCAGGATTTCTCGATGAATTTCTCGATAAGATTATCTGGATAGGCCTTATATCCAACGGCATTGGAGCCGCGAATCAACATCTGGAAAAGGATGTTTGGAATTCGTTTGCGCAGTTCGCGTAATCTAGACCAAGGGCTTTCATTTAAAAACCGCATGCTAACATCAAAAGTAGCACCGCCCCAAACTTCCATGCTGAAAATGTTTGGATGGTTTTTAGCAAAACTTTCTGCCACTTGTAACATATCGTAAGATCGCATGCGAGTAGCCAACAATGACTGATGTGCGTCTCGCATGGTAGTGTCTGTATAATGTATTTTCATTTCTTGCAATAACCAAGCACAGAACTTCTCTGGCCCCATTTCGCTAAGCATGTCTTTGGTTCCTCTAGGGTATTCCATAGAAGGATCGAACGATGGGATTTTTGGTGTTCGAAAAACTTTATTAGGGTCGATTGCTTTTATGTCTGGATTGCCATTAACGATAACTTCTCCTAAATACTTGACGATTTTTGAGGTGCGATCTTGTGGCAATTTAATCTCGAATAGGGAAGGAGTTTGGGCTATAAAATTTACTGTAGCTCTTCCGTTTTTGAAGGTTTCGTGTTGAATGACATTCTGAAGGAAATGGATATTGGTTTTCACTCCTCGGATTCGGAACTCTCTTAAAGCGCGCACCATTTTTCTTACAGCACCGTCTAAGGTGCGTCCTTGTGCAGATACTTTCAGCAGCATGGAATCAAAAAATGGGCTAACACTGTAGGATTGGTATATGCTTCCAGGATCTAGACGAATACCCATCCCCGATGCACTGCGATAGGTGGTAATAGTTCCATAATCTGGAGTGAAATTGTTTTCGGGGTCTTCGGTGGTTAACCTACATTGCAAAGCAAATCCAGTGGTAGTTAAACTTTCCTGCTCGTATATCTTGATTTGTGTGTCCGAAAGTTTGTAGCCTCCTGCGATAAAGATTTGAGTTTTTATCAGGTCGATTCCCGTAATCATTTCCGTTATGGTATGCTCTACTTGAATTCTAGGGTTTACTTCTATAAAAAAGATATTATCCTCTGGATCTACTAAAAACTCAACCGTACCTACGTTGTTGTAATTTACTTCTTTGGCTATGGCTATAGAATGTGCATATATGGCATCTTTTACTTTTTGTGATACATTGAAGGAAGGAGCGATTTCTACCACCTTCTGATGGCGTCTTTGTACTGAGCAATCGCGTTCGAACAGGTGTCGGATAGTACCATGGTTATCTGCAACAATTTGTACTTCCAAATGCTTGGGGTCTACTACATATCTCTCTAAAAACATAGTGTCGTCTCCAAAAGCGTTTAAGGATTCACTACGGGCAGACTCGAAATTGTTTTTTAAGTCCTCCTTATTCCTTACAATTCGCATACCTCTTCCACCACCACCATGAGCCGCTTTTAGCATTAACGGATAACCGATAGCCTCCGCTTCGGAAAGGGCGGTTTTTAAAGTATCCAACTTCTTGGTGTTGCTTTTTATAACAGGAACCTTACATCTTTCAGCTATTTTCTTTGCCATCACCTTATCTCCAAGCGCATCCATTACTTCTGCCTCTGGACCTATAAAAATAATTCCATTTTTCTTACAGTTCCTTACAAATTCAGGGTTTTCAGCTAAAAATCCATATCCTGGATGAATGGCATCTACATTTTTCTCTTTTGCCATAGCAATAATGGCATCACCATCTAGGTAGGGTTTAAGAGGATCGTCGTTTTCTCCTATCTGATAGGACTCATCTGCTTTGTAGCGATGTTGAGAATAGCGGTCTTCGTAGGTGTAAATCGCAACGGTAGTAAGGTTTATCTCAGAGGCAGCTCGTAAAATACGGATAGCTATCTCGCCTCTATTAGCAACTAATATTTTTTTTATTTCCATAGTAACTGATTTTAAAGATGTATTAAGAGTTTGGAGGGTTTTGTGTTATTTTATCAGGTATGGGTTTACATTTTTATAATTTCTCACTACAAAGTCTAAAGCGCTTTGTAATATTTCGCCCATATTGGTTGCATTTTTAAAATTGATATCCCCAGTGAATTCGAAAAGGTCCATCTTTAGTTCTTCTACTTTTTCTGGCATGGAAATTTGATCGTTTCGCATACAGTGCATCAAACTCTCCAATCTTTTTTTCTCACTAGTTGCTCGTTTTGCCAAGAGAGATCTTTCTTCATTCATATACTGCTCAATGGAGCTTTCTTGTAATAAGCTAGCTGTCATTTCTACGAGCTTATTGTTTTCTTTCAGGAACTGTGGTTTGTACACCTTCATGTTGCCTTCAAAACTCTGTTGGTCAAAATCCACTGCGCGAATGCGATATTGTATCCTATCGAAGTCGTAGGTAAGTACAAAAACATAGTTGTAGGAGCGCATGTCGCCAAGTAGACGAACAAAGCAGCGCTCGTTGAACTTCACAAACTCCTTTGCGATTTCCATCTTGTCTCGATCGGAACGGCTGTCCAAATGATCTCGAATATATTCATCTCCAGGAATACCAGAGATGTGTTCCTCTATTAAAGTGTTCTTGTGCACAAGGAAGTTGATGTGGTTTGGAGAGAGAACATCCTCCAGCTCTAGCCCATAAATCCGCGAGGCATCTGCCTTTTTAATGTATAGGAAGAGGTAGTTATCGTTTAATATGTTACGCACTTTTATCCGAAAGGGTTTGGAGTTTCCAAAAGTGCAAAAGTCAATGCTATCTATGTTCAGGTATGGCAGTAGGGTGTCGGAACCATCCGAGTGCAAAATGGAGTACACTTTTTTTAAGCTGCGGTTTATTTCCTCCATTTCTAACTGCGCATAATATACGCTTATCCACAAGGTGTCGTTTCCGTTCTTATCGTAAATAGAGACCGAACCCTGAAAACGCAATAGGTCGTCATAATAAATGGGGGTTTTAATAATCCTACCCTGTCCTTTAAGATATTCAAACAAGAGGTCGGATATGGGGTAGGTGGGTTTCTTTTTAGAAATAAGCTTGTTGGATCGGTCCATGTTTTACAGTCGAAGTTAATGGTTGTCTTTACCTCTTGGGGTTTAAGACATGAAGTTACGGATTTTATCTATGCAATAGAAGGGGTGTCTAGGAATTATTTCACATTCATCCGAAAGTTTGTTGAAATTAGATAATACCCCTTCGCATCCCTTTGTTTATGGGGTGTAGTTTTTAAAAGTCAAGAAAAAAAGTCGGTATTTAGAACATTGTCATTTGCTGTGGTGTCCATAAATTATCAGGAGGTGGTGGTCTTTCTGTCTTTTGAGCAATTGGTTTTATAACATTTATCACATAATCGAGGGATAGATAAAATGCTAAGCAAATTCTAGTTTTTTCTACAAAGTTAGAAAAAGCTGTTTTCCCTTTGGCTGTGGGAGTGTAATTTAAACTCTGTCCAGGTTTAACCCTTCGAAGGGTTAAACCTTTAAATCAAGTTTTATACGCTCCTCAAATCTAATATATAATTGTTGAACGGTCAAACTCCAATTATGCAATGGTGCTGT
>DATGMW010000054.1:0-2483 GCA_035307105.1 Flavobacteriaceae bacterium
TATTTATTAAGATGTGATTAAGTACTTATGTTTTTCGCAATATAATAGTCGTACACTTGTAGGAATTTCTTTCGTTTAGAAACACTCCTAAAATAGAATAATGGTTTTTCCGTCTCTCTTTTAAGAGGCGAGGTAAAGCGGGAAAATCTACTGTTTTTGTTGCTATTACCTTAGTAATTATTTACACCAATTTTTCATAAAATATCCCCACAACACAATCCGCATTCACTCGTGTTTCCTCTATATACCTGATGTTTCGGAGGATGCTGCGTCTCTGCTCGCTCCGAAATCTCGTGCAGACTTCGGGAATCAGGGGCTTCTTTTTCACTAGTTAAAAACAAACAGAATCTTTGATAAACTCGGAGTAACAATGATAAACAAACGAACCCCGACACCGAATTTTAACCGCCGAATTCCAACCACTAGTTCCCCAGTTCACTTCTTCACCAATCACCTAGTCCCAACTAACGGGCTTCAAAATGAACATTCTATTCCTTACCTTTGTTTTAAAAATTATATTTATGAAAAGAATAGCTTATCCATTTTTAATATTTTTTGCCTTACTATTTAGTGGTGTAACGATAGCTCAAGAGGTAGATCGTCCGAAGCTTGTAGTGGGAGTCATGGTCGACCAGATGCGTTGGGATTATCTATATCGTTATTATGATCGTTATGGTGAGGAAGGTTTTAAACGCTTGTTGAGCCAAGGCTTTAGCATGGAGAATGCATACATCGATTACATACCTACTTATACTGCTGTAGGACACGCTAGCGTGTATACTGGTAGTGTTCCAGCTATTCATGGGATTGCAGGTAATAATTTTGTCATTCAAAACTCTGGTAAATATGTGTACAGTACCGATGACGATAGCGTAGAAGGTGTTGGTACAAAGGCTAAAGGAGGTAAGATGTCTCCAAAAAATTTACTTGCAAGTACAGTTGGCGATGAGTTGCGTTTGGCAACAAATTTCAGATCCAAAACGATCGCTATTGCTTTGAAAGATCGTGCTTCCATTTTGCCAGGCGGTGCGCTAGCAAACGCTGCATATTGGTTTGATGGGGATTCAGGTGATTTTATTACTAGCAACTTCTATATGGAAGATTTACCAAAGTGGGTGAAGAAGTTTAATCGCCAGAACCTTGCAAAGAAATATCTGTCTCAAGACTGGACAACGCTTTATGATATAGATACGTATAAGCAGAGTATAGAAGATAATAACCCTTACGAAGGAAAGTACAAAGGGTCTGATGCACCAGTATTTGAAGTAGATATGAAAAAGCTGATGAAGGAAAGTGGTGTAGGAGCTATTTCTTCGGTTACTTTTGGGAATGACTTTACTTTAGATTTTGCCAAGGCGGCAATTGAGGGAGAGAATCTAGGAAATAACCCTGCAGGAGTACCAGATTTCTTGGCGTTGAGCTTGTCTTCTCCAGATTATGTTGGTCACCGTTTTGGACCTACCGCCATTGAAATTGAAGATACGTACTTGCGTTTAGATGCTGAGCTAGCAGACTTTATGGCGTATTTAGATAAAACGGTAGGCGAGGGAGAATACCTGTTATTCCTTACTGCCGATCATGGAGCGGCACACAACCCACAATTCATGAAGGATAAAGGAGCACATGCAGGCTATTTCAATACCTCCGAAGCACATAACAAAATAAATGAAGCTCTAGAAAAGAAATTTGGGCATGCAGATATTGCTAGAAGATCTACTAACTACCAAGTGCATTTAGATTACGATTTAATCGAGAACGAAGACTTAGACATTGAAGCGATAAAAAATTTGATTATTCGAGAGCTTTTAAAAATGGATAAGATAGCCTTTGCAGTAGACCAAACCAAAGCAACAACTTCATCCGTACCACAACCGATTCGCGAGCGTATAGTGAATGGTTATAACCCAAAGCGTAGTGGGGAAATACAATATGTTTTAGAACCACAACATTATGGAGGTCGCGAGGGTGCAACAGGCACTACTCATGGAACCTGGGGACCATACGACTCGCATATTCCTTTGGTGTTCATGGGCTGGGGTGTAGCGCCTGGAGAAAGCCACCGAACGGTACACATGACAGATATCGCATCCACCATCGCTGCGTTCTTGAAAATTCAAGAGCCAAATGGAAATATAGGAAAGCCGATTTTGGAAGTGTTGGAGTCGAAGAAATAAGATTTAAATACTAATTCATAAAACTACTAGAGACGCGATAATTCGCGTCTCTAGTAGTTTTATAGATATAGGTTTTATAGTAGCCGAGCAGTCTATCGCTTCGTTCATAGAGCAGTATCCTAAAGCCAACAAGTTGGCTTTGGAAGAGTAGATCGTTTTTGCTTTGCAAAATCGAATGGTTGAGTTTTTACACCAGGCTTCGAGAGCCTCAGCCCTCAGATTGTGAAGTTTCACCTCCGCTCCCGCGAGAATCTTTCTCGTGGGCACATAATATTTGTTCCAAATTGTTTAGTTGGGTAGGGGCTTGCT
>DATGMW010000055.1:0-9696 GCA_035307105.1 Flavobacteriaceae bacterium
AGTAGATACCTTGGCGCAACCTATGTACAGCATAAAACCCTTTATGCCAGTTAAAAATGTACCATTTCCATGGCTGAAGATTATTGCTTGGATTCTAGGTTTAGCACTACTAGCATTCGTTGTTTGGTATATTTTTGTGAAGAAAAATGGAGACCTTTCTATGCAAAAGAAAGCCCTTCCTCCGTTGGAAGAAGCTATTCTAGGATTTAAAGAGCTAGATGCCGCAGGTTATTTAAAGCAAAATAACAGTAAAGAATACTATAGTAGACTTACCAATATAGTAAAACGTTACCTTGATAGAGAAGTAACAGAAGACGCCTTAGAAAGCACTACCGACGAGTTATTGCTGCGTTTAAATGCTTTGCGTGATAGTGGAAGAATACATTTTGACAGAAGTATATTAAGAGATTTACAAGAAGTGCTAAAGCGCGCCGATCTTATAAAGTTCGCCAAAATGCGCCATGATGAGCAATATGTAGATAAGGATAGAGTCTTCATGGAAACTATGGTAATAGAAACCAACAAGATTCTTCCAGAAGAACAAGAAGAAGAAACCGAAGAGGCGATTCTAGCCAAACAAAAACAAGAAGAACAACAGCGCAAAAGAAAACGTAAGATTTGGGCAACAAGCATTGCTATAGTTCTAATTCTTTTGGCTGGTATCTATGGAATCTATCATTACACCAGCACTACGTCTAGCACAGAACTCGATGACTCCAACTGGATAGAAAGCGCTTATGGATATCCGCCATTGGTCATAAAAACACCAGAGGTTTTGATGCGTACCGATGCCTATGTGTTTATGGTTCCTGGCACGGAAGAAATCGCTACTTTCTCTGCAGGAAAAATAGAATCACCGCTTTACGTGATGGTAGAAAGTTTGACAAAAAACCCTGAGAATCCACCGCCACTTGAGGCTATCTTAGATCAGAGCATCGATCAATTGGAAAAAATGGGAGCAAGAAATTTATTGGTGAAAGTCGATGGATTCCAAATAGAAGATCAAGCACAAGGAGTGAAGGCACATGGAAGATTTAATCTGGAGTCCGATCCAAATGCTGCTCGAAATTATGAACTATATTTAATTGACCAACCCTCGGCAGTATATCAAGTATTAGTGATTTACGACGATGGAGACGCCAAAATGGAAACTATAAAAGAACGTATAATCGAATCTATAGAATTTAAAGTAAGTAAGTAATTATGGGGAGATTTGAGTTTGTAAATCCCGAGTTTTTCTGGCTTTTCCTGCTGGTTCCCCTGCTATTGCTATGGCAAATAGTTACTTGGCGAAAAAGCCAAGCAGCGGTACATATATCAAGCTTACGCGGATTTAAAACGGGAGAAGGAAATTGGCTAAGTAAGCTACGACCTATTTTAATTGTTTTGCGATCGCTAGCCTTTGTAGCGCTTATTATTGGGATGGCAAGACCAAGAATTGTAGATACAAGCACGAGTACACGAAGCGTGCGAGGAATAGACATCATCATGGCTATAGATGTATCTGCAAGTATGCTAGCACGTGACTTGCGCCCAAACCGTTTGGATGCTTTACGAGAAGTAGCTTCCCATTTTATACAAAGCAGAACTAACGACCGGATTGGCTTGGTGGTTTACGCTGGAGAAAGTTATACCAAAACCCCATTAACTATCGATAAGAGTATTCTCCTACAGTCGTTATACGACATAAAATTTGGAGAGATTAAAGACGGAACAGCAATAGGCTTAGGACTCGCTACCTCCATCAATAGAATTAAAGATAGCGATGCAAAAAGCAAAATCATTATCCTACTTACAGATGGAGTAAACAACACTGGGTTTATAGACCCTAGTACCGCGAGTGAAATGGCAAAATCTCTTGGAATTAAAGTGTATACCATTGGTATTGGAACCAACGGAATGGCCATGTCTCCCGTAGCTATAAACCCTGATGGGAGCTATAGATTTGCGAACATACAAGTGGAGATAGATGAAGAGTTGATGAAAGAAATTGCAAAGGAAACTGGTGGCACCTACTATCGTGCTACTAGCTCCGATAAATTAGAAGAAATTTATGACGAAATAGACCAACTAGAAACCAGTGAAATAGAGGAGATAGAATACGTGCATTACGATGAAAAATTCCGACTATTCCTCTTAGCTGGACTGCTATTTGTAGCTTTAGAATATCTGTTGCGATATACCATTTTTAGAAGTTTTATATAGTAAAAACAAATAAGTAGATGTACCAATTTGAACAGTCCATATATCTCTATGCATTAGCAACCATTCCGGTGTTGCTATTGCTATACCTATGGGTAATATGGTGGCGACGAAGAGCACAACAGCGTTTTGCTACAAGGCAAATGCTAGATAAACTTGCTCCAAATCGATCTGTTAATAAAATGACCATAAAGGTTATAAGTATTCTTTTGGTACTGATTTTGATTCTTATCGGATTGGCAAATCCACGTATGGGATCCAAAACAGAAAAAATAGATAGAGAAGGGGTAGATGTTGTTTTTGCATTGGATGTATCCAAAAGTATGTTGGCAGAAGATATCACGCCAAACCGATTGGTTAAATCTAAACATATCATCAACCAGATTATAAATAGTCTGCAAAACGATAGAGTAGGTATTATAGGCTATGCAGGAAGTGCCTTTCCTCAAGTGCCATTAACCACAGATTTCGCAACGGCAAAGGTTTTTTTAAACAATATGCATACCGATATGGTGTCCTCAGAAGGTACGGCCATTGCAGAAGCGGTGAACTTAGCAAACCGATTCTATAGTTTGGATAACCATACCTCTAGGGTATTGATTTTACTATCGGATGGAGAAGATCACGAGGGAGGATTAGAGAGCGTAATAGAAGAAGCAAAAGCACAAAACGTGCAAATAATAACGGTAGGAGTGGCAACCGAACAAGGTGCTCCCATACCGATAAAAGAAAACGGCGTTTTACAACATTATCTGCGAGACAGAAATAATGAGCAAGTAATATCCAGATTAGGATTGGAAACCATGCAGAAACTAGCAAGCGAAACCAATGGTGCCTATGTAGATGGAGAAAACACACAGGAAGTTGTAGATACTGTACATGAATTGCTTTACAATATGGATAAAACCATGTTCCAATCGGAAGAGTACACCGAATTTAAATCCTATTTCCAATGGTTTGCTGGTTTAGCAATCCTATTATTAGCATTAGAATCGTTATTTTTAAATAGAAAAACAGGCTGGTTACGAAGATTAAACTTGTTTAATGAAGCTAGGAAAAATGAAGAATAAAAAGCAAATAACCTATAGAAACTGGAGGAGCTCAAAAAATATTTTGGGCTGTCTGCTGTTGTTTTTTATCGCTAGCACCTACCCTTCTTGGGCGCAAGAAGATAAGAAAACTCAAAAAAAAGCCGAACGGGAACATGCCGAGGCACAACGTGCAAATAAAAAAGGAGATTTTTATCAGGCGGAAGCCAAATACCGAAAAGCAATTTCTGGAAGTCCCGATCAAATGGACTCTAGATATAATCTAGGTAGCACTTATTACGACAAAGAGCAGTATAAAGAATCCTTGATGCGTTTTGAAGAAGCAGCAAGATTGGCAGAGGACAAAGAGGCCAAACATGCAGCTTTTCATAACTTGGGGAATGCTTATATGAAAGACCAACAGTACCGACAAGCAGAACAAGCTTTTAAAGAAGCTTTGCGAAACGACCCTACAGACGAAGAAACTAGATATAACTATGCCATAGCCAAAGAGTTGGCCAAAGACGAACCAGAGCCACCTAGTGAGGATTCTGACACGCCAGAGGATCAACCGGATCAAGACGAGGATCAGGGAGATGAGGACGATCAAGATCCAGAACAAGGTGATGGAGACCAAGATAAAGATCAAGGCGAGGAGCAAGAACAAGATGGCGATCCAGAGGACGAAGATGCAGAAGGAGAAAAAGACCAACCAGAAGTACCTCAGGATGGAAAACTATCTCCGGAGCAAATGGAAAACTTATTAAATGCAATGGATAACGCTGAAAAAGACCTTCAGAAAAAACTAGAAGATCAGAAAGAAAAAGGCAAAGAACTTAACAAAGAAAAGTATTGGTAATAATATGATAATAAAACGGTTTTTACTTTTCCTATTCTTAGTATTTGCAGTAGTAGCAAATGCCCAGGTTACTTTTGAAACTAATGTAAGCAAGGATAAACTTGGTATCAACGAACGTATACGCGTAGAATTCAAACTGAATAAAGAAGGGGATAATTTTGTTCCACCTTCCTTTAATGGCTTTCGAGTAGTAGGGGGCCCAAACCAATTTGTAAGTGAAGAGTATAGAAATGGAAAACGAAGCTTTTCCAGGAGTTTCACTTTTGTTTTATCTCCTTTAGAGAAAGGAACGCTAATTATAGGCCAAGCAGAGATAGAGGTAGATGGTCAAAAATACAAGACCTCTCCGGTAGAAGTAGAGGTTACTGAGGCAGTAGAACAGCCCACCGATGCCGATAACCAAACTGCATTGGTAGAAGATGGCGTGCATATCGTAGCCGAAGTTTCTAATGCCAATCCATACTTAAACGAAGCAATTAGCGTAACCTACAAACTCTATGTTTCCTATAATGTAGATATAACCCAGCAATTCCGATACCTAGACAGACCGAGTTTTAGAGGCTTCTGGAATCAGGAAATAGAAACTATAAGCAACCAAGCATATGAAGGTAAATACCAAGGCCGTGACTATCGCTATATCATTCTAGAAAGAGTGTTGCTATACCCACAGAACTCTGGAGAGTTAGTCATAGATCCATTAACCTTAGATGTGCCAATTGATGTGCCTTCTAACCGACGGGATTTCTTTGGAAGAAGACTTAAGAATACAGTGAATAGAACGGTAGCATCAAACAGCCTGACGATAGACGTAAAGGAGTTACCTGCAACAGGCAAGCCTGCTGATTTCTCTGGAGCGGTAGGAGATTATCGCTTGAGTTTTTCGACTACTAAAGACTCTTTAGTAGCACAAGAATCACTTAATGCAACACTTAGAATAAGCGGTAGTGGAAATTTAAAACTGATAAAACTACCTGAACTAGATCTTTCTAATTCTATGGAAGTTTACGATCCCGAGCGAAAAGAAAACATAAAAACAACGGCCTCAGGAATGCAAGGTTCGGTAGAGCAGACCTATACTATCCTACCACAAAAACCTGGAAAGTATCCTATTGGTCCAATAACCTTCAGCTATTTTGATCCTAATAGCGAAACTTACAAAACCCTGCGCAGTGAGGAGTTACAGTTAAAAGTAGAGCCTTCTGCAGCTATATCTTCCACGGGAGGTAGAGGTACAGATGCCCCTAGAAATGTATTGACAGACATAGAACAATTCAAATTTATATCGTTAAAAACAAAGTTAAACGATATAAAACCGAAGCAAGTCTACCTACATAAAACTTGGTATTGGATCGTTCTGTTGCTACCGATTATCGCTATCCCTATCTTTATTTTAATAGGAAGATGGAGAAATCTTAGCCTAGCCGATACGGAGAGAAATAGATTGCGAGAAGCTGATAAATTAGCAAGGCGCTATTTAGGAAAAGCTAAAAAGAAACAAGCAGACAAAGAGGCTTTCTATGAAGCACTGGAACTTGCTTTACACAACTTCTTAAAAGCAAAACTAAACATACATACTAACGACATCTCCAAAGAGCAAATAACAGTACTCTTGGAAGAAAAGAATGTAACCAAGGAAGCCATCTCTGAACTTATGGATTTATTGACCAGCTGTGAGATGGCACGTTATGCTTCTTCGTCAGTAGCTACTACCGAAGTGAATTATGATAAGGCAGTAACAACCATAACAAAACTCAACAAACAAATTAAATAATATAGCTATGCAACTACGAAATTTCTTTTGGTTTGTCTTGTGGCTTAGCTTTTCAACGCTCTGCATAGCCCAACCAGAAAACGACTTTGATAAAGCCAATATCGCTTATCGAAATGGAGATTATAATGGAGCAGCAAAATTATACGAAAGTATTCTAAGCAACGGGAAACACTCTGCCGATTTATATTTTAACCTAGGGAACTCCTATTACAAACTAGAGAAACTTGGACCTAGTGTGTATTATTATGAAAAAGGGCTGCAGCTAGATCCAAATAATAAAGACATTCAGAACAATCTGCTATACGCAAAGCAAGCAACGGTAGACGAGATTATACCTCTTACACAAAACAAATTAAGCAAGATTTCTGAAAATATAGTACAGGGACTGTCCTCCAATACTTGGGCAATTCTAGCAGTTCTAGCTAGCATCTTAGCTACAAGCCTATTTTTAATGTACTATTTCACTCGAAAACCCTCCTTAAAACGCGCTTGGTTTATAGGTAGTATGTTTTTTGTATTAGGCATCTTTTTCACTGTATTCATGTCCTATTTAGGTATGAAGTTGGACGATACAAATTTCGCGATTGTTTGGGAAAAAGAAATAGAAGTCCGCGATGGGCCAACAAGTAATAGTTCGCATATTTACTATCTACACGAAGGAACAAAAGTATCTATAACCTACGAAGAGGACAATTGGGTGCGTATTGAATTGGCCGACGGAAATGAAGGTTGGGTGCAAAAACAAGAGTTAAAAAAGCTCTAGTTAGTCGGCGGATTCTCCATTTAAATCTTCTATCAAGTCAGATATTATAGGAATTAATGTTGGAGCAATAGAAGCGATGGGGCTATGCAGTTGAGAACTTTCGGAAGTTTCTTCTTCTATCCAATTTTTGTCCTTGTCTATAATATTGATAGCAAACAGCACAAAACTCAGCAACAAAGCATACTTCAATATGCTAAACGCACCACCAGCCAATCGGTTTAACACCCCTAGGGCAAGAAAATCAACGAATTGTGTTAAGAATTTAGACAAGAACCATAGGGCGATACTCACGGCTAAAAAACAAAGAATAAAAGCAGCAATCTGGTAAGTAAAATCCTCTTGTTGGCCCATCCACCGCATGTATGGTTTTAGGTCGGAAGCGTAATAGATTGCTATATAGCCGGCAATAAAAAATCGCAGAAAAGCAAGAAGACTCGCTACGAATCCTTTACGAAAACCTAAGAAAAAAGCGATGATAAGAATACCACCCAAAATAACATCAAGGGAATTCATAGCTAGAATTTGTGTAAATATACTAAAAGTATAAACCTATAAATGTATCTTTGCAAAACGAATTATGGCAAGAAACGTAGAATTAAAACGACAATGGGAGCTATTGGTCAGCAAGTTAAGCGACCAATTCGCAGATGGCGAGGCACTCGATTTAGATGGCATCATCTATTTAGTAGGACTTCAAGAGTTAGGACAACTACATAGAAAGTTTAAAAAGGATGAGAAAATAAACCTCATGCATATCGCAATTTGCAGATTGCTAGAGCCTTATGGATATTATTCTTTTGACTTTTTTGATAAAGATGGATGGCCTCATTATAAATTAGAAGAGAATTTACCGCCTCTAAAAGCTGGGGAGCAATCCCTGCTGATGAAAGAAGCGATAGTAAATTATTTTGTAGAGAATAAATATATCCAGTAAAACGGAAGCTGCCCTCTATTTTGGACAGAGTCTTAAATAAGTTGATATACAGCATATAATATGTATTTTTGCAGCTTGTAAACCACAATTATGATTCAGGAAATACAACAACATTTAAAGGAAGTAGAAGCATTTACACCAAAATCTCTAGAAGAGATAGAGGTTTTTCGCATCAAATATTTGTCTAAAAAAGGGATTCTAAACGGATTTTTTAAAGCCTTTAAAGAA
The DNA here is from genome assembly GCA_035307105.1 of Flavobacteriaceae bacterium. Taxonomy (GTDB): domain Bacteria; phylum Bacteroidota; class Bacteroidia; order Flavobacteriales; family Flavobacteriaceae; genus JAJYTI01. The sequence goes on from DATGMW010000055.1 coordinate 7,786, forward strand.
GTTCCTAACGATCAGAAGAAAGAGTACGGACAAGTAGTAAACACGCTTAAAAATAAGCTGGAAGAAACAGTTAGTCACTGGAAAGAATCCTTAGAATCTCAAGAGGAGCAATTAGGTTATTTTGGAGATCTTACAAGACCAGGTGAACCTATTTCTTTAGGTTCTCGTCACCCTATTTCTATTGTGCGAAATAGGATTGTAGATATTTTTTCTACCATTGGTTTTACTATTTCCGAAGGTCCAGAAGTAGAAGATGATTGGCACAACTTCTCGGCATTGAACTTACCAGAACACCATCCAGCAAGAGATATGCAAGACACGTTCTTTGTTCAAACAGATCCAGATATTCTATTACGTACGCACACCTCTTCGGTACAAGTACGACATATGGAAGAAAACAAGCCGCCTATACGTACTATCTCACCAGGACGTGTGTATAGGAATGAAGATATTTCTTCTAGATCGCATTGTTTCTTTCACCAAGTAGAAGGTTTATATATCGATAAGAATGTAAGTTTTGCCGATTTAAAACAAACGTTACAATACTTTACGGAGCAGATGTTTGGCAAGTCGGAAATCCGACTTCGTCCATCTTATTTCCCATTTACCGAGCCTAGTGCAGAGGTAGATGTGTATTGGGGTCTGGAAACCGAAACCGATTATCGAATGACTAAAGGAACAGGTTGGTTGGAGATAATGGGTTGTGGAATGGTAGATCCAAATGTTCTAGAAAATTGTGGCATTGACCCAGAAGTATATTCCGGATTTGCATTTGGAATGGGAATAGATAGAATTGCTTTATTGAACTATCAGATTCCAGATATCCGTATGCTGAGTGAGAACGACATGCGGTTTTTAAGTCAATTTAAAAGTTTAGGATAAGATGTTAGAGGATTTAAAAGTACCAGAATCTACCGACGTATATATAATCGCGGTAAACGAATGGAACGATGACAAGGCTTATCAGCAATGGGATATTTTTTTGGTGAATTTAAAAGAGGAGCCAATAGAAACGGTATTGATTTTATCTAGAGGTTATTCCGATACGCACAAAAGTTCTATTTTACGTCATGGACTTGGGGATATACCTGCAGGAGATAAACGAAAAGTAGAGATGATAGAAGATCAGGTTTTTGTTTTGACCAATGAATACCTTGTAACCTATTTTTACGAAGGAAAAATGATAGAAAAAACCTTCTCTTTTCCTCCAAATAGCATTAAAGTAAAAAACCAAATAAAACTTAAAGACTCCGAGTATAAAGGCGTTATAGCCGAATAAATAATGCTCTATAAAATCTAAAAAGCCCTCTATTGTTTTAATAATAGAAGGCTTTTTTAATTATGTCTAGTCTAACTTATCTACCAATTTCTGAAATACCTTTTTAGGATCTTTATTCTCGTATAGTATTTTATACACCGCTTTTATTATAGGAATTCTAGCTTTGTTTTTACGCTGTTTATTTAATAGATAAGCGCTTTTAGCGGCAAAGTAACCTTCTGCCACCATACTCATCTCCAATTGAGCACTGCGTACGGTATAGCCCTTTCCTATCATATTACCGAAGGTTCTATTTCTACTAAAAACGGAGTACCCTGTAACCAACAAATCGCCCAAATAGGCAGATCCATTAATGTCCCGTTTTGTTTTGTGAACACGTTTTACATAGCGTTTCATCTCTCTAATGGCATTGCTCATCAATACGCTCTGAAGGTTATCTCCGTAGCCTAGTCCGTGCGCTATACCAGCTGCAACGGCATAGATATTCTTCAGCATCGCTGCGTATTCCAATCCCAACACATCATCGCTTATAGTACATTTTATATAATGACTGCGTAAGCAAGTTGCTAGCACTTGGGAAATCTCTTCGTCTGCCGATGCTAAGGTTAGGTAAGATAGTCGCTCTAAGGCTA
>DATGMW010000056.1:0-11305 GCA_035307105.1 Flavobacteriaceae bacterium
TAGCAGAGGTAATCGACAATACCACCTCTAGAGGACGTACGCTTCGATTTTTATACGATGGATCTTACGAAGAGTTCCGCGCGAAGTTACACGAACTAGGCGAGACGCCTTTACCAAAGTATATAGACCGTGAAGTAGAACCAGAGGATGCAGAGCGTTATCAAACCATTTTCGCTAAGAATGAAGGGGCAATAGCAGCACCAGCAGCTGGATTACACTTCTCTAAGCACTTGCTAAAGCGACTAGAAATTAAAGGCGTACACTTGCCTGAGGTTACATTACACGTAGGATTAGGAACGTTTACTCCAGTAGAAGTAGAAGACTTATCCAAACATAAAATGGACTCCGAAGAGATGAAAATCTCACAAGAGACAGCGGATATTGTAAACGCTGGAATTGAAAGAAAAGCTCGTATATGTGCTGTTGGAACCACTGCCATGCGTGCATTAGAAAGCTCGGTTTCTACAAGTAGAACTTTAAATCCGTACGAAGGATGGACCAATGAGTTTTTGTTCCCTCCACACGATTTTAGCATTGCAAATGCAATGATTACTAACTTCCATACACCAAAGCTTACCTTAATGATGATGGCATCGGCTTTTGGAGGACATGATTTTGTTAAACGCGCCTATAAAGAAGCAATCAAAGAAAAGTACCGCTTCTTTAGTTATGGAGATGCTATGCTGATTATTTAATAGTTAGCATAAAAATATACATAGCCTCAGGTACCTTATAGTGTCTGAGGCTTTTTATTTAGAATAATTCACAAAGAATAAGCAACGAATAGTCTGAATGCAAAGAAGCTTGTGTTTTGAGTTTCATATACTAGACATAAAAAACCTTTGTAAAGATAAAATTTGGTAATTTTGCAACTATTATGGCGGAAAAGAAAAGAGATATACGTGCATTGACAAAAGAGGAGTTACGCGATTTTTTTGTAGAAATCGGACAGAGAGCTTTTCGAGGAAATCAGGTATATGAGTGGTTGTGGCATAAGGGAATTCATGACTTTTCGGACATGACCAATATTTCTTTGGAAATAAGAGAGCTATTGGAAGAGAACTTTGTGATCAATCACATCGCAGTAGATTTATCCCAACGCAGTAAGGATGGCACTATTAAAAATGCTGTTCGTTTGCACGACGGAAATATCGTGGAATCGGTTTTAATACCTACATCCAAACGCACAACAGCTTGTGTATCGTCGCAAGTAGGTTGTAGCCTTGACTGTAAGTTTTGTGCTACGGCATCTTTAAAGCGAATGCGAAACCTAAATCCAGACGAAATTTACGATCAGGTGGTCGTAAGTGATCAGCAAAGCAGATTGTATCACGACATGCCACTTTCCAATATCGTATTTATGGGAATGGGCGAACCGCTGATGAATTATCCGAATGTGATTAAGGCAATAGACAAAATCACTTCCGAGGAAGGCTTAAACATGTCGCCAAAACGAATCACCTTATCCACTTCTGGTGTGCCTAAACTAATAAAGAAATTGGCTGACGATGAGGTGCGCTTCCACTTAGCCGTTTCTCTGCATTGTGCCATACAAGAAATACGAGAGCAAATAATGCCTTTTGCCAACCGATTTACACTAGATGATTTACGAGAAGCACTAGAATATTGGTACGAGAAAACACAACGAAGAGTTACCTACGAATATATAGTTTGGGACGGAATAAATGATACCAAGGAGGCAATCGATGCTTTGGTGAAATTCTGCCAATACATCCCATGTAAGGTGAACCTTATAGAATACAATTCCATTGGGGACCCAAATTTCCGACAAGCCAGTCCTGAGTGGATTGATGCGTATATAAGCGGATTGGAAGCAAATCATATCTCGGTTACCGTAAGGCGAAGTAGAGGAGAAGATATTGATGCTGCTTGCGGACAATTGGCAAACAAACACTAAGTTAGTTCCAAGATGAAGATAGTTTCGCGTATTAAGTTGCCCATAGAACAAGAGATGGAACTCTTCGAGAAAAAGTTTCGAGAGTCCATGTCTACGCATGTTTCGCTTCTAAATAGAATTACACACTACGTAGTAAATAGAAAGGGAAAGCAAATGCGCCCAATGTTTGTTTTCTTGATAGCCAAAATGACGTCGGAAGATAATCAGGTCATTGAACGTACCTATCGCGGCGCATCGGTTATAGAATTGATCCATACCGCTACATTAGTACACGACGACGTAGTAGACGATAGCAACCGCCGACGTGGTTTTTTCTCTATTAACGCACTGTGGAAAAATAAAATTGCTGTGCTTGTAGGCGATTACTTACTATCCAAAGGACTTCTACTATCTATTGATAACGATGATTTTGATTTGCTGAAAATTATCTCCGTTGCTGTTCGAGAAATGAGCGAAGGGGAATTACTGCAAATAGACAAAGCACGTAGATTGGATATTACAGAAGAGGTATATTTTGAAATCATCCGTAAAAAAACCGCTACCCTTATCGCTGCTTGCTGTGCAATGGGAGCAAAATCTGTCCACGCTTCCGACGAAGAGGTGGAGAGAATGCGTTTATTCGGTGAGCTTATCGGAATGGCATTCCAAATTAAAGACGATCTTTTTGATTACGGAAACGAAGCCATCGGTAAACCTACAGGGATTGATATTAAGGAAAAGAAAATGACACTTCCGCTGATTTATGCATTAAATCAGGCCGATCCAAAAGAAAGAAAATGGCTTATCAACTCCGTAAAGAATCATAATACCAACAAAAAGCGCGTAAAAGAAATCATTGCGCACGTGAAAAAAGTTGGAGGCCTAGAGTATGCAGTAAAAGCAATGCTAGACTACAAAGAACAAGCATTAGAAGTGCTGAAAGACTATCCGGATTCTCCATACAAAAACTCCTTACTTCTGATGGTAGATTACGTAATCGACCGAAAAAAATAATCCCTCAGGCAACCTTTCTGCAAAACCTCTCGTCTATATAAGTAGAGACCATAATAAGAAAGGTGAAAATAAGAACCCTACATAACAGTTTGGAAATAAACACCCTGATTGCCAAGGCAGTAAACAAGGAGCGTATCGCTCAAACAGCGCTATACCAAATGTTTGCGCCAAAGATGCTGTCGGTATGCAGATGGTACACCAAAGATTTACAGCACGCCGAAGACGTTATGGTTCGTGGATTTTTTAAAGCTTTTCAGAATTTAAAGAATTTTAAAAATACAGGAAGTTTTGAAGGTTGGTTGCGCCGTATCATGACAAGAGAAGCAATCGATTTTATTCGGGCTCACAAAGAATTAGACTTCCCAGAAAATTTAGAATATACACTAGCGAAAACACAGACTGCTAAATCCTTGGACAAACAGCACAACCAAGAGTATTTGCAATGGTGTATAGATCAGTTGCCAGATGGCTATCGGATAGTGTTCGTCCTCTATGCAATAGAGGGGTATCCGCACAAGGAAATTGCAGAGAAACTAGCTATTACCGAAGGAACCTCTAAGTCGCAACTACACAAAGCACGAAAGGCATTACAAGAAATGATAAAAACAGAAGAAAAAGGAGCGAGCTATGGAAGATAGAAAGTTAGATGAAATGTTTCGGTCTTTAAAAGACAGAGAGATTATCCCTTCTAGCAATGCACTGAAAGAACTTCAAGAGGCATTGAACGAAGCAGATAAGAGAGAAAAGAAAAGGAAACCTATTGTTGTCGGCTGGGTTGCTGCCGTAGCGGCAATGATAATGCTGGCGATAGGAATAAATATTTACTCTACCCATACGCCGGCATTAGATAAAGCAACTATTGTAGAAGCTGAGGTTAAAACAGAACTTAAAGAAGCCTTGTCGCCAGAAAAAGTTATTCCAAAAACAGACTTAGCAGAGGTAGGTGAGGTTGTAGAAAAATTTGAAAACACAGAACATAAGTCTCAAAAAACGTCCATAACAGAAGTTGAAAACCCGACTCGCAATACAAAAGGAATTGCAGAGCAGGTCTCGGAAGAAACACAAGAAGAAAAAGCAACAAAGCAAAAAGAGCATACACAACTTGCAGAAAATTTAGGTAAAGTAGATGCTTCGGATTTGGATAAAAAACTTGCAGAATTATTGAAGCCAATAGACGATGCTACATTGGATTCCCTTATACAACAAGAGCAGGTAGCATTGGCTATGGAGGAGATGAGCGAGGAGGATATTATGAATTTGCTGCGAGAGGCGCAAGCCAAATTAGAAGCCCAAGGCGAGACACAGTTAGCTTATTCAGCAGAAAGATTATTGCATCAAGCGGAGATGGAATTGGAGTCCAATAAATCCCTACAAAGCATTTTAAATAAAGCGATAGAAATTGGAGTGGCAGAGGTACAGTCCTTGTTTAAACGTCAATAGAAAATAAACTAACAGGAAGGGTTATACAGGCATATTCTAGATTTTGCTAAGGTTTCTATTCCTATTCATCAACTAACAACCCATTAAACCACACAGTTATGCAAAGAATAATTATACAAATCGTTTTTGTGATTACTTGCTTTTTTATGAGCTTAAGTATGAGTGCTCAGATTAGAATTACTCACGAGCAAGAAAATCCAGCAATAGACAGCCTACGACAAGTTAGAAAAAATGTAGAGTTAGATGAGAGAGAAAAACTTAAAACGGCGATAGAAGCTTTGCAAAAAAGCTTAAAAGAAGAGGAGGTTTCTGTACATGAATTTGAAAGTGAAAAGAAAATTTTAGCAGAAAAGCACGCGCAAAATATTAAATCAAGAACTTTGATCCTAGATGAATCGATAGAGTATTTAAAGCGGAATGATGAATCATTGAATAGACTCAACCTTGTAATTGGAATAGGAGGAAAAGAAGAGAACATAAAAGAGACCGATTCAGTTACTTATTATCCTTCCATAACATCCTCTGGTGTATTTATAGCATTTGGATTTAGCAATACGATAGGCGACAACCATAGTTTGAGTGACACGCCATATAAAATGGCAGGAAGTAGGTTTTTTGAATTCGGATATAATTGGCGAACTGCTTTTAAAGAGAATTCTTCGTTGCATTTTAGATATGGAGTAAGTATGCAAATAGATGGTTATAAACCGTCGGACAATCAATACTTTGTAATGGAGGACAAAGAGCTGAATTTAGAAGAGCACACTGTGAATCTTAAAAAGTCTAAGCTACGTATGACAAACTTAGTGGTTCCATTGCATTTGGAATTTAGAAAACCAAAATTAAACATTCGTGAAAATGGTAAAAAAGTATACTCCTATTTTGACTCTTGGAGTTTTGGAATTGGAGGCTATGCAGGAATGAATATTAAAACGACACAAATCTTAAAGTTTAAAGAAGATGGAAGTCGCCAACGTTCCAAAGAAAATATGTCGAGCGGTATGAATCAGGCATTATATGGACTTAGTGCTTATGTAGGAATAGGAGGAGTCTCTTTATATGTCCGATATGCTTTAAGCGATTTATTTAAAAATAATTTGAATAAAGAGAATACAATAGCCATAGGTTTGCGTCTTAGTACAGACTCGTAGAAAAACAAAAGAAATATAAAGATGCGTACGGGTATAGAGTATTTTGAATTGGTTTTTTAGTTTGATTAGATTCGTAAGGCTTTCTATTTTTTAAGTGAAATAGGAAGCTTTATTTTTCGTATTTTTACCCACACTAAAAGATAAAATCCCACCATAATATAGTATGATATCACGTACCACCATAGACAAGGTTTTTGAAGCTGCTCGAGTAGAGGAGGTGATAGGAGATTATATTCAGTTAAAACGAAGTGGCTCGAACTTAAAGGGACTAAGTCCGTTTACCGACGAGCGCACGCCTAGTTTTATGGTATCGCCAGCCAAACAAATATGGAAGGATTTTTCTAGTGGAAAGGGTGGTAATGCGGTTTCGTTTCTTATGGAACACGAACACTTTACCTATCCGGAAGCGATTCGTCATTTAGCGAAAAGATACGGCATTGAGGTAGAGGAAACAGAGCAGACTGCCGAAGACAGAGAGCTAGTGAACGAGCGTGAAAGCTTGTATTTGATAAACGAGTTTGCCAAAACTTTCTTTCAGAACACCATGCATAGTACCGAAGAAGGTAAAGCAATAGGTCTCTCTTATTTTAAAGAGCGCGGATTTACCACCGAGACCATGCAGACTTTTGAGCTAGGATATTCTCCAGAGAAATGGGAGGCTTTTACAGAGAATGCCATAAAGAAAGGATATACATTAGAAAACCTAGAGAAAGTAGGTTTGACGGTGGTTCGAAATAACAAGCAGTTCGATCGATTCCGAGCAAGGGTGATTTTTCCTATAAAAAGCATGAGTGGCCGAACCTTAGGTTTTGGCGGAAGGATCCTTTCCAATCAGGCAAAAGCCGCGAAATATCTAAACTCTCCCGAGAGTATTATTTACGATAAAAGTAAAATACTCTATGGCCTTTTCACCGCAAAGCAAAGTATTGCTAAGGAAGATAATTGCTATCTAGTAGAAGGCTATACGGACGTGATTCAAATGTACCAACGTGGCATTACCAACGTGGTATCCTCTTCTGGAACCGCACTTACTCCAGATCAGATTCGTTTGATAAGCAGACTTACTAAAAATGTAACCTTGCTTTTTGATGGAGACGATGCTGGTTTACGAGCTGCGATACGTGGGGTGGATATTATCCTGGAGCAAGGAATGAACGTTCAAATCTGTACGTTTCCAAAAGGAGAGGATCCCGACAGTTTTGCGCAAAAGAATAGCCTGGAAGATATTCAAAAATACTTTGCCAAAAACAGCAAGGACTTTATCAGCTTTAAAGCCTCTATGCTTGCCGAGGAAGTGCGAAATAATCCTGTACAACGAGCCGAAACCATTCGAGAAGTAGTAGAGAGCATTGCGAAAATACCTGACTTGATAAAGCAAGAATTGTATATTCAAGACACGGCCAAAACCTTGGATATCAGCGAAGAGGTTTTGTTCAGTACCCTTGCACAAATAAATCAGGCAAACAAAAGACGCAGCGAAAGGAGACCGCAAAGAGAAGCCACGATGCAAGTGGTGGAGAAAGAGCCAAAGGCGGTAGAGAAGGTAAACGTACAGCAAATTTTAGAGAGAAAAATCTTAGAAATTCTACTGCTATATGGAGAAAAAGAAGAAACTTTCGAGGCGATTTATGATGTGCATGATGAGGAAGGTGGTGTAGAAAGCAAGAAGGAGTCCTACATAAGCAAAGTCTACAAAAAGATCTATCTGGACTTACACGACGACGAGATAGAGTTCACCGATTCTGTTTTTAGAGTGCTTTACGAGAAGATAATAAATGAGTATAATCAAAAAGGAACCCTAGAACCGCAACACTTTATACAGGAATTAGCTGCAGAAGAAACCGCAATTGTATCGGATATACTAATGGAGGAGGAACGCTATGACTTGCACGATTGGGAACGTGCAGATATTTTTGTGAAAGACAAGGACAAAGGAATTGTGCAATTGGTTAAAGAAACCATCCTGAGTTTACGCGCCAATCTATTAGACAAAAAGATTGCAGAAATGGCCGAGTTACTTCAAGATACAGAAGTGGAAGCAGAAACTAAGCAGCAACAAATGGAAGCGATAAAAGATTATTTAAAACTTAAAACTTTACTTGCAAACAATCTAGACCGAGTGATATAGACTGAAATACAGATAAGATATTTTTAGAATATTCGAGATAGGGATAAAGCACCATCTTGTTTTTAGATCTATTGCCGTTGGCTTTAGTCAACGGATTTAAAATAATATTCAAATAGGCTTCAGCCGCATTCAAGGTTTCCTATGCTATACTCTTGTGCATATAAAGTCTAGTTTATTTTTCCACTTTACTTATCCATTTTTCAGGAATTTTATAACTCGGAATAGCTTGCATTTTATGTTGGTTTGCCAGATGTCTTTTAGTATAGATAGTTAATACATCATGTTGTCTGCCAGTAAAGTCTTTCGGACTTTTTCCAAGTTCATATTGTGCCATTGCCCATTCTAATTCTGGATAGGTGGCGCCAATCTGGTCTTCGTCTGTTCTGCTATCTCCAAACAATCCATCGGTAGGTGCAGCGCTAAGAATGCTTTCAATAATATTTAAGTCCTCAGCCATTTTATAGACTTCGCTTTTTAGCAAATCAGCAACTGGGTTAATATCCACGCCACCATCGCCATATTTGGTGAAAAATCCTATGCCAAAATCTTCAATTTTATTTCCTGTTCCCACTACAAGATAGCCGTGTATTTGGGCTAAATAATATAGGCTTAGCATTCGCAGTCTAGAGCGGGCGTTAGCCAGAGATAGGTCTGTTATTTCTTTATTTGCTTTAGGAATATCTTCTACAAACTGATCGAAGGTAAGGCCAAGATCTATGGATTGATGTGCTACGTTAGGAAAACGTGTTTTAAGATTTTTGATATGCTCTTCGGCACGGGTGGACTCTTTTTCACTTTGATGTATTGGGAGTGTCACACATAGCGTTGGCAGCCCTGTTTCGGTACATAAAGCAGAAACTACCGCAGAATCAATACCTCCGCTAATGCCTACAACAAAACCCTTAGTGTAGGATTCTTGTTGGTACGCTTTTAACCAAGTTACAATTTCTTTTCTCACTTTTTCTATTGGGATCTCACGCATTTGCCTACAAATTATTTGGTATCTTTGAACCTGTTAAATTACAAAATATACCGATAATATGAAGCGACTGCTCCGATCTATTTTATTTGTAAAATATATAACGCTTGCTCTATGCTTAGGTGTATTGATGAGTTGTACTTCTAAAATTGAAAAAGAAATCCAGAAGATTCCTATGGAATTTGAATTTCATCGATTCGATAAGGCATTTGCCAATACTACAGAGGAGAACTTAGAGGCTACAAAAGAAGCCTATCCGATCTTTTTCAATCCGAGTATTCCAGATAGTTTCTGGATGGAGAAGATAAACGATACGTTACAAATCGAATTGGAAAACGAGGTTATTAAAGCGTTTCCTGAGGATACGCCAATATATGAAACGGTGAAAAGTGTGTTTCAGCATATAAAATACTATATCCCAAGATTCGAGCCGCCAACCGTTTACACCTCTACTACAGATGTTGCTTACGAGACCAAGGTTATCTTAAATGGTCGCGATATGGTGATCGGATTGGATAATTACTTAGGATCGGATCATTATTTTTATCGAGGAGTACAATCTTACTTTAGAAAAAATATGAACCCCGATCGTTTGCCAGTGGATGTTGCCATAGAAATGGCGGCACACATTGTTGCGCCTATTCAAGATAGAAGCTTCCTGTCGCAAATAATTTATTACGGTAAAATATTGCACATGGCAGAATTTTGGGTTCCAAAAGCATCGGAACACTTGGTCATGGGCTTCACAGAGGAAGAAGCTAAATGGGCAAGAGATAACGAAGAGGATGTATGGCGTTATTTTATAGAAAAAGAGCTTTTATATAGTACAGAAGCCGATTTAAAACAGCGATTTGTGGATGAGGCGCCTTTCTCTAAGTTTTATTTAGAGATCGATAATGAATCCCCAGGAAGAATGGGCGTATATATGGGTTGGCAAATAGTAACCTCCTATATGAAACGAAACGATGTAAGCATGGAAGAGCTTGCTATTTTAGATGCGGATTTAATCTTCCAAAATTCAAGATATAAACCAAGAAGAAAATAAAAATATTATGGCAATTACAAAGAAGTCAGAAATAAAGATAGAAGTAGGATTAGATGAAAATAAAATTCCAGAAGCTTTGCGTTGGACCGCAGCCGATGGAGGAGTAAACAATGCAGAGGCAAAAGCCATGTTGCTATCCGTTTGGGATCATAAAACACAGGAAGCACTACGCATTGATTTGTGGACCAAAGACATGCCATTGGATGAGATGAAATTGTTTTTCTACCAAACCTTAAGCGCGATGTCCGATACTTTTCATAGAGCTACAGGCGACGAGAAAATGCAAGCTACTATGAAGGACTTCTGTGCATATTTTGCAGAGAAGATGGAAATTGAAGTTCCAGAGTAAATTTAATAGAATTTAGTTTACAGTAAAAAAAGCCCAAAGCTTATGCTTCTTGGGCTTTTTTATGTTTTCTGATTTTGAACCACAAAACTACATAAGCGGTAATGCTGCATACAATTGCAATGATTGCTATAGATTTTATAGCGGGTATGGTTTGTTTAAAAGTTCCGGATTCTACCATTAAAATTCGAAATGCTTCTAAGAAGTGGGTGAGTGGAATGGTATTAGAAAATGTTTGTACCCAGACTGGCATTTGATCTAATGGCCACGTAAAACCACTTATCATAAAACTTGGTGTAGCTATAACCATAAGCACTTCCGTAGCCTTTAGCTGTGTTGGTAGAATAATACTAACAAGAATTCCAATGGCGGCTACTGCAAATACAAAGAGTCCTGCAATTAGGGTTAAGGCTATGAAGTTATTATGAATTGGCACTCGGAACCAAGTGGCAAATCCAATATATATTCCCCAAATACCTATGCTCATAATCAGGTAGGGTAAGCATTTTACTAACAGTAGCTTTAAAGTGCTAGAAGTTCGATCAATCAGTTCTCCAAAGGTGCCGTTTTCGTATTCTTGTGTAAAAGATAAAGCCAATCCTAATAATAGAACTTGTTGAAATACGGTGGCCAAAACACCAGGCCATAGAAAATATAAGTAGTTGGTACTTCGGTTATTCATCCGAATAAAACTCATCTTAAAAGGCTCAAACTGTGTCATAGCAATATTTTCTGCAACGCCTTGCTTCTGTAGCGCTTCAATTTCTATTCCTGCACGCAAGGTTCCTAGGCTTAATTGTAATGCTGAGGATGCGATATTTGCTGTAAGTAAGTTAGAAGTATTTATATAGCTAATGAGCTCTGGATAACGCTTTAATAGAATATCTTTTTCAAAGTTTTTTGGAATAACTACCACGCAAGTAGCCTTATGGTCTGCAGCTACTTTGTGCATTTTGTGCGTGTCGAAAAGCGTTTCGGCAATGTATACCGAGTTGTTATCCTCCATCATATTTATAGCCTTTCTACTAAGCTCCGAACGATCTTGGTCTACCACTACGATTGAAAGATTGTCTACCACTCCTTTCTGATATACAGATCCGATAAGGACGCCATAAAGAATAGGAGCACCTAGAAAAAGCAATAGGAGTACTTTATTATTCCAAAACAATTTGAACTCTCTCCCTAATAAGGATAAAAATACTTTCATAGTGTGTTTATAACTCTAATAAAACAGTGGATTGCAGGAAAAGTGTTTTAGCAGTTTCCTTATCTACTGGATCTATTGTTATTTCGTAAAGTCCTTCT
>DATGMW010000057.1:0-21606 GCA_035307105.1 Flavobacteriaceae bacterium
ATCGGAAGAAAGTGTAATTTTCATCTGCTAGGATGTTTTCACCTAAATTGGTGAAAATATTTGAAAGGGAAAAGGCTTTAAGACTCTGTTTTTACTGTCTTTTCCACTTTCTTGTAAACAACACTTGCGGATGTTAGGTAAAGTTACTAATAAAAATAGTTGCTTTTATCTGCGTTAATCCGCGCGATTTGCGGGAGGTCTTTCACATTCTCATTTTTTGTTTCCATTGTTCTCGCTACTTTTATATATCAATGACAAAAAACAAACATTCTATTTAAAATTAAGAAATATTAGAATAAAAGACAGAATATTCCTTCTTGAAAATAAAAAAGCCACATAGAAATCCATGTGGCTTAGATTATTTTGACTGTTTTTTTATTTTACTTAAAAAATAGCTCCCCTACTTCTAAAGGTTTTACAATTTCTTTTCCTTTATAAACTCGCATGTTGCCAGCAGATAGTTCATCGATAAGCATAATTTCCCCTGAGGTTTTATCTTTTCCGAATTCCAGCTTAATGTCATACAACTCCAATCCGCGTAAGCTTAATTCTTCTTTTACCAGCGCACATATCTTTATCGTTAGTTTATGGATTTTCTCATAATCCGAAGCAGACACTATGTTTAAGGCCTCTAACGTATCTTTGGATATGGTAGGGTCACCTCGTTCATCATCTTTTATGGTAAACTCCACCAAAGCATTTAACTTTTGACCTTCTTTACAGTAAATGGCATATCTTCTATAAAAACTCCCCACCGCGCGATACCTACAAATAACTTCTAGTCCGTGGCCAAACATCTCGGCTTCTTTAACAACCATCTGTGTTTTTTCTAAATCCGTGCTAATAAAATGGGTAGCTATTCCTTCTTTTTTAAGCTTTTCGAAAAAATAGGTAGATAGTCGCAAACCAGCTTTCCCCATTCCATCTATACTTAAACCTACCGTATTGGCACCAGGATCAAAAACGCCGTCCGTTCCTGTTACATCATCTTTAAATTGTAATAAAACTTCCCCATCGCCATGGCGATACACATCTTTTGTTTTACCGGTATAAATACGTTCCATATATTGATTTATATTAAGAGTTCGTAAAATTACAGTAAAAAAATATCTATTCCCTAAAATTGATAAAATACTTCCCACACAGAGCAGGTATCTATTATTGTTTAGGTTCAACAGTCTCCTGTCAAACCCTTTAAGTTGTTCAAAAAACATCCTATCTTTAGCCATTCGCTAAAAATTGTTATGGATTTAGCTGTAACAATTTCTCATTTTACAAACTCACATAGAGTAAAAAACCAATAACTTATGACAAAACGATTTTATTTACTAGGTAGTCTCCTACTCTGGTCTGTGATGCTATTTGCACAAACAAAAGAGACCTTGCTCTTGCGTCATCCAGACATCAGCAAAACCCACATTACTTTTGTTTACGCAGGAGACATTTGGCTTGCAGACAAGAACGGTACCAATCCGCGAAAGCTAACCAGCAACCCAGACGTAGAACTCCATCCAAAGTTCTCTCCCGATGGAAAATCTATTGGATTTACAGGTAATTATGACGGTAATACCGATGTATATACGGTAGGACTTCATGGGGGAAACCCAGAACGTATCACCTACCACCCTGCTTCGGATATGCTAAGAGGCTGGTTGGATAATGAAACCATGTATTTTACTTCCGCAAGAGATTTCGAATATTCTTTAGGCTCTAGATTACACAAGAAGAATAAAAACAACACGCAATCGGAAGTTCTAACTATGCCAGAAGCCTACCAAGGCTCTCCTTCGCCAGATGGAACAAAATGGGCATATATTAAGAATGGAGATCCTAGCGAAAGACAAAGAGTAGCATTTAAGCGCTACCGTGGTGGTGGAATGCCAGCTATTTGGATTTTTGATGAGAAAACCCACGAAATAGAAATCATTCCAGGAGAAGAATCCAATAACGTACAACCACTTTGGCGTGGGGATTATGTGTACTTCTTGTCGGATAGAAATAAAATTATGAACCTATTCCGCTATAACACCATCTCCAAACAAGTAGAGCAAGTGAGTTTCTTTGAGGATTACGACATAAAAACCTTCTCAGGAAACGATGCCGAACTAATTTTAGAGCAAGGTGGAAAACTGCACTTATACAACATTGCTTCCAAGCAGGTTTCTCCAATAGCTATTTATCTAGATAGCGATGTTGTAGATACTCGTGCACACTACGTAAATATGGAGGATAATATCCGAGATTATGCCATTTCGCCTACTGGCGTGCGTGCATTATTCCAAAGTCGTGGAGAAATATTTTCTACACCCTTAGATAAAGGTCTTACTAGAAATATCTCCAATACACCTGGAGCACATAACAAATACCCATCATGGTCACCAAACGGGAAGTGGATCTCTTACATCTCAGATACAAACGAGACATACCAATTGGTATTGAGCGATCAAAAAGGAAAAGAAACTCCGATTTATATCGACTTAGGCGACACGCATTTTTATTTTGAGCCAACTTGGTCGCCAGATAGCAAGAAGCTGTTTTACGGCGATAGCCATCTCAACCTATTTTATGTAGATGTAGACTCAAAAAAGGTAGTGAAGGTAGATACTGACGCTATGAGCACCAATACGGGACGTGTTTACAACCAATTCCAGCCAAGCTGGTCTACCGATTCTAATTGGATTGCTTATATAAAAACCCTTGCAAATCATGTGCCTGCAGTATTTATGTATAACGTAAAAACCGGAGACTCCAAACAGATTACCGACGGGATGAGCCATACACAGAGTCCAAAATTCAGTGCCGATGGCAAGTACTTATTCTTTACCGCTAGTACCAATATCGGTTTGTCTTATCATGGCTTACACATGACTGCTTATGGTAGCACCCCAACTAGAAATATCTATGCTTTTATCTTATCGGAAGAAAACCCAAGTCCCTTCCAGCCAAAAAGCGATGAGGAAGAAGTGAATGGAGAGAAAGACAATAAGAAAGAAGACGAGAAAAAAGTAAAGGAAGAGAAAAAAGAAGACAAAAAGAAAAGTAAACATATTCAAGTGGACCTAGACGGGAATATTCAAAATAGAATTGTCCCACTTCCTATTCCTTCTGGACAATACCGACAGATAAGCGGAGAGGTAAAAGACAAGTTACTATATACTCAGCGTGGAAAGCTACATGCGTTTGACTTTAAAAAACAAGAGTCTAAAGAGATAGGAAAAGATATACAAAGCTTTAAAATCAGTGCCGATGGCAAGAAAATAATGTACCGCTCAAAAGGCAAGTACTACATTACTAATACCTCTGCAGACATTAAAAATACGCCAGATAATATGGTAAAAACCACTGGCATTAAGCAGTTGGTAGATCCAGTTGCCGAGTGGAAACAAGTTTTTGATGAAGTTTGGCACATGCAAAAGGAATACTTTTATGCCGAAAATATGCATGGGATAGATTGGAAGGAAATTCGTAAACAATACGAACCAATGCTTCCGTTTGTAAAGCATCGTGCCGATTTGACTTATTTATTGAATGAAATGATGGGCGAAATGGTAGTGGGTCACAATTATATTTATCCTGGTACACAACCCTCCGCACCCTCTGTAAGTGTAGGGATGCTAGGAGCAGATTACCAGATAGAAAAAGACCATTATAAAATCGAAAAAATATATTCGACGTATGATTGGAATCCAAAATTAAAGTCGCCTTTAACTATTCCAGGACTTGGCGTAAAAGATGGAGATTATATTCTCGCAGTAAACGGACAAGGTTTAGATAAAAACACCAATATCTATAGCTTGTTTGACTTTACTGTAGGCAAACAAGTAAGTCTTACGGTAAACGACAAACCTTCTTTAAAAGGCTCCAAACAAGTGATTGTAAAACCTATTTCTTACGGACAAGAAGTAAACCTACGCAAAACCGATTGGATGGAAGAAAATCGCAAGAAAACAGATGCGTTAAGCAACGGTACTATCGCTTACATCTATATGCCCAATACTGCTGGCCAAGGCTATGAAAACTTCAATCGCTATTACTTTTCTCAAATGGATAAGAAGGCAGTGCTTATAGACGAGCGAAACAATGGCGGCGGAAAAGTTGCCGACTATGTGATAGACCTATTATCTAGAGACATAATAAGCTATTGGGGAATTCGTGATGGGCGTAGCTTTACCACTCCAGGCAATGGGATTTACGGACCAAAAGCAATGATTATCAATGAGAATGCTGGATCTGGTGGAGATATGATGCCATATATGTTCCGTCATAAAGGTCTAGGTAAATTAGTAGGACGTACTACTATGGGAATCTTAGTTGGAATCAGTGGTTACCCTCCCCTATTAGATGGTGGAAGGATTACCTCTCCTAACTTTGGGGTTTATGATTTAGATGGAAATTGGATTATAGAGAATGAAGGTGTCGCACCAGATGTTTTCGTAGAACAAACACCAAAAGAATTATTATCAGGGAAAGATCCACAGTTAGAAAGAACTATTCAAATTCTTCTAGAGGAAATGAAAACCTACCCTTATAAGGATGTACCTAAACCAGCCGATCCACTTCGTGCACATTAAATAGATACTTCTTAAAAACAAAAAACAGCGCGTTCAAAAAACGCGCTGTTTTTGTTTTAACAACTTATTATATTCCTAAATAGTCTATTACTCTTCTATAAAAACACCAATACAACCATGGTGAAAAAGATGCAAATCTTTAAAATAATTTCCCACATAATGCTTTTCTATTAGTTACCAACCTCTTCCCTTGTTTTATACTAGAAACTAAGAGGATTCCTATTGATAAGTTATTGATTTTCAAAAGTAAGTAATAATTAAATAAAAATATATTAATCTTAGATTTATTTAAATGCTTTAAACTAACAAATCGGAAATAAAGAACAGGGTTTTTAAAGATTAACGTATTATACCTCAGATAAAAGCCTGCTATTTACCAGATTAACAACGCTAGTTTATTTTCAATAATAGCTCCTAGATAATGCTATATTTTTCAATATCTTGCAGTAAGACTAATAATATTACTATGAAACAAGTATATAAAGATGTAATTGATTTATTACAGAACAAAAATTATGCAGCGTTAAAGGATTACCCAATAGAAAGACCAGAGGAAATGAATTGGGTGGTAGATGTCTTTGAAGGTATTCATCTAGAAAAGAATCCAAATAAAACAGCATTATTGTGGACCGATGGAGAAACCACAGTAGAATACTCTTTTCAGGAGCTCACTTCTAAAACAAATAGGTTATTGAACTTCTTGCGTAAAAACGGAGTGGAGAAAGGAGAGGTATTGTTTACACAAATGATGCTACAACCTATTACGTGGACCTCTATTTTAGCCAATATAAAAGGAGGTTTCAAAATGATTCCAGCTGCCTCTATCCTAGGCACTCATGATGTAGTATATCGTTTTGAGAGAACCTTTCCTAAAGTGGTTTTTGCCGATCAAGAGAACGCTTATAAAACCGATGAAGCAGAAGAAATATTGGGAAAGAAAATTCCATTAAAGATCCTAGCAGATGGAAAACGTGAAGGCTGGTATAGCTTAGAGGATATCGCTAAAGAAAGTGATAAAGCAGAAGGAGTTGCAAACAAACCTAGCGATGTTCTTTTTTACTTTTTCACATCAGGTACTACTGGCTTACCAAAGGTCGTATGCCATACTCATTTGAGTCTTACTTTAGGACATTTAACTACCACAGCATGGATTGGTGTCAATAGCGACGACATACATTACAATATATCCCAACCAGGATGGGCTAAATTTACCTGGAGTAGTTTTTTTGCTCCGTGGAATATGGGAGCTACTATCTTTGCGCATCATACTGCGGATAGGTTTGATGCAAAAACCACCCTGGGCATGATAGAAAAACACAAAATCACCACGCTTTGCGCCCCCCCCACTGTCTTGCGAATGTTTATTGAAGAAGATTTAAGCCAGTATACATTTTCCCTAAGAGAATGCGTTGCAGCAGGAGAACCTTTGAATCCAGAGGTCATTGAATCTTGGCGTAAAGCTACGGGCATTACCATTAGAGATGGTTATGGGCAAACAGAAGCTACTTGTATTATAGGGAATCTATCGGGCGATGTTATTAAATATGGTTCTATGGGAAAGCCCATGTTTATGTATGACGCGGTAATTGCCGATGACGACGGAAATATTCTTAAGGACTACGACGAAGGAAGTATCGCAGTTCGAATGAAAAAAGGAGAACATGTAAACGGTATTTTTAAAGGCTATTTATCCGATAAGGAAGGAGCTGAAAGAGGTTTTAATCACGGATTATATTATACAGGAGATAAAGCCTATCGTGATTCTGATGGATATATATGGTTTATAGGTCGAGATGACGACGTAATTAAAGCTTCTGGATATCGCATCGGGCCATTTGAAGTGGAGTCGGTACTGTTAGAACATCCATCGGTAACAGAGTCGGCAGTAGTCGAGTCGCCACATCCAGTAAAAGGTTTTGAAGTAAAAGCCTTTGTTGTATTGACAAAGAAAGCAATTCCAAATAAAGCACTAGCAAAGGAGATATTTAAATATTCTAGAGAACACCTTGCTCCTTATAAAATGCCACGAATCATAGAGTTTGTGGAAGAACTTCCGAAAACTATTTCAGGAAAAATAAGACGGGTAGAACTACGTGCAATAGAAGCTGAAAATAAAGCAAAAGGAATCGAAAAAGAAAATGAGTTTAACTATAAATAATACAAGACTCTGAAACAGTAAAAGGGCTTATCGCTGCTAAAACGATAAGCCTTATTTAATATTAGTATATCCGTTTTTTGATATATGAGTAAAAAAATCTGCAGAAAACAAAACATATGAACGTAAAAGGTATCCAGCAGATCCCGCGGATTAACGCAGATTAAAAGCAAATGCTTGTTAGTATCTCGAATATAAAAATCACCATAATTGTCACAATTCAGATCTTTATGATATTTTTCGAACAATCAAATTTAATATTAACTCAGCACTCCTATCCTATTCCAAAACTATCTCTATAAAATGACAGAATTCCCAAGCCTATATGAAATCCGTTTAGATTTAATCATAAAGTAATATTATGTAAACTAGACCTTGATTAGATCTAAGTTCGTATTTTTATTTTGTCTATATTCGATACCTTATTAGAGACTATAACTAAAAGTAGAAGTTAATGCATGTTTTAATTGTAGAAGACGACATACGCGTAGCAGAACTAATCGGTAGAGTAATGCAAGAAAACTCCTATCGGGCTACCATCACATACAACGGTCAGGAAGCATTAGAATTGGTGCATACACAAGACTTCGATTTAATAATAACCGATATTATTCTTCCAAAATTAAATGGTGTGGATTTCTGTAGACAAGTTCGAATCATCAAACCACATATCCCCATTATCATGCTTACTGCTCTAGGCACCACCAATCATAAAGTAGAAGGCTTGGATGCAGGTGCAGATGACTATATGGTGAAGCCATTTGAGATGAAAGAACTGCTAGCTCGTGTACGCGCTGTATTGAAACGCAGTGAACGAGTAAACACACCAGAAGAATCAGTTTTGTCCTATGCTGATTTAAAATTGGACAAAAACACGAAAACCGTTAAACGAAACAACAAGGATATAAAACTCACCCCAAAGGAATTTCAGTTATTAGAATATTTTTTATCCAATCCCAACCGTGTGTTATCACGTGCAGAAATCGCAGAAAATGTATGGCAAACAAACTTTGATACTGGAACCAATTTCATTGATGTGTACATAAATTACCTGCGTAATAAGATAGATAAAAACCACGATTTCAAACTGATTCATACCCGTGTAGGCATGGGCTTCATTTTACATAAAGAATGAAAATACGCGCTAGATTCAATCTTATTTTCACCTTATTAGCTGCGAGTACTCTAGTGTTCTTCGGTGCCACCGTGTATTGGGTTTCTAAAAACAATAGAGAAAAAGAATTCTATACCATTCTAAAAAATGAAGCACTCATTAAATCGAACCTACTTATAGAAACCCCTTTGTCCATAAATGATTTACAGCAGATCTATGCTTCTCAAAACAAAGATTCTAATAAGATACATATTGCCATATACGATTTTGATTTAAATCAGATATATAGCGATAATCCAATTGTGCTAAACAAGGATTCCATTCATAATTTACTGCAAAAAATAATATTGAACCAGGAGTTCGCAATACGCAACAAAACAAAGCAAAGCATTGGTATTTCATTTAAAAGTAATGGAAAAGACTTTATTGTGCTAGCCTCTGGCAAAGACCTATATGGACAGGAAAAACTATATGAATTACTATACTTACTAATCTTCACAGCAATAATAGCCATTATCATTCTGTACGTGTTAGGCTTTTACTTCTCTAAACGTGTCTTAAGTCCAATTACCGCAATGACCAAGGAGATTAACAAGATTACAGCAGCCCATCTTGACTTACGGTTAAAACCTCTTAAACACAAAGGAGAGTTAGATGAGTTAGGAGCTATTTTCAATCAAATGCTAGACAGATTGGAGAGTTCGTTTGAGTCACAAAAGGAATTCGTTTCACATATCTCCCATGAGCTGCGTACCCCCTTAGCTGCAATTATCACCGATTTGGAGCTTGCCCTTAATCACGCCCAAAGTTCAGAAGAGTATCGCGAAACAATAGAACGTAGCCTCTCCGATGCAAAAAAAATCGTAAAGCTTTCCAATAACCTATTGGATTTAGCAAAAGCAAATTACGATCCTATAGAAATAGGGTACACCTCTCTTAGAATAGATGAAGTCCTGCTGGAAGCATACCAAGAAATTCAAATGGGAGCGGCACCTTGTTCAGTACAAATGGAGTTTGTAGAAGATAATACTAACGAGAACTTAATGACGGTAATGGGAAATCCATATCTACTGAAAGTAGCTTGTAAAAACCTCATAGAAAACGCTTGCAAGTTTTCTTATGATCACCATTGTTTTATTCGAATTGGCTTTACGGAAAAAATGGTGAAATTAGATTTCATCGACAATGGTATAGGGATAGACGAGGAAGATCTAGAACATATTTTGACTCCTTTTTATAGAGGAAATAGCCAAGCAGAATATGACGGTTATGGAATAGGTTTACCACTTACACAAAAGATATTACTACAACATAATGGTAAGCTAGAGGTTACTACAACACCAAACCAAGGAAGTACTTTCTCCTTGTATATTCCGCATTTAGAAGGAAATTAATCTATCTGTTTTATTCTTACACCTAATAAAAGATATTTTGAATACAGAATATCATGATATTCTCAAAACTTAAGAAAAAATATAGCCTACAGACTATTTTTTTAAGTAAAAACATACTGCATATTCCCAATTTATATCCTATATTTAGTTATAAGTATATTTAAAAATTTGAGTATAAAATAAAATAGTAAACTATGAGTAAAAGAGTATTAATGCTAGCTGGAGATTTTGTGGAAGACTATGAAGTAATGGTGCCATTTCAGGCCCTAATGTCTTTAGGAATATATGTGGATGTGGTTTGTCCTGATAAAGAGGCCGGAGATATTATCCCAACCGCAATCCATGATTTTGAGGGCGATCAAACCTTTACTGAAAAAAGAGGGCATAACTTTGTGCTGAATAAAACTTTTAGCGCGATTGACCCGTATGATTATGATGGACTTTACATCTGCGGAGGACGTGCACCAGAGTACATCCGATTAAATCAAAGAGTATTGGAACTCACCCGTCATTTCTTTGATAAAAAAATGCCAGTAGCAGCAATTTGCCATGGGATCCAAATACTTACTGTAGCAGATGTTTTAGCAGGTAGAACTCTTACTGCTTACGAATCTATTGGACCTGATATTGCGCTCGCAGGAGGAACCTATAAGAAAATCGCGCCAGATCAAGCAATTACCGATGGAAACCTAACCACCTCCCCTGCTTGGCCAGGACATCCTGCAATATTAAAAGAGTTTTATAAGCTTCTAGGAGTAGAGATAAGACATATTTAGAAAGGTACTTTCTAAAACAAAATACTATAAAAACAGGTGCGTACGCTTCTTTATAAGAGTACGCACCTGTTTATTTTAAAAGCATTTCATTTAGATTTTATTCAAGTCAAGATTCCACCATGCCCTTCTCCAACTAAGTACGTATCTTTACGCTAAACCATAGTATAAAATGATAAACACCTATATTGAAGGAGAAACTTTCAACAAAAAGAACTTTGCAGAAAATCCGTTAGACAAGGGAGAATATGAAGATTGTGTTTTTACTAATTGCAATTTTACGGAGGCAAATCTTTCTGGTTTCAAGTTCATCGATTGCGAGTTTCATGACTGCGATTTGAGTCTTGCAAAACTGAATAAAACCGGTTTTCAAAACACTAGATTCATTAATTGTAAAATGCTAGGCTTAAGGTTTGATAGCTGTAATGCCTTTGGTCTCTCCGTCTCGTTTGACGGATGCTTGCTGAACCATGCTTCGTTTTACCATACCGAAATAAAGAATACCCTTTTTAAAAACACACAGTTAAAAGAAACCGACTTTACAGAAGCTAACTTTACAGGAACTACTTTTGATAATTGTGATTTAGCACACGCTACTTTTCACAATACCAACCTCGAAAAAGCAGATTTTAGAACCTCTCAGAATTATACTATAGATCCTGAGGAAAACAATTTAAAGAAAGCTAAATTCTCTGTTATGCAAGTTGCCGGGCTTTTAAACAAGTATGGAATTGAATTATACTAGTTTAAATTATTTGCCAAACGAAACTCATCTATCTAGTGGATTAAAATCGATTAAATAAGGAAGTCGGGCGCCAAGTAGTCAGATGTTTAAATAAATTGAGGAAGAAAGAGCGTTGATTTTATAGGTTTTATTCTGCGAATACGATTACGCTCTAAGGTAATCTGCACTAAACTAGAGATCTGGCTAACTCTTGTTAGGTTATCTATCCTTTTTAGAAAAGTGATATAAAGAGAACCAATCCTATTTAGGTTACGCTCTAGGCTAAGACTTGCTACTGCCCTATTTTGATTAAGACGTATTTGTAAAAGCATATAAAAAAAATGTAAATTATAATACTTCTCCTCCTTTTCCAACTCTTCTAATTCCTGATATAAAGCACAGAGATTATTACAGGATATTGCAAAGATATCATGGGCTGGAATAGCATGAGTCAGACAAGAGTTTTTATTTCTAGTAAGTAGTTCCGCATATACTAAAGCAACTTTATAATGCTCTTCGGCTCGCTTAAACTCTCCGTCGTTAAACATACTATTAGCTAGATTTGTTTTCTCTTTCCATGAGTTTTCTAAATGTTGTATACAGCCTTTACTCATAGCTCTATAAGATTGCTTGTTGCAAAATCCCAGTTTACTATTTCCCAGAAACCATCTATGAACTTAGGACGGGCGTTTCTATGATCTATATAATACGCATGCTCCCAAACGTCAAAGGTAAGGATTGGTTTTTTACCAACAATCAGCGGTGTATCGGCATTTGCCATTCCTAATATTTCTAGTTTTCCTGAATCATCTTGTGCCAACCATGCCCAACCAGAACCAAATAAAGAGGCAGCTGTCATGGAGAATTTCTCTTTAAAATTCTCAAAAGAACCAAAATCCCTAATAATTTGTTCTAGAAGTATTCCTGTGGGCTTACCACCTCCGTTTGGAGAAAGACACTTCCAGAAAAAATCGTGGTTGTAATGCTGTGCAGCATTGTTATATAAGGGCATATCGCTCACTCGCCTAGCATGAACAATAAGCTCTTTGATTGGTGCTTCTTGAAAGGCTTCTCGAGATTTTAAAATATTATTCAGATTATTCACATAAGCCTGGTGATGTTTTCCGTGATGGTAATCAAATCCTTCTTCTGTAATAATTGGTGCTAAATCTGCCTTATCAAAATGTAATTTAGGTAATGAATACATACTTTTTCGTTTTAATTAGTTACACGAAAATATAAATTTAGATTAGACTAAAAAAAGAAAGTAAGACAAAAAAACAGCCATCTTTAAAAAAAGACAGCTGTTCTGTAGTAATAAAGTAATTATTTTATTTCTTAAACATTGAATCGGAAGTGGATTACATCTCCGTCTT
Organism: Flavobacteriaceae bacterium; assembly: GCA_035307105.1. Taxonomy (GTDB): domain Bacteria; phylum Bacteroidota; class Bacteroidia; order Flavobacteriales; family Flavobacteriaceae; genus JAJYTI01. Next base: position 12,108 of record DATGMW010000057.1, read on the forward strand.
GCACAACGTATTCCTTCCCTTCTACTCCAAGTTTTCCTGCCTCTTTTACTTTAGCCTCACTTCCGTACTTTATATAATCGTCATAGTGAATAACTTCTGCACGGATAAACCCTTTTTCGAAATCCGTATGGATAACGGCAGCTGCTTGTGGTGCAGTTGCTCCTACAGGGATAGTCCATGCACGAACCTCCTTAACCCCAGCGGTAAAGTATGTTTGAAGATTTAATAGTTCATAGGCCTTACGGATAAGTTTAGAGGAACCTGGCTCATCTAAACCAATATCGTCCAAGAACATTTTGCGTTCTTCGTAGGTTTCTAATTCTGTTATATCTGCTTCGGTAGCAACGGCCAGCACCAATACTTCGGCTCCTTCATCGGCTACTAACTCTTTAATTTTATCTACAAAGTGATTTCCAGTAGCAGCAGATGCTTCGTCTACATTACAAACGTACATCACTGGCTTATCGGTAATAAAATGCAATGGTTTTATATACTCTTCTTTATCATCCACACTTACATTTACCGAACGAACGGATTTTCCTTCGTTCAAGTGTGCTTCCACTTGTTCTAGGATTTCCACTTCACGCTTCGCTGCCTTATCGCCCGTTCTAGCGGCACGACGCACAGATTCTAATCGCTTCTCTACAGCTTCCATATCTTTAAGCTGTAATTCGATGTCTATAATCTCTTTATCACGTGCCGGATCAATAGAATCTTCTACGTGAATAACGTTCTCATCTTCAAAACAACGAAGTACATGAATAATTGCATCGGTTTCACGAATGTTAGCCAAGAATTGGTTTCCTAAACCTTCTCCTTTACTTGCTCCTTTAACCAAACCTGCAATATCCACAATCTCCACTGTTGCCGGCAAAACTCGCTCTGGTTCTACTAGCTCCTCTAGCTTTAATAATCGAGGATCTGGAACGTTCACAATACCTATATTAGGCTCTATAGTACAGAATGGGAAGTTTGCACTTTGTGCTTTTGCGTTAGACAAACAATTGAACAACGTGGACTTTCCGACATTTGGTAAACCTACAATTCCTGCTTTCATTTTTGATTTGATTTTAAGATTGCAAAGATACGCTAAGAATATAATTATAAAAAGATTTCCCTATACAATACTTATATATAAAGCGCTACTAACAATTGACTTATATGTTTTATGTCAATTAGAATATTTAACGAAGTTATTTTCTAGGACAGTTACGGATTAAACTGCTTTGTACAGTACTTGCTACTTCCCTACTTTATGTCCGCGTACAGCGTAATACAGCAAGAATAAATAACATGGTAATGCAATCCAGTAGGCTTGGGTAGTATTGTACATATCGGCTAATTGACCGTACGCTAGTGGAATTATCGCACCTCCAGCAATTCCCATAACCAATAACCCAGATGCAGCGCTGGTGAACTTCCCAACTCCTTCTAGCGCCAATGGCCATACTGCTGGCCAAACAAGAGAGTTAGCAAGACCTAATAAAGCAACAAATACCAAGGATACCATGCCGTCTGTGAAAACAATTCCTAAAGTAAAAGCCATTCCTAATACCGCACAAATCTTTAAAGCAGTTGCCTGATTGATATATTTTGGAATAATAGCTATCCCGATTAAATAACCTATAACCATTGCTGCCATGGTACCCGTTGTAAAGTATTTAGCAACATCTAATGAGACATCTAAGGACCTACCATAGGCAATAATCGTATCTCCAGCGATTACCTCTACTCCAACATAAAAGAATAAAGCAACCACACCTAATAGGACATGTGGAAATTGAAAAACACTAGTTTTATTTTCTGATACTAAATGATGGTCTTCCGTCTCCTCTTCATCTCCTGATACTTCTGGCAAACTCGAATTGAAAATCCATACTGCAAGTAACAACAACACGATTACAATTCCTATATATGGGTTTATAACCTCCAATGCCATTACATCCAATGCTTTGGAATAGGCTTCCGATGACATTGTAGACATTTGCGAAGAAAGCTTGTCGGCTTCGTCTAAGTTCAAAAATAAACCTAGGATAATGGGTGCTGCAGCTCCTGCAAACTTATTGCAAATCCCCATAATGCTGATACGACGTGCAGCCGTTTCTACAGGACCGAGAATGGTTATATACGGATTGGAAGCAGTTTGTAGAATAGCCAATCCACCACCTAAAGTAAATAATCCAGCTAAAAACAAGGAATACTCCCGCATATAAGCCGCTGGAATAAACAAGAGCGCACCAAATGCCATAATAACCAGAGAGATTGCCATGCCTCGTTTAAACCCGAAACGATCCAAAACCCGCGTGGAAATAGGTGCCATTACCAAATAGGCAATGTAAAATGCAAAGGTCACCAAATACGATTGCACCTCGGTAAGCTCACAAGCAATTCGTAAATAAGGTATTAATAGGGAGTTTAGCCATGTGACAAATCCAAAGATAAAAAACAAGGATCCAATAATTAACATTGGTCCTAAAGTAGATTTTTGGTTTTTCTGTTTAGATGTAATTTCCGATTGCATAGTTCCTTAAATATTATATTTCTCGTTTTGCAAAAACAATAAATCCGTAGGGTTAATGTTGTACTAGTTAATCGAAAACTCTACTTTCTATCTTGTTATAATAGACCAAAATACTTTCGTAAAAACCACTCCAATGCTAAGCTTGCTAAAAGTACCGCCAACAGAAATTGAAGCGTAACAAGCGGCTCCGTTTTCACTATTTCACGTTCTTTTATCTGGTATTTATTCTGTTCAATCAAATTATTGACAAGCATCTCTAAGTCTTTAATAAAGAAAACCTTAGTCTCTGTTATATCTGCTAGTTTCTGTAAATCTTCTATGTTTGCTCGTATAAATTTCTCTTCGATATCGTATGCCAGAATTTCGAATTCTCCACTTGATTTTTCGTTGCTAGTTGCTTCGGTAATAGTAAATCTATAGGAAGCTTCAGGTAGGTCATCCAATGCAGTTTCCTGATATAATCCTGAAGGCATCATAGGGGTTTCTTTCACCAAGGAATCGCCTTTGAATATTTTGATTTTTAAACTTGCATCGCGATTTAATTGGTAATTACTATCAAAATATTGCGCACGGATTTTGGCCTGTGTATTCTGATAATAGAAGTTTTCGTATTGTACCTGAAGTCTTGTTTTCTGTTGCGTAGAAGCTAAGTATTGTACCAAACCTTGCATAAAACCATCGAATGCTTCAAAAGACTTATTCTTCTCATAAACACCAGTTCGCCATCGCCAAATGCCTTGTGCATCCAAAATACCACGATTAGCTTTTCCTTCTTCATAAAGTGCTAAAAGTGGCGATCCAGAACGTTGTCCGGAAACAAATTGCTCTAGAACTACCGTATGTGATACTTTCATTTCCAACATGCCAAACTGCGTTTCTAAAGGAGATAACTGATTAAAATTAATATTCTCAAACAAAAATAAATCAAACGACGGATCTAAATATCCTTGAACCGCATCGGAGTGTGCAGAGGTTCGTTTGCTAAAGGCTTGTTGTTGTATGTTTAAAAGATGCCAATCTGCATGCATTCCAGTTATATATAACACGTGAATCTCTTGTTGCTCTATCTCACGAATAAGGACATCAGCTTGTTGTTCTGGCTGAAATAAAATAACCAGATTATATGCTGCCAACTTTCCTTCCGCTTCCTTTACCGACAGCTGTTCTACTTCTAAGAAACTATTCGCTTCTAAACTTCTTTTTATTGCTCCTAAATCTGGATGACTAATATCGCTCACCAAAGCTACCTTACCGCTAGAGTCTAATACATCTACAGCAAAGTTCTGCGAATTATTCGCAGTGTTTTTTTCTTTGTCCAAAGGAGTCAATCGCAATTCGTAGGTTTGCAAACCCAACTGATTTGCTGGAAGGTGAATTTGTGTAAATAGGCTTGTATTTCCCTCTTTGTAATGTAGGTTTTCCCGATGTATAACTTGTCCTTTATGAAAGATCTGCATCTCGGTAGTTGCCTCTGCTACACCATGAATGGAAGTTCGTATTTCTACAGGAAAATCGTTGTGTAAATAGCTAAAGCGATTTGCAGTAACCTTATCGATTTGCAAGTCGGGATAGTTTGTAGTATCGCCAAGAACTATTGGATATACTTCTCGTTGCAACTGACTAGCGTAATAGGTATAATCTCGTCCGCTGGTTTGATTTCCATCAGTAAACAACAGAACTGGTGCGTTGGTGTCTTTGTAAATTTGTTCTACAGATTCTAATGCGGTGGTAATCTGCGTTTGTCCGTCAGAAAAATCAAGACTGTCTAATACTTTTGTTTCCGATCCAAAACGAAAAAAGCTAACGTTAAAATGTTCTTGAAGGGCTTTGTTTTTCTTTAAAAAAGCATACGCATCTTCTACTACTTCATTTTGTTCTAAGTAGGTTATAGAACGAGAATTGTCTATAAGAATAGGAAGACCGGTCTTTACGGCCTCATAGGTCTTTGTTTTCACTTTTGGATTAAACAAAAGTAGCAATAAAACCAAAATGCTAATAAAACGTAAGAAACCAAGAAGAAGCTTTACTTTTTTGCTTTCTTGATTTCGGTAATACATAAAGAAAGCTAGTGCAGCCGCAACTACACTAGCAATTATGATATGTACTATTGGGTTTTCTAGCATCAATTATGTCAGCATTCCGCCATCTACGTGCAGTACTTGTCCTGTAATATAGGAAGATAAATCACTAGCTAAAAACACGCATGCATTTGCTATATCTTCGGTTTGTCCCCCACGTCTTAGAGGAATTGCATTTCGCCAACCTTCTACGGTTGCTTCGTCTAGTTTTGCAGTCATTTCTGTTTCTATAAATCCTGGTGCAATTACGTTACAACGGATGTTTCTAGAACCTAACTCCAAGGCAATAGATTTGGAGAAACCTGTGATACCTGCTTTAGAAGCCGCATAGTTAGATTGTCCTGCATTTCCTTTCACTCCTACTACCGAGCTCATGTTTATGATGGAACCTTTACGTTGTTTTAGCATGGTACGTTGTACTGCTTTGGTCATATTGAAAACCGACTTTAGGTTCACCTCTATTACTTTGTCAAAGTCTTCTTCGCTCATTCGCATCAGCAAATTGTCTTTGGTAATTCCAGCGTTATTGATTAGAATATCGATAGTATCGAAATCTTTTAAAATCAATTCTACCAATTCGTGCGCTTCCTCAAAGTTTGCAGCGTTGCTTTGGTATGCTTTTACAGTAACACCATTAGATCCTAAGTCTGCTACAATATCATCTGCTGCTTTAGACGAAGAATTATACGTAAATGCAACATGAGCCCCATTTTTCACAAAAGTCTCTACGATACCTTTACCTATACCACGTGATCCGCCAGTTATAACGGCTACTTTACCTTCTAATAATTTCATAGTATTCGGTTTACAAATTTTTAGATTCATTCTCTTACACCCACCGATTATCGGTGTAATGCACGAGCTCAAATATAAACTTTTAAAATGTTTAAATGAAAAAACCCTGTCCGAAAACAAGGTTCTTTTAATATTGTACAAAATGTACTAGGATGCTTATCCCATTACTTCTTTCACTTTCTTTCCAATTTCTGCTGGAGAATCTACTACATGCATCCCACTCTCACGCATAATCTTTTTCTTAGCCTGCGCTGTATCGTCGGTTCCACCTACAATAGCACCTGCGTGCCCCATAGTTCTTCCTGCTGGTGCAGTTTCACCTGCAATAAATCCAATTACTGGTTTCTTGCTTCCGCTTTCTTTGTACCACTTAGCAGCATCTGCTTCTAATTGCCCACCAATCTCACCGATCATAACCACTGCGTCGGTTTCTGGATCGTTAATAAGTAATTCAACCGCTTCTTTGGTAGTAGTTCCAATGATTGGATCTCCTCCAATTCCAATAGCGGTGCTGATTCCAAGACCTTGTTTTACTACTTGGTCTGCAGCTTCGTAAGTTAATGTACCTGATTTAGAAACGATTCCAATACGTCCTTTTTTGAAAACAAAGCCTGGCATAATTCCAACCTTTGCTTCTTCTGGAGTAATAACACCTGGACAGTTAGGACCGATTAATCTTGCTCCTTTTCTTTTTACGTAAGACGATGCATGAATCATGTCTTCTACTGGAATTCCTTCGGTAATGGTAATGATTACTTTGATTCCCGCTTCTGCAGCTTCCATTATTGCGTCTGCAGCAAATGCTGGTGGTACAAAAATAATGCTGGTATCTGCTCCTGTTTCTTTTACTGCATCTTCTACAGTATTAAACACAGGACGATCTAAATGCGTTTGTCCTCCTTTGTTTGGAGTTACACCACCTACTACGTTTGTTCCGTAGTCGATCATTTCTTGCGCGTGGAATGTACCTTCACTTCCAGTGAAACCTTGTACAATTATTTTAGAATCCTTATTAACTAATACACTCATTGGTTTATATATTTATGCTATGTTATTTCTATTTAAGACCCTGCAAAGGTAAGCTTTTTTGTTTATTATTAAAAACATTTAGGCAGAAGCCTTTTTTAAAGCGCTACTTCTAGATAATTCTGCCCAATTTCTTTAGCTCTATTTTCTTGCTTTTCATTAGCTGATTACGCATCATTACCATATAGCTCCACTACCTTCGTAAAGTCTGTTGCATTATTTATCTCATAAAAATAATTCAATTGCCACTTCTGAGTTTGTGTCGCTTGCTTATTTAATGCTATATCCCAAATCGGATATACTCGAAAACCTCTTTTCCCCTCTTTATTTTCCGTGGAAACTATTCCTTTGGCAACCAATACTGATTTAGGAAAAACAAATTGTCCAAACTCTTTTTCGGTTCTAACGTTTATGGCATAAAAATCGAAGGAATGCATTTCATTCAATGGTTCAATTATCCCATTTTCGTTCCTTTTCCAAAAAGTTACGAATTGTCCAGCTTTTTTGGGTGTAACTTTTGAACTTCTGCTTACTATTTTTCGTCCGTTTAAATCAAAACGACAAGCATCGTATTCTTTGCTTTCCGGTTCGAGTTGAAAACCAGATATTTTAAGTCTACATTTACTATAAATCTCTGTTTCAATTTGTTTTAAATTGACATTCATTTAATTACTTTACCTGTTTTGATAGATTAGGATAAATTTGCTTCTCTGGAGTTTCTTACTACAAAACATATTATTAAAAGCCTGCAATGCATTAACACTACAGGCTTTAGATTATCTCTATAAAGAGAGGATTAATTATTTACTTCATTAAGACTTTAGGTAGTAAACGACTATCTCCATCTATTTCATGTTCATACTTTAGTCCTAAAAGTTCTGCTAATAGTGGGTAAACATGAATATTTTTAAATCCTTCGATTTGTTTTCCTTTTTGGATATCTGGTCCCCAAGCCATAAATACCGTATTCATATCTGGTGTGTCTTCTGCTAAATAGCCATGCGAGCCAGGGATGGGTGTTCGGTTTGTAAAGTAAAACGGAGCATCTGCTATCAGCACAATATCACCAATACGGTTGTGTTTATCTTCTTTGCTAGAAAAACGATATTTTTCTGGTACGTTGGTTTTTAGATATACTTTATATTGATCTGTTGCTTCTCCTTGGAAGTAAGCATGCACTTGCTCTAGGTTTTTATCGTCTTTTACAAAAATACTGGTATAGGTTCCGTTTACTACTACATCCATTAGTTCGGGATCTATTTCTGGCAGTCGGATAGGATTTTCTCTATCTAACTCTGTCATACCATGGTCGGATAGGAACACAAAGTTTACTGGTAGTTCTGTTTTCGCTACTGCTTCGGTTAACTTTTGAATAGCGCCATCTATGTATTGTACCGAGGTTTCTGTTTCGTAAGTATTAGGTCCATATCGATGGCCCGCATGGTCTACATCGGGCATATAGAAAGTGATTAAGTGCGGACGTGTAGCAGCAGGCATTTCCAACCAATCTACGATTTGATCTATTCGCTCCTCTACTCCTTTGTCCTCTGCATACGGATAGTAATAGGTTGGTAAATGACCAGCGATTTTTGCTTCGGATCCTGGCCAGTAAAAACAAGCAGACAACATATTTTGACTTTCTGCCAAACTCCAAATCGGCACCCCTGCATACCAATCCGAATTGGTTACTGCCTCTTTATTTCTAAGCGAATAACGTTCTCCTGTTTTTGGATTTAACATATTGTTCCCAACCAAGCCATGGTGTGGTGGAATCAATCCGGTTACTATGGTATAATGATTTGGAAAAGTAACACTTGGATAAGCAGGCATCATGTATTTTGCTTTCACACTAACTTCAGAAATCTTATTTAGGAAAGCTGGCTGATATTTTTCAAAATAATCATGTCGAAACCCATCGATGGAAATTAATATCACATAGGGTTTGTCCTGCTGCTCAACGGCATTCGTTCGGTTAGGAACTACAATTTGATCCTCTTTTATTTGCGCATGGCTTGTGCTTGTAACAAAAGTAAACGAAATACAGATCGCTAAAAAGGCTAGTTTTCTCATATATATAAGACTAATTTATTTAAATGATTATCGATTAAATCGCATTCCACTCTTATCCTTTATGGCTTGGATAAAAAACAAGATGATTACCGCTACTTTAGAAACAGTGGAAACTTCTAAATGTTTAAATGGGTTAAAAATAAGCGCTACCAAAAGGAAAACCAAAATAGTGATATTAAATGTTTTAACTTTTAAATACTCGCTAACAACGATAATCAGAGCTGTAAGAGCAACTACAATTCTTTGCACCAATGGTAACCACTCTAGATTTTCGGCATAGGCCTCAAGTCCCCCATAATCCTCTATAAAATCCATTCCAATCAACACACAACATAGAAGTAAAAGTATTCGAATCATAATCGTTTTATTATTCCTTAGTCGCAGTTTATATAAGCAACTTAATATATTAGGGGCCTAAATTAATATTAATTTCTCGGTTGAACGAACATAAGCATCTTTTACTAACGAAGGACTTAAAATTCGTAACTTTATACCGCTCATCTAAAGGGTATAGATATAGATTATGACAAATCCAATTATAGAGAATATAAAGCATATAGAAGATAGAATATCGCGAGCTTGTAAAAATGCAGGAAGAAGACGAGAAGAAGTAAAATTGTTATTGGCAACTAAAACGGTAGATGCAAGTAGAATACAGACAGTCATCGATCAGGGCTACACGCTTCTTGGCGAAAATAAAATACAAGAGGCTATGACCAAACATGAGCTTCTGAAAAACCAACCTATCGATTGGCACTTTATTGGCCATTTGCAAACCAACAAGGTTAAATTTATCACCCAATTTGCTGACGTGGTGCAGTCTATAGACCGTTTAAGATTAGCAACAAAACTTCAGAATCGCTTGGTATATATAATACTCCCCGAAATTCGATCCAGAGGTTAAGTTTAAAATAAACATGTAAATTTAACCCTATGAAAAGAACAAGAAGAAAATTCACCGCAAAATTTAAAACTCAAGTAGTTCTTGAAGCTATCAAAGAACGTCAAA
>DATGMW010000058.1:0-3036 GCA_035307105.1 Flavobacteriaceae bacterium
GTAGTTTAGTTTACTTTCTTCATTTAGTGCACTAGATATCGCTTTATTTCTTTTTAATAAAGCTTGAATCCGAGCCACTACTTCCTTTATGGAGAAGGGTTTGGAAATGTAATCATCGCCCCCCACAGAAAATCCTGTTAGCATATCGTTTTCTGTATTTTTCGCTGTCAGGAATATTATGGGAATATGATTGTTTTCAGATCGAAGTTTTCCTGCCATCTTATAACCCGACATGCCTCCCATCATGATATCCAATAAGATAAGGTGAAAAGAATCGTCCAGTTTTTCTATCGCTTCTTCTGCCGAAAATGCAATATCCACTTCAAAGCCTTCATTGCTTAAGTTGATTTCTAAGATCTCGGAAATATGTTGATCGTCCTCAACGATTAATATTTTGTGTTGCATGTATTTTGGATGAGTGCTCCTTGTAAAAGTAATCATATTCCCGTAAAATTAGGTCGAGGATTACTACAGGTATCCTTAGTGTTTCTTTTTGTTTTTACCACTGTGTTTTAAAACCTTCGCATCAATATAGAATACTATCTCTTCTACAAGATTACAACAGTGATCGCCTATTCGTTCTATTCTACGCACTAGTAAGAACACTTTTAATCCACAAGGGCTATAGTCAGGATTGTTTTTTATATAGGTAGAAAGCACTTCTAAAGATTGATGATAAATAGTATTTACCTCCTCATCTTTAGCTAGAATTACTCCAGAGATTTTAGTGTTTTCATGTTCCAATGCAGCAAAACTATCCGATAGCATCCCTAAAACCATATCCAACATAGTCTCTAACTGAAGCGCTTCTAGTAGCTCGGATGCCATATTATTGCAATCGTCATCGATGACATGTTTAGCTATACCTGCCGCAAAATCTCCTATTCGCTCTAAGGTATTGCTTATTTTTATCAACGAAAGACAAAGCCTTAGGTCGATAGCCACAGGATTGTATAAAGCGATATAATTTTCGCAATCGCTATCTATTTTTAATTCAAATGCATCCACTCGTTTTTCACGACTTACTACTTCCAACGCCAAGGTTACATCGCTTTGCAGCAAGGCCTGTTTTGCTTTCTCGAGTTGCGAATTCACCAAACGCCACATTTGTTGTGTCGTCTCTTTTAAGGCGAGCATTTCTCTTTCTGTATGTATCATAGTTGCAGTTGTTTAATCATCCAAATCTTCCCGTAATATAATTTTGTGTTTCCTCCTTATCGGGGTTTAGGAACATCTTTTTTGTTGCGCTATATTCCACCAGTTCTCCTAGCATAAAGAATCCTGTGTAGTCGCTTACCCTCTTAGCTTGCTGCATGTTATGGGTAACGATAACAATCGTGTAGTCTTTTTTAAGTTCGTGAATCAGCTCTTCAATTTTTGAAGTCGAAACCGGATCTAAGGCCGAAGCAGGTTCGTCCATAAGTAACACTGAAGGCGAAACAGCCAATGCCCTTGCAATGCACAAGCGTTGTTGTTGGCCGCCAGATAATTCGAAAGCTGATTTTTTTAATTTATCTTTTACCTCCTCCCACAAGGCAGCGTCTTTCAACGACTCTTCTACACGCTGTTCAATAAACTTCTTATCGCCCATATTGTTTACACGTAAGCCATACGCCACGTTTTCGAAAATAGACTTTGGAAACGGATTTGGCTTTTGGAAAACCATTCCTACATTTTTACGAAGTTCATCGACTTGCACAGATTTATGATAAATGTTCTTTCCTTGAATTTTACATTCACCACTAAACCTAGTATTCTCTATCAAATCATTCATACGGTTAAACAGTCGCAAGAATGTCGACTTACCACATCCCGACGGACCAATAAATGCAGTGACGGTATTGGCAGCCATTTTTATATTGATATCCTTTAAAGCATGAAAATCTCCATAATAGAAATTGATATTACTTGCTTCAATCATTATTATAAATTCTTTAGTTAGTTTTATTCTTCTTATTATATCTTCTACGTAACATGGCTGCCAGCAAATTCATTACAAGCACAATACTTATTAAAACCAAAGCAGTTCCATACGCTATAGGACGTGAGGACTCTATATCGGTACCACTGGTGGCTATCACATATAAATGATAGGGAAGCGCCATAACCTGGTCGTAGATGCTCGATGGTAATTTTGGCAAGAAATAAGCCGCAACAGTAAATAAGATAGGAGCGGTTTCTCCAGAAACTCTTCCAACAGAAAGAATTAGACCCGTGATAATATTGGGAAAAGCACATGGCAGGACCACCTTACTTATAGTTTTAAACTTACTAGCTCCCAAGGCTAAGCTTCCCGATCTATACGAATTTGGCACTGCTTTAAGTGCTTCTTCTGTAGTACGTATCACTAATGGTAAAACCAGGATCCCCAAGGTTAAAGAACCCGCCAAAATGGAGCTTCCAAACCCTAGTTTATTCACAAAAAAGGTCATTCCAAACAATCCAAATACAATAGATGGAACGCTTGCCAAGTTATTGGTCATAATTCTAACAATCCTTGAAATCCAGCCCACTGAAAGGTATTCGCTAGTATAAATAGCCGACATAACCCCTAGAGGAAAAGCGAAGAGCATACTTCCTATGATTAACGCAAGGGTTCCCACAATAGCTGGGAATATTCCTCCCTTAGTCATTCCGTCGGTAGGTGCCGTAGAAATAAACTCCCAACTGATTACCTCTATCCCATTGTATACAATAAAACCAAGGATCCAGAACAATATACCAACGACTATTAATCCTAATATTTTGAAGAGGCTAAAGGTGATAAATTGACTAAGTTTTCTATTCATTACTATAGTTCTTTAGTATGGTGTTCTTTCGAAATCACCTCCGCCGTAAGGCTTATGACCAAGGTGATCACAAATAATATACATCCCAATAAAAACAGGGATTGGTAGTGTGCACTATCGGCGGGTGCTTCGCCGAGTTCTGCTGCTATGGTAGCAGGAATAGTACGAATAGGTTCAAAGAAAGTACTTGGCATCACCGCAGCGTTTCCGGTTACCATAAGTACTGCCATCGTCTCGCCTATTGCGC
>DATGMW010000059.1:0-6446 GCA_035307105.1 Flavobacteriaceae bacterium
GTCAGTGATGTCCTAGCGTCGAAAACTTGGTGGGGGAATGTGCTATACATAGAGTCTTTACTCTCCGTCATAAAATTTATCCCAGACCAGCGAAAAACCATCAGTCAGCTCCTCTATCCGTTCCATTACTTCTGGTAATACGAAATCTCTTACAAGCTTATTCTATCCACTAGAAATTGCTTTCTAAATGGATAAGTACATTCTATTATCAAAATTTAAATACATACAAGCTATGGACAACGGTTCATTTTTAGTAGGAGTTGTAATCCTACTTATATTTATCCTCCCTATTGGATGGGTGATTTTTAATTCCAATAACAAAATAAAACAACGAAAAGCATTAGTGCAAGACTTATGTAAAAACCAAGGTATGACGGTCGATAAACCAGAACAGGTGGGAAATGCATTGATCGGTATGGATTTTCAAAACAAAAAGATGTTTTATACCAGTCTAAAAAACCTAGAGTCTGATTTTATTATGATTCCTATGGATAGTATTGTAAATATTCGTGTAAACGAAGAGAAGTATGTAGGTAAAGACTCCATATTGCATGTTGGCATAGACATAGATACCAAGGAGAAGAAACACTACTTGAGCATCTATGACGACAAAGCAGAAGACCAAGCGGTGATAGATGCGAGAGCATGTTTGCATCAAGCCAATCAATGGGTAGCGCAAGCAAAATTACAATTGGTGTAAATACCATCGATATTGTTTTATAAAATAGCGAGAAACCAAAAAGCTTCTCGCTATTTTTTTATTGTCGAAAACAAGATTTACCTTTAAACAGATAAAAAGAACGCCATTAAGCAGATGAACGATACAAACGAGGTTTTAATAGAGGTAGAAGATTTGCGCATTGCTTTCCGTAATTCGGAGGTACTAAACGAAGTAGTACATGGTATTAGTTTTCAGATTAAGAGCAATGAAATCCTTGGGATTGTTGGCGAGTCCGGCTCTGGAAAATCGGTTACTTCTTTAGCCTTAATGGGCTTGCTTCCAAAGAAAAACAGTGTAATCACAGGAAATCTTACCTATAGAAATATCGATTTATTAAAACTCAACGATAAACAGTGGCAAGAAGTCCGATCCAACAAGATTGCTATGGTTTTCCAAGAACCTATGAGCGCTTTAAATCCTTCCATACACTGCGGAAAGCAAGTAGCAGAAGTGTTGTTGCAACACAAAGAGTTAAATGCCTTAGAAGCAAAGAAAGAAGTGTTGCGCCTTTTTGAACAAGTGCGTTTGCCCGATCAAGAGAAGATATATACTAGCTATCCACACGAAATCAGTGGCGGACAAATGCAACGTGTGGTAATCGCAATGGCAATCGCCTGTAAACCCGATGTACTGATTGCCGATGAACCCACTACTGCACTAGATGTTACCGTACAGAAAGAGATATTACAGCTACTAAAAACCATTCAGAAAGAAACCAAAATGGGAATGCTATTTATCTCTCATGATCTAAATGTGGTCTCAGAAGTAGCGGATAATGTAATGGTAATGTATCAGGGAAATGCAGTGGAATACGGCACTACCGAACAGGTGTTTAAAAAACCGCAAAACGATTATACCAAAGCTTTACTACTGTCAAAGCCATCGGATAACGAGCGATTGGAAGAGTTACCTACCATACATTCTTTACAAAACGAGACTTTTCAATCGAGAGTAGTAACCCCACAAGCACGGGCTACAAAACACAGAGAATTATATACGCAAGAGCCCATATTAGAGATTAAAAACTTGGTAAAGGCGTATCCTATTTCTCAAGGACTGTTTAAAAAAGACATTTATTACCATGCGGTAAACAAGGTTAGTTTTTCCATTTATCCAGGAGAAACCGTTGGATTGGTTGGCGAATCGGGCTGTGGCAAGTCTACTTTGGCAAAAGCTATTATGCAGTTAGAACCTATTAACGAAAGGAGCATATGGTACCGAGGGAAAAATGCAACGAGTTTAAAAGGCAAGGCATTAAAGGACTTTCGAAAAGAAGTGCAACTTATCTTTCAGGATCCATTTGCTTCGCTTAACCCTAAAATGACGATTGGCGAAACCATTTTAGAACCGATGCAAGCACATGGCATTTTAAACAATAACAAGTTGCGAGTAGAGCGAGCAAAAGATTTATTGGATCGCGTAGGACTAGAAGTTTCACATTACAATAGGTATCCGCATCAGTTATCTGGAGGACAACGTCAACGAGTGGGAATAGCCCGTGCTTTAGCAGTAAGTCCGAAAGTTATTATCTGCGATGAATCGGTATCTGCTTTGGATATCTCTGTACAAGCGCAAGTATTAAACTTACTTAACAAGCTAAAAGAAGATTTTGGTTTTTCCTATTTATTCATCTCTCATGACTTGGCAGTAGTGAAGTATATGTCCGATCAGCTTTTAGTAATGAATAAAGGGAAGTTCGAAGAGGTTGGAGATGCAGATGAGGTTTATGCTTTTCCAAAAAAAGAATATACCCAACGACTGATAGCTGCAATACCAAAAGGTTTATAGTAAACTGTATTTTCATTTCACTGCACAATCTTATTAAAATAGCCAGAAATCTAAGTTAGATTTCTGGCTATTAAATGTATTATATGGAAGCTATTTAATAAACTACTCCTAGGCAGTGCGTGGGGAATTTACATCCAATTTTTCCTATCCGCCGAAGCGAACCTATAGTAGGATTAAATATCCATTTCAGGAATATCTCCTTCAATGATTAAATCTCCTTCGGTGGCAGCTTGAATTTCTTCTACACTTACCCCTGGTGCACGCTCTAGTAGTTTAAACTTTCCATCTACAATTTCTAAAACGCATAAATCGGTTACTATTTTCTTTACACAGTTTACTCCTGTTAGCGGCAGGGCACATTCTTTAAGTAGTTTAGATTCTCCTGCTCGGTTGGTATGTCTCATTGCGACAATGATATTTTCTGCTGAGGACACTAAATCCATAGCGCCTCCCATTCCTTTTACCATTTTTCCTGGAATCTTCCAGTTGGCAATATCGCCGTTTTGAGCTACTTCCATGGCTCCTAAAATGGTTAAGTCTACATGCTGCCCTCGTATCATCGCAAAGCTCATAGCCGAGTCGAAAAACGATGCTCCTGGCAAGGCGGTAATGGTTTGCTTTCCTGCATTGATCAGGTCGGCATCTTCCTCGCCTTCGAACGGGAAAGGTCCCATACCCAAGATTCCGTTTTCACTTTGGAAGTCCACTTCTATATCATCCCGCACATAATTGGCTACTAAAGTAGGAATACCTATCCCCAAGTTTACGTAATAGCCGTCTTTTACTTCTTTAGCAATTCGTTGTGCTATCTGTTCTTTGGTAAGTGCCATCTTATTTCTTTCTAACGGTTAATTGTTCAATTCTTTTTTCAAATTTCTCGCCTTGGAATATGCGTTGTACAAAGATTCCTGGAATATGAATTTGATTCGGATCTAATTCTCCTGCAGGGACAAGCTCTTCCACCTCAGCTACGGTGATTTTTGCTGCACCGCACATCACTGGGTTAAAGTTTCTTGCGGTTCCTTTAAAGATAAGGTTTCCTGCAGTATCGCCTTTCCAAGCTTTTACAAAAGAAAAGTCGGCTTGGAATGCTTCTTCTAGCACGTAGTTTTTGTCGCCGTACTTTCGGGTTTCTTTTCCTTCGGCAACTTCGGTTCCATATCCAGCTGGAGTGAAAAATGCAGGAATACCGCTTTGCGCAGCTTGACAGCGTTGCGCTAGCGTACCTTGCGGTACAAGTTCCACTTCCATTTCTTCGGAAAGCATTTGTCTTTCGAACTCCGCATTTTCGCCTACGTAGGAGGCAATCATCTTCTTTATTTGCCTTTTTCTAAGCAACAACCCAAGGCCAAAGTCATCGACTCCAGCGTTATTGGAAATACAGGTAAGTTCTTGAATATTTAGACGGTCCAATTCTGCTATCGCATTTTCGGGAATTCCACATAATCCGAATCCTCCAAACATGATGGTCATGCCATCTTTTACGCCGCGACAAGCTTCTTGGACATCCTTTACAGTTTTTGTAATCATAGTCTCGCTAATTTTTGAATAAAAATACAAAAAATATAACGGTATTAACTCGAAAAGCCTACTCGATAGTACTATTCTCCTTGATGCAATAAAATTTTTGGCACCTTCCATAAAATGAAGAATATCAAAAACTTTATTGGGTACATTCTAAAATAGAAGGTTGCTTTATTACAAGAACAATCAAGATTAAGGAGCGTCGGTTGGATTAGAAATCCAATTCTTCCTCCCAGTTTGCTTTACTGTCTGTACTCCCTCTACCACTGTATTTAGCACAGTCCGTTTCTATGGTGAGATGTTCTGGTTCGTCGAAGTCTTTTGTAGAAACGTCCAGTTCCTCATCTGCATATACTTTTTTCATATACAAGCCCCATATAGGCAGTGCCATGGTGGCTCCTTGTCCGTAGGCTAGATTTGAAAAGCGCGTAGAACGATCTTCTCCTCCTACCCAAACACCAGTAACTAGATTTGGCACCATTCCCATAAACCAACCATCGCTTTGATTTTGTGTAGTTCCTGTTTTTCCAGCTATCGGATTTTCGAATCCATAAGGATATCCAGTGATAACATTTTTATAGACCGGTGCATTTACTGCCCACTTATGTCGTAGTCTTGTTCCCGATCCGTTTCTAGTAACCCCTTCCATTAACTTAACGGTTACATAGGCAGTCTCGGCACTCATAACATCGCGGGTTTCTGGAGTGTTTTGGTAAAGAATAGTTCCGTTTTTATCTTCTATTCGCTGAATCAGTATAGGCTTCACATATACGCCCTTATTCGCAAACACACTATAAGCTCCTACCATTTCATAAACAGAGATATCGCTAACCCCCAATCCTAAAGATGGGCTTTCTGGCATGCCCTGAATATCCACTCCCATTTTTTCGATTAGCTCAAGCACAGGCACTGGTCCTACTCTATCTATCAAACGAGCGGTAATAGTGTTGATAGATTGCGCTAAAGCCTCTTTCAATGTAAGCATCCCACCATATTTATCTCCAGCATTTTTAGGAGTCCATGGCTTTAGTAAACCATACTTTCCTGCCTCAATGGTATATAAGGTGTTTGGTAGGGTATCACAAGGCGACATGTGCATTTGGTCTATCGCTGTGGCATAAACAAAGGGTTTAAATACAGAACCTACTTGTCGTTTCCCTTTATACACCATATCGTATTTAAAGTTTTTGTAGTCTACTCCTCCTACCCAAGCTTTAACCTCGCCAGTTTGTGGTGTCATCGACATCATAGAGGCTTGTAAAAAAGACTTGTAATATCGGATAGAGTCAATAGGTTTCATGATGGTGTCAATATCGCCTCCCCAGGAGAAAACGCGCATACGTGTTTCTTGGTGAAAGGAGTCTACAATTTCTTTTTCACTCTTGCCTTGCTCTCGCATTTCTCTCCAGCGATCACTTCTACGCATAGATGCATTTAGGATCCCCATAGTTTCTTCTTTTGTAATTCCTCGAAAAGGTGCGGTAGCATTATTTTCATTTTGCACATCGAATTGTCGCTGTAAATTTCGCATGTGTTCGTCTACCGACTGTTCTGCATACTCTTGCATTTTGGAATCTATACTAACATAGATTTTTAGACCGTCGCTATACATATTATAATAGCTTCCATCGCTTTTAGGATTATCTTTTATCCAATCATTTGTAAACGCACGAGTATATTCACGAAAGTAGGTGGCGATTCCCTCATCGTGTCCTTGTGGTGTGAATAAAATTTCTAATGGTTTTGCCTTTAACGAATCGCGTTGCTCTTTGTCTATAAACTTATACTTATGCATTTGGTTCAGCACAACGTTCCGTCGGTTGGTCACTCCTTCTGGATTTCGCATCGGATTGTAAAGCGAGGCGTTTACGAACATTCCTACTAAAACGGCCGACTCTTCTACACTGAGCTTCGAAGGGCTTTTATTAAAGTAAATATGCGATGCGGATTCAATCCCAACTGCTTGGTTCACCCAATCGTACTCATTAAAATACATGGTAAGAATTTCCTCTTTGGTATAACGTCTTTCCAAGCGAATAGCGATAATCCATTCTTTTATTTTCTGTACAATCCGCTGTATGGTGCTTCGAGATACATTATCTGTAAAATAGAGTTTTGCTAGCTGTTGTGTGATGGTGCTTGCACCACCTTTGGAACCCATAGCTAAGATAGCTCGCAAAGTACCTCGGGCATCGATTCCGGAGTGTTTGTAAAAACGAATATCTTCTGTAGAGATCAATGCTTCTATCAAATGAGGTGGTAACTCCTCGTAGGCTACTGGGGTTCGGTTTTCTTTATAGAATTTCCCGATTGTAACTCCATCGGAAGAAATAATCGCTGTCGCTAAGTTTTTCTCAGGATTTTCTAGCGCTGTTTCATCTGGAAGTTTTCCAAATACGCCCCAGGATGCCAA
>DATGMW010000060.1:0-10966 GCA_035307105.1 Flavobacteriaceae bacterium
AATTTTGCTGATAGTCCGCTTTGATGATACTCCTCCACCAAAGCAAACATTTTTTCTTGTAGGCTCATCTTTAATCTTATTTTTAAACAAAACTAAAAAGAGACTTGCAACGCGGCAATATGCGGTTGGTGGGGTGGATACAAATAATCTGAAATAACTAGAAATGGTTTGTGTCCAAATACTTCTTCGTTTCTATCTTGAGGACCGCTTCCTGAGATTAAGATCACTACTGGATAAACCCCTTCTTTGGAGGGTAAAGTTAAGGTTCCTGCTAGGGAAACTTTTGCTTCGGTATTTTGAAATATCACATCTTCTGAATAATACGGATAAGGCTTTGTAGGTTCTTGTGGTCTTTGTGCTTCTTCTTTTTGAATTTCTTCTCTAAACAAATCAAGAGGAATTTCTAAACCTCCCTGTTTAAACGTGCCTACCACTGTATGGTCTTCCTCCAAAGTTCCTGTATACTGAATAGTAGCACTTGGTATTTCTAGTTTTAAGAGCTTATCCTCGAAAGTCGCAGAAGTCATTGGAATTCCAAAAGCTCCTTGGTCTGGGCTGTCCATGGTTGCGCTATACACAGTATCTGTTTGCGCAAGGTTGAATACTATTCTTAATTGGGTTCCCTAAATTTTTAAGGTTCCATACCATTGGCCTGAGATGTCTTGCGCATGTATGGATAGACTTGTCAGCAATGCGAGTAATAATAGCGTGTTATTTCTCATAAGAAGTTAGTTTAAATGATGGATTAAAACTTTGGAAAGCACCTCAGCTAGTAAAATGGAAAGGATAAATAGAATAATAGGCTGTTTCCCTTTTGCATTGGATGCGACTTTGAAACCATTAAATAATAAAACTAGATACCAAACCAAAAACAGGATGCTAAGAAGTCCAAAACCAAGGACAATTAACAAACTAGAAGTTGTCACTTCACCAATCATCTCTGGATTAACCAACAGCATTACGTCGTCACTTGCTTTGCCGACTATCCCGTTTATATTACCAAAAGCTACCAAGTAATAAGGAATTCTAGCAACCATAGATGCGGTAAGGATATCGATTAGCCTTGTTTTTCTATTTATGTATTTGGCAGCTAAGAATAGAAATAACACCAAACAAAAAACATTGATTAGGTTATCTATTAAAACTTGATAGAACGGCGCACTAGAAACAACGTGCATATCCAAAACTCCATCAAATCTACTATGGAAGATAGATCCTAGAAAAGATCCGATTACGGTAAAACAAATCCCAACTAGGAGTAAGGTTTTTTCTGAATACCTCTCAAAAGGTTTAAATAATAGTGTCCTCATAGTTTAGGATTTTGAAGTTGGTTAATTTTCTCAATGATATCATCCAATCTATTTCTAACCGTTGGATAGCTCTTCCCTATCTTTTTTGCTATGTCCTTCAGACTGCCACTCAGCAAAAAGAACTCAAAGATAAAGTCTTGGTCCTCTGGAGATAGTTGCAATAAAATAGGAAGGGAATAATTGCCAGAAATAACCGTTTCGCAACTAGAACAAGATAGCTGACTCACGCTTAAGGCATTTTCACAACTCGGACAAACTACAGGTAGCTTTTTCATTTTTCAACTATTTGATTTATTTCAAAGCTAAAAATAAAATCAATATTAGCAAGCACAAAATCAATTAAGTTAAGTGAATACTTAATTTAATTTAAATACTAACTTTCTTTAATAAAGATTATTTAGTTTACATTCTGTGTCTCACACATAGAATTCTTTAGAAATAAACTCGAATAAGGTGTGCTTTTGGTATGTGGTGCTCTTTATGAAAATAGGGTCTGAATACTTTATTATTTAATTAAAGTACTCTTAAAAAAATAGAGCAGAAACTAGAGAAAATGTTACGTAGCACTTCGGTTTAAAAGTATTCTATAGGATTTAGATAAAACATTTTCCTCCACCCTTGTCGGTCCGTATCTATTCTCCATACGTAAGGGAATGGTGTTAAAATACTATAGTGTAAATGCGGGGGTTTTCCAGCTGCATTTCCTGTATCTCCTACCGTTCCAATGGTAGTACTTTTACTAACAAAAGATAAGGGACGGGATTTTATTTCGTTCAAATGCGCATAATAATGTAAACGCCACTTTGGTCCAAGCACTACAACAATGTTCCCACCCATAGGAATTTTCCCAGAATACAATACCAACCCAGAAGTAGCGGATTGAATTGGCGTTCCTTTTCTAGCGAAAACATCCACTCCTTTGTGCGTGACCGATTTTCCCCACGGATAGTACCAAAAAGACTCAGGATGGTAATCCGCTTTAGTAGCCCCACTAACAGGCATTTTTAAGTTCTGTGGCACTAAAAATCCTATAACCAACATGAACAACAATAGGATTAAAACTTTCTTTCTTTTTCTCAATTTTGATTTGGTTTAAAAGGTATTGTTCTCTATTTATCTACTTCAAAAGTTTGAAAATCACGAAGTACTTTTACTGATAAGCGTTTATTTTATTAAATCCCTTTCTTAAGCAACACTTTTGTCCGTGTACTTTTTAATTTTATTGAGTTCTTTTTCTTTCTTTTTTCCTTCTTCTTCTATGTCATAATCATTTTGGATACCGAGCCAAAATTTAGCGGAACTTCCAAAATACTTGCTCAATCGTAAAGCAGTATCGGCGGTTATTCTACGGTTTCCTTTTATAATTTGTGAGATTCTAGTCTGTGGTATATTTAAATCTTTTGAAAGTCTATAGGCAGTAATCTCTAGTGGCTCAAGGAACTCTTTGTTCAATATTTCTCCAGGGTGTATATTAGCTAATTTTTCCATTTTTTTAGTTTTAATGATACTCTATTATTTCCACTTCGCTTGCGATGCTTTTATTTCAAATTCGTTCTGTCTCTTTTGAATTTGAATTATAGGACAGTCAATTTCTTTCCAGGTTACGAACATAAAAGGTAAGCAGTTGATTTTAAATACGAAAACACAAACTAACCCAGCGAGCTTGCGAGCGACTAACCCTCTAAACGATTAAACCAAATAATTGAGTTAGTAAAACCCAAGAATGTGTTGGACACTAAAACTCATAAATAATACCTAAGGATGGCAACGGCCTACCGTTCTTATTCTCTAATAGCGTTGGAATAGCGTTGCTTCCATCCATTTGAATAGGTTGTCCATCGGTGGTTTGGAAGCCTGTGTTGCTTTCGTTGCGCTGGAAGGTGTAGTAAGGTTCATTCTCATTCTTCTGTGCCAATACGTTCTGAACATCCAAGTATACTATTAGGGAGGTTTTATTAAAAAAGTACTTTTTATCTATTCGCAGATCGAGTTGGCTGTAATTAGATAATCTGCTTTCATTCAGCAAATTAACATCGGGAATGCCCTCTCCAAGTAATAAATAATTCTGCTGAGAAGCAACCATGTCGAAAGGCGTGTATGGACTTCCACCTGCAAATCGATATTTCAATCCAAGATCCCAATCCTTATCAAATTTATAACCTAGCGTTGTGGAAAATAAATGTCGGTTGTCCCACGACGAGGGTTTTAGCTCGCCATCGGCTCCAGAGAATTTACTTATCACATAGGAATAACTCGCTACGTAAAACAGTCTATCCGTCATTTTCTGTTGTACAAAAAACTCTAAACCATAGGCTTCTCCCTTTCCTGTGGATAGAATACGCTCACTGCCTACCGAACCAAATTGACTGCCTTGATTGGCCAAGGATACGCCAGTAAATTCGGAGATAGGATAATCGCTATATCGCTTATAGTATCCTTCAAAAGTGAATCGCAAGGATCTCTTTGGCATATATTCAATGCCTAATACATAATGCGTAGAACGGGTATACTTTAAATCCTTGTTTATAAAGTCACCAGAAATATCTTTATATCCAAGAGCGGTATAAATTGGTGTTTTATAATACGTTCCTATCGATCCATTTATACGCCATTCGTTGTCTATACTATAGGAAGCTGACAGCCTTGGTGAAATGGTTTTTATTGGATTCTGCCCCTCCTCGGTAAAACTATTCATATCCGAACGTACACCTCCAGACAAGAGTAGCTTCTCATTGATGAAATGTTTAGAAGCATGAGCAAAAAGGCCATATTTCCAAAAGTTTATTTTACTGTCGAAGGCAATTGTTTGTGCTGGTGAAGTAATCACTCCATCTTCGTCTTTCACTTCTAGCCGTACCTTGTTGAACACATCGCCAGTATAACCAACATACTGAGCGTCTACTCCAGTGGATAAACGCCAGCCATTTAAAAATTTATTGTAATCAAATCGAAACTTATTCTCCACCTCATCGGAGTTTACCAAGAGTGTGCGGTTTTCCTCTATCTTATTCTCATCCTCAAATTTATCCAAGGTAGTGTAGAACATGTTTCTGCTTAAGGTGAAGTTCATATACCCATTCTCTATCCTCCTATTTAGGTTAAAACCCATAGTATAGGTCCATTGATTGATATATGGCGTGGAACGAAGCACATAGATATTTTCAGGTGTAGCGTCTTTTGTAGCTGCAAAACTAAAGTTATCTATCGCACCTATTCCAATAGCAGTTAGCGTAGTTTTATCATCGAATTTATGATTCACTTTATATTGGAAGTCATAAAAATCTGGGCGGATAGGTAGATCTATCATTTTAAAAAGAAAGCCTAGATACGAGGTTCTTGCGGAACTTAGAAAGGTGGTTTTTGACGAAAGTGGGCCTTCTAGTGTGAGAACTGATTCGGTTAAACTAACGCGAGCGTTTCCAGAAAACCTGTCTGGATTACCATTTCTTTGTTTAATGACAAAAGTGGAGGCAAGCGCATCGTTATACTTCGAATCAAAAGCCGAGGTGCTAAGTTTTAGACTCTCTATAAACGATACATTCAATATTCCCTGTGCTCCTCCCGAGCTTCCTTGGGTTTGAAAATGGTTTAATACTGGGATTTCTATGCCATCTAAATAATATACGTTTTCGTTGGGTGCACCCCCACGAATAATAATATCGTTCCTCTCCCCTACGCCATTACTAAGTCCCACTCCAGGTAATGTCTGTACTACTTTGGACACATCGAAATTCCCTCCTGGATTGGATTTTATTTCCTGTGAGGTTAACTGTTGTACCGAAAGTGGCGTTACCATATCGGTGGTTCTTGCCGACACCTCACGGTTGTTATCCAATAGAACTACATCCAAAGCCTCCGCATCGGGCTCTAAACTAAAATTGATGATACGATCGTTTCCGGAGCTAACCTCTATATTATATTGGGTAGAAGATTTATATCCAACGTACGAAGCGGTAATGGAGTAGGTTCCAACGGGTAAGCTAATCTTAAAATCTCCCACTATATCGGTAGTTGTTCCTAAACTAGCGCCTTCGATGGCAATATTCACACCCATCAAACTTTGAAGTGTGTTTTTATCCTCTACCGATCCAATAATCTGCCCTGTTCGCTGCGCAAAAACTGTAGTGCTTAATAGCAAAAAGAGGACAATAAGAAGATGGGATGCAGGTTTTTTTAATGTCATCTTTTATTAGGTTGGTTAGGTCAGATTAAAGTTACTACTTATCCTTAGTTCTCTTCTCTAAAATATTCTACACTTTCTCTCATTGCATTCTCCAACGAGCTAAAGGTAACCTTTAACTCCTCTTTGGTTTTCTGATTGCTATAGTAATTGTTTACGCAAAGCGCTTTTACGTTGTCTAAACTCAGGCTCGTTTTAACTTTAAAAAACCGTAGGACATTTCCTATGGCGCCAACGAATAGCAATATTGCTTTGGGAATAGGAATTAGGACTTGCGACTGCTGGGTGATAGCTTTAAGCTTTATAAAAAACTCTTTATAGGTTAAATTGTAGCCAGACACCAAATACCTCTCCTGGGATTTTCCTATTGTAAAACTGTTTATAATGGCCGTTACCACATCTTTTACAGGCACAAAACTCTTCCCGCCAAGAGGATAAAACACCACGCGTTTATCCAATCCCATAAGTAGTAATTTCCCCGAACTAGGTTTACTATCGTTTGCACCGATCATAAAAGTAGGGTTCAAAATCTTTACTTTAATCTCCCCTTGTTGCGCTAGCAAATAGGTTTCAGCTTGTAGTTTACTTTGTGCGTAGTAATGTTTGGAGAAAGGTTTTCTCATTTCATTTCCCTCTACTCCAGGATTTTTCAAACTACCAAAGCCAATCGTGTTCGCTGTACTTATAAATACGAACATAGGAACTTTTTGCTCCTCTGCTTTTGTAAATAATCTTTTAGTAGCTAAGTAGTTTACTCTTTCGTATTCTGTGTATTCTATAAGGTTTGTTGCCGTTACTGCCGCAATGTGTACCACTACGTCCACTCCCAGAAGATGTTCGTCGTAATCGTCGAAAAGACCTTTTTCGATTAAATGAAGGTTATCTGTGCGGTTCCCAAAATATTTAGTTTTATCTCTAGCAATAGCAGTAACCCGATACCCAGCATCCAATAGTTCATTTGCTAAATTGGTTCCTAACAAGCCAGTGATTCCAGTAATGAAAATGTGCTTCATATCCCTACATCTAATTCTTTTTTGAATCGATTAGTTATTATAGGAAGGGAAATTCTTGTAGGCACTAGTTTTAAAACCAACCAACTAAAGCTATTTACAGAAATAACTGCTTTTCGCTTTTCTAGTTGTTTAATACAATACCGCGCTACATTATCTGGATCGAGTAAGGTTATTCTAGCGAAGAAACCTTGTTTTTCAATTCTTTGGGTGGTATTGCCGTTGGTTTTCATGGGGCCAGGTGCTACTACACTAACGCATACACTAGTATCCTTTAACTCCTGATAAAGTCCTCGTGAAAAAGAATAGACAAATGCTTTCGAGGCCGGATAAACTGTTTTATACCCTATAGGGGAATAACCTGCTAGGCTGGAGACATTGAGAATATTGGATTTACTTCTTGCTTTTAAATTTGGTAATAATCGATGAGTCAAAATGGAGGTAGCCATTACGTTTAGCCCTATCATTTTCTCGATATAAGAAGTTGGCACTTCATCAAATTTTCTAGTGCCACCTATGCCTACATTATTGATTAGCGTATTTATAGTATAATTTTCGTTTATCCAATCTGCTAACGTATATAGGTTTTCTTTCTTACTCAAATCCGTTTCATAGGAAATGGCTTTAATGTCATATTGACCCTCAAGTTCCTTACATAAAGCAGCTAAGCCCTCATTAGGTAGGCTTATCAACAATAAATTATTTCCTTCTTTTGCTAATTCTTGTGCAAATGATTTCCCTAATCCCCTACTAGCTCCTGTAACAACCGCAAAATTTTCTTTCATTATATGTTTTTCTGTTACAAACTTAAACAGACTTACAAGTCTTAACCTATAATATTTAGATAAATTAAAGAAAGAGTTATCTTCCATAACGGTTTTACATAGCTATGGACACCTCGTTTTTTGTTAAGAGACGGCTTAGTAATTAGTTTTCTCGTATTATAATTAGCTATATGATTGTCGCTACATATTTCGTTTTGTAGCGCTACTAGATAGAAAAATAGCTTCTTAAAGCTACCATTCAAAAAAAGCTTAACGAAGTGCTGCTTCGCCTTTGTAAGATAGAGTCTTCCTTACAAAAACAAGACGCCTCAATTATAATAAACTAGTGTTTTACACTTATCTCTTGTTAGATTTGAATAGCCCAAAACCGTGTAATCAACAATGAATCAACGACTTAGCCCTAGCGTAAGACTTGAGGTGGCTATCCTAAATATAAGAGATATACTTCAAAACTTTGCAATGTTTTGTAGACAATAAAATGAAGGTTTACAACTTCTATAACTTTAAATAATTGTTGATTTTAATATCTTTTGCTTTCAAATCGAACATCAAATTATACAATCCAAAAAACGTACGATTGATATAAATAAAATGCTCCGAACCACGATTGCCATTCATTTTCTTTAACTCGGTACTTTTTGAGTATCGCTGTCCTAGCTCGGTGATCTGTCCAAAAAACTCTTCATCAGAGAAATCAAAAGTTTCTACATGAAAAGGCTGGGTGAATAAACTTAGCAATTCATGGAACATTTGAGAGAAAAATTCAATTTCTTCTTTGGTATCATCTGTTCTTAGAATTTCTAGCTCATAAAGTTTAGCATTGAAAAACTCCTTGTTATTTATATTTTCTGGCTGTGCCAATTCAAAATAAGGTGCGTAAAAAGATTCTGGAATGATTTTCATACAACCAAAATCTAAAGCCACCATTTTCCCTTCTTTAGTTACCAAGAAGTTCCCTGGATGTGGATCGGCATGTACTTTTTTCAGATTATGCATTTGGAACATATAGAAATCCCATAAGGCTTGCCCGATTTGATTGGACAACTCCTGGTTGGTATTATTCGCAGTAAACTCCGAAAGGTGTTCGCCCTCCATGTAGTCCATGGTTATAATACGCTCTGTAGATAACTCTTCGTAATATTTAGGGAATAATAAATTAGGAATGTGTGCACAAGCTTCAGAAATCTCTTTGCTCTGCGCCACTTCTAGAATATAATTGGTTTCTTCTATCAGCTTCCCTTCTACTTCTTCAAAATATTTATCTGAATCCTCTCCTCTAATGTTAAACATTTTAATGGCGATAGGTTTCACTAAAGCTAGATCAGACGAAATGCTTTCTGCAACTCCAGGATATTGAATTTTTACGGCAAGCTTTTTTCCATCTTTAACCGCTTCATGGACTTGTCCAATAGAGGCTGCATTTACAGAAGTGGAATTGAACGAATCGTACAGTTCATTTGGCGATTTACCAAAGTAGTTTTTAAATGTTTTCAACACCAATGGCGGGGATAATGGCGGTACAGAAAATTGTGCTAAAGAGAATTTCTCTACATATGCTTGTGGCATAATGCTCTTCTCCATACTTAGCATTTGTGCGGCTTTAAGCGCACTTCCTTTAAGTTGTTTTAAACTGTTATATATATCCTCGGCATTGCTTTCATTCAAGCGCTCACGGGCTTCTTCTTCGGTTTTCGTCAACTTATCTCCATAATATTTAAGATAATTAACGCCAACACGAGCACCTGTGGTTACTAATTTTGAGGCACGATGAATCTTGCCTACTGGAATACTATCAATAGTTTTCATGGATTATTTTTTAATTCATTTGAAAGTTCTCTTTGTAGAGAAATTTCCCAAAATCTAGAATGCTTTTAATCGGAGCTACATCCATAACATCAAAGCTTGTGTTCACAGATTTCTCAATAAAGATATCCGTTTTCTCAAATTTGGCAGACGTGTCGTCTATCCAGAACTTAAGCGTCAACAAGAGTTGTACCCATGCGGACTCTTCCATGGCACGATTTTGTATTTTTTCTAAATCCTCCTTCTTAAGATCAATAGTCTCAATCTCTAAGTTTCGGATGTAATTGCCAAAGTCTTTTTTCAACCCCGACAAAACCCTTAGGTTTTTTAGTTTATTTTTATGCTGATGTAATGCATAAATAACGTAGCTCCTATTGGCTGTTAAAACCTCAAAGAAGGTAAAGTAGAAACTCAGAAGCTTGTTGCGAGCATCAAACGAAAGGTAGTCCTCACTTTTGTTAAGTACGTTAATTGTATTATCGAAGAATGCTTTGAATACGTGTGCTTCTATCGCTTCAAAACCTCCAAAGAAATCGTAAAAAACAGCTTCTTCAAATTTGTTTTCTTTTGCGAAAGCATAAACAGATTTCGGGTTTTCGTTATGTTCAAGGACATAATCCATGTAATAGGAAATGATGTCGTTTTCGGTAAGTGGTTTCTTTTTTGCCATGATTTTTATTTGTTACTCAAAGATACAGATTGTCTGTGGTTATTATTATTAAATATAACCTAATACAAATTAAAAAATAGCGCTATTATCGACAGGTTCAAAGTCTATACCTTAAACTGTGCTCCAATAAAACTTAGTTTTTAGCTATAGATTTCAAAGAATAGTGTACCTTTTGACTGCTTTTAAATATGTATCATTGTTATAATCCCAAGATAATGAGCGACGCCAAATCCTTTACTTTGTTTACCATCGGCCATTCCACCAGAGATATAAAATCTTTTATAGAATTACTCCTTCAGAATAAGATAGCAGTATTGGTAGATGTACGTCGTTTCCCTGTTTCAAAAAAGTTTCCACATTTTAACAAAGAGCGTTTGGCACAATCTCTAAAAGACAGAAAAATAGAATATTTGCATTGCGAAGCTCTTGGAGGAAGACGAAAGCCCAGAGAAAACTCAAATAATTTAATCTGGCGTAACAAGTCCTTTCAAGCCTATGCGGATTATATGGAAACGGAAGATTTTAAAATTGCTATTGCTAAACTGACTTCTATAGCAGAGCATAAAACCACAGCGATTATGTGTTCCGAAGCGGTATGGTGGCGTTGCCATAGAGCACTCATTTCCGATTATCTAAAAGTAAAAGGTTGGACAGTTATTCACATCATAAGCAAGACAAATCTACCAGAACATCCTTTTACATCTGCAGCAAAAATTATAGACAACAAGCTTACTTATTCCAAGTAAATCGATGTCTCTTGATACCAAGCGAATCCATATAGAAGCCTACTAAATTGGTCTAATTGTAATTATTGCCTAAATTTAGCTACTTCACTTACATATATAGTACGCACTAAACTTAAATTAAAACTATGGCCATAAAAGAATTTGATGTTTTTGTAATCGGAACGGGAAGTTCTGGAAAAAGAATAGCCTTCGATTGCGCTGCTATGGGAATGAAAGTAGCTATAGCCGATAATAGAGAATATGGAGGAACCTGTGCCAATCGAGGTTGCGACCCAAAAAAAGTACTATCTGGCGTTACAGAAGTATATCAAGCTGCTAAAAACCTTGAAAATAAAGGATTGACTAGTGTTCCAAAAATAGATTGGAAAAGTTTGCAAGAATTTAAACAAAACTTTACAAGTGCTGTTCCTATAGTAAACGAAAGACGACTGATAAAAGCTGGAATAAGCTTATACCACCAAT
>DATGMW010000061.1:0-14436 GCA_035307105.1 Flavobacteriaceae bacterium
ATTAGGTTCTCTTCCTAACTCCATCCAATACCTCTGCTCATTATCTATACTCATTGCTCCATATTTTGGAACCGTAGTAGAGTCTATTTTATTGGCCAATTGAGAATACAAAGCATAATTATACCCTTCTTGATAGTCTATGCCATAAATACGTTCTGCATCACTTAGTCTACCAACCTCATAAGCAAGCAGCTCCACTTCATTGGGATTCTCAAATTCCATTTCTGGATTTATTAAATACTCCTTGTAGCGTGATTCTAATTTGTCTTGATATTCAGGACTAGTTTCTACAATTAACACAGTAGGCTTAAAAGCTGCAATTTTCTTTGCAATTTCATGTATCTGTCGAATATTCTCTTTGTCATACTCATCAAACTCAGTTTTGTTTGCATCTGGTGTATATCCCATGTGAAAAGTGCCAAGGTTTAAAACGGGAATAGCATCATCAAATTTGGTTTGGAATTTAGATTCTTGTCCGTAAGCGATAAATGCCGATAAGAGAAGTGCGAGGAATAGCAATATTTTGTTCATGTTTCTAATAGATTTGTTATTGTGCGACTTTTCAACAAGGGTCAGTCTTACTATGGAAAAACCTTTGTATTCATAAATTTAAATAAAAGCGGCAGCTATTTATAGGAATATAAAAAAGCATATTTATTTAATTGCAGATTCGTTATTTATAATACGGTTAAAAAAATCTGCAGATATCTACGAAGTCAGTCGGAAATAAAAACATATAAACGTGAAAAAACTCCGCAAATCAGGTAGATTAACTTAGAATAAAAGCAACTATTTATTATTGGTAATTCTAATATAAATATGCACTATAAGTATCAGTATCAGGCTTTATAATTTTATAGTTGCTTACAGACAATCAATTTTATTCACTCCTCCCACTTGATAGTCTCCATAATATGTCGAATATCTTGTTGTAGATAGATTACTGCAGGATATATGGAGTCGTAATTAGGTTTGGCATTAAAATATAAGGAACCCACTACTAAGTGGTTTAGGCTATCGGTTACATAGAATTGCGACTGGCTTGCTGCTTCCCCTTCAAGTGCATAGAACATACCGAAGACTCTACTATCCTCATCTACACGCATTTGCTCTATAATAGATTGGGCTTTTATGGCGTGATCGTAAGTTAGTTTTTGTGCATCGCGAAGCAAAGAATCTATATTATTATTAACCGGATGATAGGTAAGATGTATGGTAGCATTCATACCTGGATAGTTAATGTTAGTCCAGCAATTGTCTCTACGCGCAATGCTAGTATTGGCATTCACTTCAAAATGGTAGGGACAGCCTTCTAGTGATTCTTTTAGGTAGGTGGCTTCTGGATACTCCAACCGCAGTTTGGCAGCTGGTTTAGTAACCAGGTCTTTCTTACAAGCCATGACACCAAATAACAAAAGTAAGGCTATAATAAATCGCTTCATACGTCTAGGCTTGTTCTATGGTCAATTTCACTTGCTTAATTCTTCTGTTCTCAAATGCTTCAATGGTAAACACATAATTATGGAACACAATTTTGTCATTTTTTTTCGGAAAACCTTTATAAATCTCCAATAAAAACCCGGCTAATGTTTCCGATTCTCCCTTAGCTCGTTCAAACAATTCAATCTCTTCATCGTCCTGCTCTATAATCTCATAAAAATCTTTGAGGGTTGTTTTTCCTTCAAAAACATAGGTAAACTCGCCCAGTTTAGAGAACATAATATCGTCTTCATCGAACTCATCGCTTATCTCTCCAACGATTTGTTCGATTACATCTTCCATGGTAATCAAGCCACTGGTACCTCCGTACTCATCCACCACAACAGCAAGGTGTATTTTTTTTCGTTTAAAATCGTTTAGTAAGTCGTCTAGCTTTTTGTTTTCTGGGACAAAATAGGTTTTTCTAATCAAAGCCTGCCAATCTAGCGTTTCCGAGTCGATATAAGGAATTAAATCCTTCACATAAAGCACACCCGAAATAGTATCTATATTATCTTTATAAACAGGGATTCTTGAGTATCCCATTTCTACAATCTGGTCTAGCACCTCGGCGTATGGTAAATTCTGATCTACTGCAAATACTTCCATTCGTGGACGCATAACTTGTTTTGCATCGATATTTCCGAAAGTAACAATTCCTTGTAATAACTTTTGTTCTTCGTGTGAGGTATCCTCCTCAGAAGTAAGTTCTAATGCATGAGATAATCGATCTACACTAAGACCACTTGTTTGGTTTCCTAACTTACGATGGAAATAAGTGGTGAAAATCTGCATAGGAATACTTAGCCATGCAAAAAGAGAGTTTAGAAAACTAATTGGATACGTCATAAGCAGCGAGAAAGAAAGCTTATTTCTGCTGGCATAAACCTTTGGCAAAATCTCTCCAAACAATAATAATAAGAAGGTTACTAAACCAACATCGATTATAAACCTCAAGTCTATTCCTAAAACGTTCAAGTTCATACCTTCGTACAAAACACTCGAAATAGCTGCAAATAGTAGAACAATAGCAATGTTTACTAAATTATTTACGATTAATATCGTAGCTAATAATTTTTGCGGTTGCTTTAAAAGATGTTTTAATGTACGGATTTTTCGATGGGATGGGTGGTCTTCTTCCACATCCAAATCGGTTTTTGTCAATGAAAACAGTGCCACTTCAGCTCCAGATATCAATGCCGAACATGCTAACAATACCAGCAACGAAGCTAGAGATATTAAAATCCTAGGCTCTATAACTGCCATTAGGAATAACCTGGGGGGTTCTAAATCCAAAGTAAATCAGTGTTTATTCTATAAATTAAAATGGTAGGTCGTCCTCTTCATTTTCATTGGCATCCATCGGCGTCGTGGTTGCACTCTGCGATGTTGGGCTGGCAGATTCACTAGTCTGTTCTGGGTTTGCCTCCATTCCTCTTCCGCTATCGCTTTTAGAAGTAAGAAATTTAAACTCACTACACTGTACTTCTGTAGTATAGCGATCCACTCCTTTATCATCGGTCCACTTGCGTGTTTTTAATCTTCCTTCAATGTAAACCATATCACCTTTCTTTAGGTACTTCTCACATATCTCGGCTGCTTTATTTCGTACAATTATGTTGTGCCACTCCGTATTGCTTACTCGCTCATTTGTAGCGCGATTGGTGTAGGTTTCATTGGTCGCCAACGGGAATCTCCCTATACACCCGCCCCCTTCAAAATAATGCGTCTTTACATCATCACCAGTACGTCCAATCAACATTACTTTATTCAATGTTCCACTCATAATATTTGGGTTTTAGTTACCACCCACAAACTTAAGCAATTTAAGCAAATATCAATTTATCTTATCTGATTATCTATATGAAACTCAAATATTCATCCACCAAAAAGCTTGATAAAAATTCCTCTATCAATGTTGGAAAAGCATAATTCTTCCATTCTTCAATAGGAATCGATGCTTGCTCTGGCATATCTCCCTCTATAATCCAAAACTTAGTATGCAAATGTTGGTGAGAAAGTTTATGTACGATTTGTTTTCTATTGATGAGTTGTAGACTGCTAGAATCTAATTCGGCAAACTCGGGTGTTTCTCTTATGATTTCTTTTAATTGTGTCTTGGATAAAGCCGAATTAGACTCCCATAATGGTAATTCGTACAACTTATGCCAAATATCTTTATCCAATCGTTGCTGAATCACAAGAGAATCCGTGTCGGAAAGAACGATAAAGTAATTAAAATATCGTTTTGTCACCTTGGCCTTTTTCTTTTTAACGGGTAGCTCGTGAATGGCATTTTTATGTAGAGCTACGCATTTTGACGCGAATATGCACTGCTCACAATTTGGATTACGTGGTATGCATTGCAATGCACCAAATTCCATCATAGCCTGATTAAAAGTTCCAGACTGCTCTTTATCCATCAGCAAGGTAGCCAACTCCTTGAATTTCTTATGTGCTTTACTGCTAGGAACAATTGTTTCTATTCCAAAAATACGGCTTAGCACGCGATATACATTTCCGTCTACTACGGCTTGTGGTTCATTGTAACATATAGATGCTATTGCACTAGCAGTATAGTCTCCCACTCCCTTCAGCGCAAGCAAGGAAAGGAAAGTATTTGGAAAAACACCATTTAGTTCTTTAACTATATACTTTGCAGAGGCATGTAGATTCCTAGCGCGGCTATAATACCCTAACCCTTGCCAAAGCAATAAGACTTCATCTTCGGTTGCATTAGCTAGATCTTTCACTGTGGGATATTTGGCTACAAATGCCTCATAATATGGTAGTCCTTGTGCTACCTTGGTCTGTTGCAAGATGATTTCGGATAACCACACATGATATGGAGAGACCTCCGAACGCCATGGCAGATTTCGTTTGTTTGTTAAGTACCAAGATATTAAACGGTTAGAAAAAAATATCGTATCTTTGTCCATGTTACAAAAATAACACTTTATCCATTGATATTTTAAATTAGTACGTGGATTGATATTTTGAGTTTAAAATTATTATATTTGCCAACTCAAAATTACATACCTAATAAAAAAATATATTTATAGATAATGACAAAAGCGGATCTTGTAGCCAATATTTCAGAAAGCACTGGAATGGAAAGAGGTGATGTTCAAGCAGTAATCGAATCTTTCATGGAGGAGGTTAAAACTTCTTTAGAAAGCAACGAAAATGTTTATTTAAGAGGATTTGGAAGCTTTATTGTTCGCAAAAGAGCTGAAAAGACTGGAAGAAACATCTCAAAAAACACCACCATTAAGATTCCAGCACATAACATACCAGCTTTTAAGCCAGCCAAAGTTTTCTTGGAAGGAGTGAAAGCGAAAGTTAAAGTGGAAGACTAAAAAAATTAATTATTAACATTATTAAATAGACAACATTATGCCAAGTGGTAAAAAAAGAAAAAGACACAAAATGGCGACGCATAAGCGCAAAAAAAGAAGCCGTGCTAACCGTCACAAGAACAAGAAGAAGTAGGTGAGCCTACTTTTTTTGTTTTATTAAAACATCAAAATACGTTCCTTGACATAGAGAGATGTAAGACAGCTATACACAGCTGCTTTCATTTCTTCGGGTTAATCTGTTTTAATTGGATTAGTGAAACAGATACTATACCTGTGAAAAAATTGTTTAATCCATCCTATTCTACTTGCGTATAGCCCTTAATAACAAAGGGCTTACGCCATCAGGATATAAAATTAATCAAAAGTGAACTACGAATTATTTATCAGATCCAGTTCACAAGAAATTGATTTTGCCTTATTAAAAGATGGGAAACTCATCGAGCTTAACAAAGACGACGAAAACGGGACTAAATTTACGGTTGGCGATATATATATAGCTAAAATCCGAAGAATTGTTCCGGGACTTAATGCTGCGTTTGTAAGTGTGGGTCATGAAAAAGATGCTTTTTTGCATTATCATGACCTAGGCCCAAATGTACCTTCACTTCTAAACTTCGTAAAACGAGTAAGCACAGGTAAGCTAAAGAATTATAGCTTAGATAATTTCCAATTTAATAAACCGATTGAAAAGCATGGCAAGATAAATCAAGCCATCAAATCAAATCAATCGATTCTGGTACAGATTGTAAAAGAACCTATTTCTACCAAAGGACCACGCATCAGCTCCGAGCTATCTATAGCAGGGCGTTATATTGTTCTGGTTCCCTTCTCTGATCGAATTTCTATCTCACAAAAGATAAAAAGCAATGAAGAGAGAAATAGGTTAAAACGATTGATGATGAGTATTAAGCCCAAAGGTTTTGGGGTTATTATTCGTACCGTGGCAGAAGACAAAAAAGTAGCCGAACTGGATAGAGACCTACAAGGTCTAATGGATCGCTGGACAGCGATGTGTAAAAGGCTGCACAGAGCTCACCACCCCTCAAAGGTGTTGAGTGAATTAAACAGAGGAGAATCCATGTTACGTGATATTTTTAACGATAACTTCTCTGCGATACACGTAGATGACGAAACGCTGTATTTAGATATTAAGAACTACGTCCAAAACATTGCCCCGCACAAAGAACAGATCGTAAAACTATACGATTCGAAAGTGCCAATTTTTCAAAAATTCGGTATCGAAAGACAAATTAAAACTTCATTCGGCAAAACGGTGTCTGGCCCTAAAGGGACTTACCTAGTAATAGAGCACACCGAAGCCATGCACGTGATAGACGTTAATAGCGGTAATCATAGCAACAAACAAAGCAGTCAAGAAGAAACTGCACTAGAAGTAAATCTTATTGCAGCAAAAGAAGTAGCCAGACAGCTACGACTGCGAGATATGGGAGGCATAATTGTAGTGGATTTTATTGACATGGGAGTTGCAGCAAACAGAAAAGCCTTATATGACACCCTAAGGGAGGAAATGAAAGACGACAAGGCTAAACACAAAATACTGCCCCCAACAAAATTTGGACTTATCCAAATAACACGACAAAGGGTACGCCCTGAACTAAGCATAAAAACAAAGGAAATTGCGCCTAGTGGGTCCGGTAAAGAAATTGAAGCACCAATAGTGGTGATCAATAAATTGACCGAAGACTTAAAAAGATTAATAAATAAAGACTATAAAAAGATAAGTTTACATACGCATCCTTTTATAGCCGCATTCCTTACAAATGGATTTCCATCTGTTCGAACCAAATGGTTCCTACAGCATAGGCAATGGATACAAATACAACCTAGAGATGCCTATACCTATCTAGAATATCAATTCAAAGATAAAGATGGGAAAACCATCGGATAATACCAAGAGAGCTTTGTTACGCTAGTAGCAAGGCTCTTTTTTTTTATCTTTACATCATAATCTGTCCCTCATGGAAAAACACAAATCCTACTCCGTAAACGAAGCATTGGCAAAACTGCAATCGTATTGTGCATACCGAGATCGATGCCACATGGAAGTAGAGCAAAAACTCAAAGAAATGCGAATGATACCGCAAGCTTGTGAGATTATAATAACAAAACTGATAGAGGGTAACTTTTTAAATGAAACCCGATTTGCGCAAAGTTTTGCAAGAGGAAAATTCCGAATCAAACATTGGGGAAAAACTCGAATTATAAGAGAACTAAAACAACGACAAATCGGTTCTTACAATATAAAAGAAGCTTTAAAGGAAATAGAAGAAGCAGAATACCTACAGTCCTTCTACAACCTAGCCAACAAGCGACTAAAACAATTAGAGAATGAAAGCGACACCCATGCTAAAAAAAGAAAGTTTGTGAGCTATATGCAATATCGCGGATGGGAATCGCAACTTATTTTTGAAAGATGGAACGATCATTATAAAAATAGATAGCTTTATAAATAAGCTATCCCTTGCCAAAACCGTAGGAGTATTCCTATCCAATTAAGTTTATCTATATATCGCATTGTTTCGAAAAGTTAATCGCAAATCCACATCTGCCTATGCATGCGTAAAGGAGAGTTTAGCCAATATCATCAATCACTCACACAGTAGCTACGCCACAAACAGGCTAACGACATCTAATATGCTTGCTACAAGCGCTTATACATTAAATAGTGCTCTCCTATTCCAGGAATATCAAAAGATGCACCAACGACACTGTATCCATTCCTACGGTAAAAATTAAGTGCTAGTTTTCTAGCATGAATCCAAATAAAATTTTCCTTTCTAGCCAATACCATTCGGTCTGCTTTATTCAAAAGCAAATTTCCCATCGCGTTTCCTTGGTAGGTTTTGGTAACCGCCATACCTCTATATTGGTTTTGGTTTAGCTCATTGAAACTCTCGTGTTTCTTTCGAAAAACGCTAAGGCAGCCTATAATTTTTCCCTCATCAAATAAGCCTAAATGAATTGCTCCTTCGTCGTCATCCTCCGCAAAACGACATTGTTCTGGATCGAGACCCTCTCTAAGCTCCGCACTGCGTATAGATAGAATTTCCTCCACTGGAACTTCTTTTACTTTATATCCCATAGTACCGTATAACTTTGTAGACAAATAGAGAACCCTCATGTTTATCTATTAACATAAAGCTCTCTATTACTTTAAAATAAAGATACAAAAATCTTTATTACAAAATAGCATCCTCTTTATAGCAACCTAATTACACCAAAAATCTTTCTACTATAAGGAGCTAGCAGAAAATCAATAGGCTTAAAAAAGTAAAAAGCCTTTCTTAGCATGAAGCAAGAAAGGCTTTTTAAATGATTTTGATAAGCTTTTAGTCTGCTAGAATAATAGCTTTATCGTTTTTATGCTCTATGGTTCCCCCTTTGATTTCGAACTCCCATTTACCGTCTTTATCCTTGGTAAATCGATCTTCAAAACCTGTGGCAATAGTTGGTGATCCACTAAAGGTAACTACCCCCTTGTCCAAAAGCGACACAACAGATGCGTGTCCTTTTAGGATTTGGAATCTACCGTTAATACCTGGTACCGTTACGGAGTTTATCTCTGCGGTAACGATAGAAGCTTCTGGCGTAACTATTTCTAAAAACATAGGACTAAAACTAAAGTATTATTAAAAGGTTGATTCAAAAGATTAAGAGTCTGCAAGTAATTTCTCACCGTGCTCAATCGCTTCTTCGATGGTACCTTTTAAGTTAAATGCTGCTTCTGGAAGGTGATCTAGCTCTCCATCCATAATCATATTAAATCCTTTGATCGTATCTTTTATATCTACAAGAACTCCTGGTGTTCCAGTAAACTGCTCTGCTACGTGGAAAGGTTGTGATAAGAAACGAGATACCCTTCTCGCTCTAGATACTGCTAGCTTGTCCTCTTCGCTCAACTCTTCCATTCCTAGAATGGCAATAATATCTTGTAATTCTTTATAGTGCTGTAATAACTCTTTTACTCGTTGTGCACAGTCGTAATGTTCCTTTCCTAAAATTTCTGGTGTAAGAATTCTAGAAGAAGACTCTAACGGATCTACCGCTGGATAAATACCAAGCTCCGCAATCTTTCTAGAAAGTACGGTTGTTGCATCTAAGTGAGCAAACGTTGTAGCTGGTGCCGGGTCGGTCAAGTCATCAGCAGGTACGTAAACCGCCTGTACCGATGTAATGGACCCTTGCTTGGTAGAAGTAATACGTTCTTGCATGGCACCCATCTCTGTAGCTAGTGTAGGCTGATATCCTACTGCCGATGGCATACGGCCAAGAAGTGCAGATACCTCTGATCCTGCTTGTGTAAATCTAAATATATTGTCTACGAAGAATAGTACGTCTCTTCCCTGTCCTTCTCCATCTCCGTCACGGAAGTGCTCGGCGATAGTAAGACCTGAAAGTGCCACACGTGCTCTAGCTCCAGGAGGCTCGTTCATCTGTCCGAATACGAAAGTAGCTTTCGAATCTTTTAATGCTTCTTTATCTATTAGAGATAAGTCCCACTCACCCTTTTCCATGGACTCCATGAAATCCTCTCCATATTGGATAATGCCAGACTCCAACATCTCACGAAGTAAATCATTCCCCTCACGAGTACGCTCTCCAACACCGGCAAAAACCGATAGTCCACCGTGTCCTTTTGCAATATTGTTAATTAATTCTTGAATAAGTACTGTTTTTCCAACACCTGCACCACCGAATAAACCAATCTTACCTCCTTTTGCATAAGGCTCAACTAAGTCGATTACCTTAATCCCAGTAAACAATACTTCGGAAGAAGTAGATAAATCCTCGAATTTAGGTGCTTCACGGTGAATAGGCATGCCATCTTTTCCTGCTTTAGGCAAGTTATCCATCCCGTCAATAGCATCACCAATAACGTTGAATAGACGCCCGTAAACAGATTCTCCGATAGGCATTTGAATAGGAGCACCAGTAGCAATAACCTCTACACCTCGGCTTAAACCGTCTGTAGAATCCATTGATATAGTACGAACTGTGTTTTCTCCGATGTGTGATTGAACTTCTAGCACCAGTATATTTCCTCCAAGCGAAACCTCCAACGAGTCGTAAATACTCGGAAGGTTATCTCCGCTAGCAAACGCTACGTCTACCACTGGACCTATAATCTGTGCTACTTTTCCTGTAACTTGTGACATTATTAAGAATTTATGTTATGTACTTTCATGGGTAATAACGCACCCTGATTTTATCGGTGCAAAGATAGCTCATTATATCGTAATAGCACAATGCATTTTAGATTTTTTCATAACAAGAATTATTCTATTCCCACTACACGATAAAATTTAAAGAAATCACAGCCAAACATAACACACTTATAGCAAGGAATATAAAGAAG
This sequence comes from Flavobacteriaceae bacterium, assembly GCA_035307105.1. Lineage (GTDB taxonomy): Bacteria > Bacteroidota > Bacteroidia > Flavobacteriales > Flavobacteriaceae > JAJYTI01. The sequence goes on from DATGMW010000061.1 coordinate 10,216, forward strand.
TGCGAAAGCATACACCCCTTATCCGTACAGCTACTCACAAAGTAAAATAGTACGAGGTACATTAATAACAAAAGTGCGATAGGGCATCTTTATAGATACTTCTATCGCACTTTTGTTATTATACATTTAAATCTCCTTAGTTTACTTTGGTAAGATATAATTCTAATTTCAATCGCTTCGCTTCATTCTCAGATGCAGATCCGTGAATCACTGTTCCTCGTGGCGAGAAAATTGTTCCTGATGGAATTCCCTTTACTGGCATATTCCCCTCTTCTTTTACCTCAATTGGGTTTGCTGCCTCCACATTCGGAATAACGGCAATTCCTAATGGGTAGTTCTCAATTCCTCCATTGATTACGTCGCTTATGTAATTAGTGATACGAATCTTATAATACTCCCCTTTACCATCTTCATCGCGATGCAATCTACCTAAGTGAACCACCTTACTTCCAAGTGTATTGGCAGATGCAGTTTGATCCACTCCATAGTCAGCTAAAAGCCTACCATCCTCTGCGTTGAATATTATAATACGTTCAGGCTCTATAGCCTCATCGTCCAAGGCATCTTGATCTACATAGAAAATCAAATTTGCTTCGTTTACAATCGGTCCATCCAAACGCAACTGCTCCAATTCATCGGCAACTCCACTATCGTCAGAATCTTCTCCAAAGAGTTTCACAACCCCCACAACACTCTCTCCACCTTGCAATAGCAACCTAGAGGAGCCCTGTACACTATCTTGAGCCAGTAATTGTTGCTCTACATAGCCGCTATGTTCTTTTTCTGTCACCTCAACTTTCATTCCACCTTTTAAAAGCAAGTCAAGGGTCCCCTTAGGACGCGCTTCGCCTTCCTCTTCGGCATCTGAAGAATAATAGATTCGTATTTTCGAGTCTTCCATTTTAAATAAAAACATCGACCCTGAGTCATTTATCTCGCTGACTTTAAAATAAATACCTCTAAAGTAATCATAAAAGCTATCATGGGAAATCAACTCTGCCTCTCCCTCTTTACCTAATATTTTATCTTCAAAAAACGCGGTAGGCAAATCCATATACACACCAGGAGCCCACTTCTCTTCTTTTCTATCCTCCCCCTCTCCTTGAATATGACTAATAGGCATTGCTTTGGGAACAAACTCCTTATTCTCCCCTATTAAATCTCCTAAATGACTCTCAAAAAGAGTGGCTTGATCGCTATAGTAAGCTTGCTCACTTTCGAAGTTAGAGTTTGGATCCACTCTTCTAAGAAAGTATTTAGATTCAAAAACCTCTATTTTCATTGGTTTACGTGCATAGATAGAATCTAGTATATAGGTGGTATCCACCTCTATCTTGGACCTGCTGTAATAGGGTAGGTGTAGCTTTACACTATCTACTCTTGCTCCATTCCCAAACTCTGGATTAAGTCTTTCTAAACGCAGCTGCGTTAATAAGTTTGTGGTTGTTTTACCAAAAATTGGGTCTTGGTACACCCCAAACATCCCACTTCTATCGGTTTCCTGAATATTAGTTCGGATTCCTTTTAACTGCTGACTATACGCAACTACTGTAGCAGTTGCATCTGGATCGGAGATCAAACTTTCGTCTCCAACAATCTCGGTTCCTACTAGATTGTTATCCTCAATGCAAGCAGTAGTTATGCCTAGGGCTACTACTGCTAACAATGCTATCATCCATTTTTTAAGGCGCTTTACTCGTTGCGTCATAATCTTATTGTGGTTGTATTATACTTTTACTTGCAAATTTCTCCTTGGTAAAAATCAAGATAGGCAGCCGAAAGTTCCTCGGGATTAACATACTTTAACACCGGAACCTCTAGTTTTTCAACATAGTTTTCCAATTCTTTGGATATTTCTTCAGAGCCCAACACTACGCCATCGGAGTTTGCCATAGCTACTTTCATAATATTGTCGTAGTTCGGCACTTCCAATTCCTTTATCTTCTCCTCTGCCATTTCATCGAAACGCAGTTTCTTGATCAAGTCTTCATTTAACGTTCCTTCGAAGTTAGTATTGTACACAGAGGTAACTACTTTACTATTTTCAAACAACGGGTCGTTCTTGTAGAATTCTTTAATATACAATGGCAATAAAGATGCTAACCAACCGTGCACGTGAATAATATCTGGTGCCCAATTAAGTTTTTTGATAGTTTCTATCACTCCTTTAGCAAAGAATATTGCTCTCTCATCGTTGTCCTCAAACAACTTTCCTTCTTTATCCGCATAGGTAGCTTTACGCTCAAAATACTCTTCATTATCGATAAAGTATACCTGCATACGTTCTTTTGGAATAGACGCTACTTTAATTACCAATGGCATATCCATATCGTTTACTACCAAGTTCATTCCCGACAAGCGGATTACTTCGTGTAGTTGATGTCTACGCTCATTGACACTTCCATATCTTGGCATGAATATACGAATCTCCCCTTTGTTATCTTTTACCGCTTTTGGAGCGAAAAAAGAAGTGGAAGAAATTTCCGTTTCAGGCAAATAAGGCATTACTTCGGAAGAAACATACAAGACTCTCTTATCTTTCATAATTTTAATTTTAGCGTACAATCACTGTACATGTATTCTGTATTAAAACGATGCAAAAATACGAAATTTTATGTAGATTCCATTAGATATATTAGATTTGCACCGCACGAATCTTATTTTATGAAAATATTTAGAGACAAAGCATCGCTACAAACTGCGATTGCAAAGCAGCGAAACGCAGGCAAGATAGGCTTTGTTCCTACCATGGGCGCGTTGCACGAAGGACATCTAGCTTTGGTAAAACAAGCATTGCTAGAGAATGAATATCTAGTGGTTAGCATCTTCGTAAACCCCACACAATTTAACAATTCCGAGGATTTAAAGAATTATCCGCGAGATTTAGATACCGATCTTGCCGCTTTAAAAAAGTGTAGTGAGGATATTTTTGTTTTTGCTCCTAGCGTAAAGGAGATGTATTCGGAGAATGTAAGTGCAGAGAAATATGATTTTGACGGGCTAGATCAGCAGATGGAAGGCACATTCCGAATTGGGCACTTTGATGGCGTAGGCACTATTGTATCTAGGCTATTTGATATCGTAAAGCCAGATAGGGCCTATTTTGGTGAAAAAGACTTCCAGCAACTACAAATAATACGCAAATTGGTTTCTATAAAGAATCTAGATATAGAAATTGTGGGCTGTGAGATTGTTAGAGCGGCGTCGGGATTAGCCCTAAGCTCTAGAAACCAACTACTTAACGAACAACAAAAAAATGAAGCAACCCTGATATACAAAACCTTACAAGAGGTTAAAAAGAAAATAAAAGAGGAAGCTATCGAGGAAATTTATAAGTTTGTATCGGATTCTTTTAAAAAACATCCACTGTTCCGATTGGACTACTTCCAAATTGCTGACGAAGCAACGCTGAAGCCAATAAAGGAGTTTGACAAAAACAAATCGTATCGTGCATTTCTTGCGGTTTATGCAGACGAGGTGCGTTTAATAGATAATATCGCTTTAAATTAAAAACCATGCAAATACACGTAGTTAAATCTAAAATTCATCGCGTAAAGGTTACCGGCGCCGATTTAAATTATATCGGCAGTATTACTATTGATGAAGACCTCATGGATGCTGCGAATATCATTCAAGGCGAAAAAGTACAAATTGTAAATAATAACAACGGCGAGCGTCTAGAAACCTATGCTATTCCTGGCCCTAGAAATAGCGGAGAAATTACATTGAATGGCGCTGCCGCTCGAAAAGTAGCTAAAGGCGACGTGCTTATCCTAATCACCTATGCCATTATGGATATTGAAAAAGCAAAAACTTTTAGTCCTGCGCTTCTCTTCCCAGACGAAGAAACGAATCTGCTAAAATAAAGTGCATAAATTCTGGAGTAAAGCCTTAAAAATTGCATTACCCATCGCCATTGGAATCCTATTGGTGATCTATTCTTACAATCGATTTAGTCAAGAACAACTAGACGAGATTCGTTTGCATTTTCAGCAAGCCAAATACGGCTTTGTATTGCTATCAGCTATGTTTAGCATACTAAGTCACGTAGTGCGAGCTTATCGCTGGACCTTTTTGGCGAGACCTTTGGGATTCCGCCCCAAATTCTACAACAGCTTTATGGCACTAAATTGTGCTTACTTGATAAACCTCGTTATCCCACGTGGTGGAGAGGTGTCACGAGCAGTAATCCTTGATAAATACGAGAACATCTCCTTTCAA
>DATGMW010000062.1:0-10965 GCA_035307105.1 Flavobacteriaceae bacterium
AGACTCTTGCCTGTCTTAAACTGCTCAATAGCTTTTTTCTCTATCTCCTCTAAGTTAAATTCTTCTCGTTTCATCTTATTCTGTTTAAAAGTTAATATATAAAATTTTTACTTTTAGACAGAGTTAAGAAAACACCCTCGAAGTGGATAGAGATTAATCTCTGCATCATAAAAATCCTATAGTTTAAAGCTTTTTGTTCCTAGCGAATAAAAAGCTTTTTTCTTTTTATACTGCTTAGACGCGCCTTAAATTAAAACAAAAAGAATACCCAAATAACATTAGGTTATAACTCAAGTTTCGCACTTAACTTAAATCATTAGTTTACTGTTATTTGCAGAGTTTGACGGAAAGTTCAAAACGACAAGACCTAGATGTAAAGCACTGGTAATACTGCAATTGAGCAGACACTTGCATTCTCAAACAATATATCCAAAAAGTCTAAAATATCCATGATTACCAACAATGTTTTTTTGTTGAGTTTATTTTGGAGTTAATCCTGTTTTAGGTCTTTAGCAATATTTCTTAGTTGGTTGAACTAATTTCCTTTGTATATCTAAGCTCTTAAACTATACCAAAGCTACAAGCCTTCAATTACAATAATTCGAGATTAAATTTACTTTTCAAATTTTATGGTGAACCACATAGTTTGAGAAAGATTCTAACTAGTAAGTTCTAATCTTCTACAGTTATGACATAATTCTGATAAGAACATGGAGATACTGAATCGTCGTCTAGAATGACAAGCTAGTGAATAGGATGCAAAGATTTATATGCTATATTTTCTATTTACTAAGCCCAAAACATTATGTTTTTAGCATGCGAAACTTGAGGTTATAAAAAAGATTCTCAAATAAAAAGCCTCCTGCAATTCTACAGGAGGCATTTACTTATTCAAAAAACACTTTTATTTATGGAAGTATATACTCGTACGAAGCTTGTAGACCAAGTGGAATACCCATTGCCCAATATAGAAGTAGGAATATAGACCATGCTATAAAAAAGACGATTGAGTATGGAATCATGATGGATACTAAGGTTCCGATTCCTGTGCCCTTCACATACTTCTGACAATAGACCACTACCAATGGGAAGTATGGCAATAATGGTGTAATAATATTCGAAACAGAATCTCCTACTCTATACGCTGCTTGCGTTAAGTCTGGAGAGATTCCTAATTGCATTAACATCGGTACCATAATCGGTGCAATTAAAGCCCATTTTGCAGAAGCAGAACCAATAAAAATATTTACAAAACCTGTTAGAACTACAATTCCAATAATAGTTATTTCAGCAGGTAAACTTAATGCTTGTAAGCCAGTAGCTCCTTTTAATGCAAGTAAAGCACCAAGGTTGGACTTTCCAAAGGCATCGATAAACAACGCACAGAAAAATGCCATTACAATATAGTAGCTCATGCCTTCCATCGACTTAGTCATGCTTACTATAATATCTTTGGTCGTCTTAAAAGTCTTGGCAATCAAACCATATACCACGCCAGGAATTAGAAAAACAATGAAAATTAAAGGTACAATCGATTGCATTAGTGGCGCAGAGAAGGATGCTATTTCACCATCTGCATCACGCAGTGCAGAATCTGCTGGAGAAGCCCATAAAAATAGACCTACTAAGCTAAGCAACATAACACCGGTAGAAACATAAAATGCTTTTTTCTCCAGCTTATTAAGTGCTCCCATTGTGACCTCCTCACCTTCTTCCACCTTTACAGGAGTCTTTTTTAGTCTTGGTTCTACAATTTTATCGGTTATATACCAGCCCACTAAAACGATTAATATAGAAGACGCAGAAGTAAAGTACCAGTTGTTTAGTGGGTTTAGCTGAATAGCTGGGTCGATAAGCTGTGCCGCAGACTGTGTAAACCCTTGAATAAGTGGATCTATTCCAGAGGGAATAAAGTTGGCACTAAAACCACCAGATACTCCAGCAAATGCAGCGGCTATACCAGCAATCGGATGACGGCCAGCAGCATAGAAAATAACACCTCCAAGTGGAATTACAAGAACATATCCTGCATCGGTAGCCGTATGAGATACAATTGCTACTAGGATTAACATTGGCGTTAGAAGTTTCTTAGGCGTTACTTGCAGCATAGACTTTAATCCCGCATTAATAAACCCAGAATGCTCTGCTACCCCTACTCCTAACATGGCTACTAATACAATTCCTAAAGGTGCAAAACCCATGAAAGTGGTTACCATGTTTGATAAAAATTCTGCCAATGCACCACTGGATAGTAGGTTGTTTATTTCTATTGTACTTCCCGTAGTAGGATCTAATTCAGAAAAACTTACATTGGAGAAAATTGCGGATAATCCCCAAATAACCAACATTAATACAAAGAATAATATTGCAGGATCGGGAAGTTTATTTCCAGCTTTTTCTACAAAGTCTAGCATTTTATTTACTATTCCTTTCTTTTTTACCGTTTCTTCTTTTGCCATTTGTTTACAAGTTATTATATAAATGTCTTGCTTACAATTCCTGATTTATCTGCTTATAAAAGATGCTATCAGGCCGTAACAAGCTCCTTATTTTTAAAATCGGATAAATTTACAATATTTTAACACGCCTGCACGAATAATCAAAGGGAATAAATTTCTTTAAATCTTAACAATAGTGCTCAAATGCGTATTATAATAAGATCCTAAACAAAAAACGGCAACCATTTCTGGTTGCCGTTTCTCTTTACTGTAATTAAACAATCTTAATCGTTGTGCATAAACGCTTGTTTTTCAAGTAGCTCTTCGTCTGTTTCCACATTATCTTCATCTGGAACACAACAATCTACTGGGCATACTGCCGCACATTGTGGCTCTTCGTGAAAGCCTTTACACTCGGTACACTTATCTGCAACTATATAGTATATCTCATCATCCACTGGTTCCTGAGACTCTTCTGCATTGACTTGTTTTCCATTTGGAAGTACTATATCACCGCTTAAATCTGTGCCATCGGCATATCGCCAATCATCAGCACCTTCGTATATCGCGTTATTAGGACATTCTGGTTCGCATGCACCACAATTTATACATTCATCTGTTATTATAATTGCCATGGGCTATTCTTTTTTACCTTTGTACATATTACAAATTTACAACTTATTAAGCCAACGCCAAACATAACTATGGACTTAGAAAATAGAATTAACGCTTTTGTATGCCTAGGGAAATTCTTAGGTCAGTTTGCTAAAGCCGATGCAAACCGCATAGAAAACCTGCCAGGAAACGAGGAGTTCTATGCTACCATGCCCAGTATTATGCGATCCGCTAAAATACACAACGGCTGGTTTACAGAAGATAACCTTGCCTATACCTTTGCAAGTTGGTCCAAAGTGCTCACCAAAAATAATTTGAAAGAATGGCTTAAAGACTATGCGGTACCAGTTAAAAATCCTAAAACGGTAGCTGTGGTTATGGCAGGAAATATACCAATGGTGGGTTTTCATGATTTTTTATCCATTCTGCTCTCAGGACATAAAGCACATGTTAAGTTATCTTCGAATGACAATAAACTGCTTCCATTCTTAACGGAATACCTTATAGCACAAGATCCTAGCCTAAAAGCCAACATTACTTTTACCGACGGACAGCTAAAGGAATATGATGCTGTAATTGCAACAGGAAGCGATAATACCGCAAGATATTTCGATTATTATTTCCGAAAGAAACCCAACATCATACGCAGAAATCGCAACGCAATTGCAGTACTAACAGGAAAAGAAAGCAAAGAAGAATTAGAACGCTTGGCAAATGATATTTTCCGTTATTACGGATTAGGCTGTAGAAATGTGTCCAAGCTCTATGTTCCAAAAGGTTACGACTTCACGCCGTTTTTCCAAGCTATATATTACTGGAAAGACATTACACAAGAGGTTAAATACATGAATAATTACGATTATAACAAAGCCGTGTATTTAATGAGCAATCATAAAACAGGAGATCTTTTGGACAATGACTTCCTTCTATTAAAAAAGGAAGATAGCTTCTCCTCACCTATTGGTGTACTATTCTATTCGTATTACGACTCCATAAAAGAGGTGGAGGAATTATTGACCGAACAAGAAGATAAAATTCAATGTATAGTTAGCAAAGAAGACCTATCTATGGAGGTGATTGATTTTGGAGAAACCCAAAACCCTAGACTTACCGACTATGCAGACAATGTAGATACCATGGCATTTTTAGCAACCCTATAAAATCGCATAATGAAAAAACATAATTTTGGTGCAGGACCATGCATCCTTCCACAGGAGGTATATACAAAAGCATCCCAAGCAATACTCGACTTTGATAATTCTGGTCTATCTATCCTTGAAATTTCCCATCGTAGCGATGCTTTCGTGGACGTAATGGAAAACGCCAGATCTTTGGCATTGGAATTATTAGGATTGGAGAATAAAGGATACCAAGCACTCTTTCTACAAGGAGGTGCAAGCTTTCAGTTTGTCATGGTCGCATATAACTTATTAGAAAACAAAGCTGGCTATCTAAATACAGGAAGATGGGCTGGTAATGCCATTAAAGAAGCCCGAAATTTTGGAGAAGTCTTAGAATTGGGTACTTCTGTCGATAAGAATTTTAATTATATCCCTGAAGTTAAATCAATCGATGACAGATTAGATTATATTCACTACACAAGCAACAATACTATTGCAGGTACACAAATGCAGTCTTTCCCTAAAGGCAAAGCACCTTTGGTAGTAGACATGAGCAGTGATATATATAGTAGAGAGATAGATTATTCTCAATTTGATTTGATTTATGCTGGTGCACAAAAGAACATTGGTCCGGCTGGTGCTACCTTGGTAATTATAAAGGAAAATATTCTTGGAAAAGTATCAAGAGCAATTCCTAGCATGATGGATTATCAGGTTTTAATCGATAAAGAAAGCATGTTTAACACGCCCTCAGTTTTCTCTATATATACTTCCATGCTTAATTTAGAATGGTTGAAAAAACAAGGTGGAGTGCCCGCTATAGCTAAGCTGAATAAGGCTAAAGCCGATTTATTATACGCCGAAATAGATAGAAATCCACTATTTGAGGCAAACGTAAATAGCAAAAATGTTCGTTCGATGATGAATGTTACATTTCAAATTAAAAACAAGGAATTAGAAAATAAATTCACCACTCTATCGCAAGAAGCTGGTGTTCACGGTATAAAAGGACATCGCTCGGTAGGTGGTTATCGCGCTTCTCTTTATAACGCTTTACCGATTTCTAGCGTAGAAGTATTAGTTTCTGTTATGCGTGAATTAGAAAAAATAAGTTAAAAAATAACACATGAAAATTCTTATAAACGATGGGTTAGCTCCATCTGCCATAGCACGATTAGAGGCTAATAAATACGAAGTGAAAAACATACATGTTGCTCCTTCTCAACTAGTTAATTATATAAACACAAATAATATAACGGTTCTCGTTGTACGCAGTGCTACACAGGTTACCCGAGAGCTTTTAGAAGCGTGCTCCAATCTAAAACTAATAGTTAGAGCTGGAACAGGTTTAGATAATATCGATATAGTTGCGGCGAATGAATTGGGAGTGAAAGTAGAAAACACCCCAGGCGTCTCCTCTCGTTCCGTAGCAGAACTGGTAATGGCACATATTTTTACGGGTTATAGACATCTACACGATGCCAATAGAAACATGCCACTAGATGGAGATTCGCGGTTTAATCAATTAAAAAAATCTTATGCACAAGCGCATGAGGTGAACAATAAAACTTTGGGAATTATTGGATTTGGCTCCATCGGGAAAGAAGTCGCTAAGCTTGCATACGCTAATGGGATGCACGTAATTTCCATAGATAGAGAAAATATAGATAACAAAATTCCTTTGCGTTTTGCCGATGGACAAGAGGTAGTAATCGAAGTACCGTTGCTAAGTCTAGACGAAGTTTTGGAAAAAAGTGACATTATAAGCATACACATACCAGCATCGGGGGATTATTTTATCGGAGCAAAAGAGATAAGTAAAATGAAACCTGGGGCAGGATTGATTAATACAGCACGAGGAGGTCTGCTGGATGAGAGAGCAGCATTGGAAGCTTTAGAAAAGGAACATCTTGGTTTTGTTGCATTAGATACTTTTGAAAATGAGCCGAAGCCTTATATTCAAACCTTGATGCATCCAAGTATTTCACTAAGTCCACATGTAGGCGGTACTACTGTAGAAGCACAAGAACGTATTGGAGAGATGGTGGTAAGTATTATAAATAAATTTCATAAAACTCTATAATACAGGACGCTGCAACTAAAAGTTAAAGTTTAAATTTAAAACCTTGAAATACTTTATTTTTATAGTACAATAAAAATATCCTGTAATTATGAGAACTATATCGCACTTGATTTTACTATGTGCTGTTAGCCTATTATTTCAATGTAGCAGCGTAAAAACAACATCGGTTAGTGTTTCAGAAACCGAAGAAAAGCATGAATTATTAGTATTCGATACTGGTTTTAACAGTTGGTTGGCTACGCAGCCTTCAATAGAAATGCATTCTTATGATTTTCTTAGGGCTAAAAACACTATCTTTGTCTCGAAATATAATAATAGGGTAAATAATCGGCTTCATTACAGCGCTGATTTGTATCCGCAACGAATTGAGTATTCTTCTACAGAAGCGTATGACAAAGAATTGCAATACACATTATATAATTACTTTATATATTTACAGAAAAAATATAATCAAAGATTATAAAAACCGTTTAATTTGGAAAAATTAAAAAAACGTTGGGGCATTCACTCCAATTTTCAAATCGTTATAATACTCATAGTTTTCTCCATAACAGGAAGCTCTTCTGTGATTGTTGGGAAACCAATCCTTGAATTTTTCAATATCACCAAAGAACTCAATCCATTCGTATATTGGCCTTTACGCCTTTTAGTTATACTACCTGCCTACAAGGTACTACTGCTTTTTTATGGTTGGGTTTTTGGTCAATTCGATTTCTTTTGGAATTTCGTGAAAAAGATGTTATCTAACATGGGGTTAAAATTCCTTTTTAAACAAAAAAGTGAAGAGATAGAAAAAAGTGAAGAGACCGTATAACATAAAATCTCTTCTTTTTTCCGTTATCGGAATATGGCTGTTACTAGCACCTATGCTAGTAGAGCTGTATCATTCCGTAAATGATTTTCATGTCTCGTATGAGGTCTGTACGGAGCAAACAACACACCTACATCAAAAGCCGGTAGACTGTTCCATATGTGACTTTCACCCTACGTTCTATACCTACGATTTTCTAGAAATCAATTTTGATGTAGTACCCATCTATTACAGCAGAACTTTTCCATTGACCACTTCTTTAATAAGTCAAAAAGAGTCCGTACATTATTTTCTTCGTGGACCACCATTTTCTGCATAATAATCCCAATCAAATAACTCTATTCCTTTGGCTTTATATGTCCATTATGCTCGTAAAGTTTGGACAACAAGTAGCAAGATTCTAGAGTTCCAATACATTTTATCCATAATTCTAAACCCATACCTTAAAGCTATTTTAGGGTATAATCTTATTATAATTACGCAAGGTATGAAACTATCAAATCTATTTTTTGTATTTATTTTTCTTCCTTTCTTTATGTTAGGACAGAACCAAATAACTGGCACTATCGTCGATGAAAATAATCAACCTATTCCTGCCGATATATATATTCCTGATTTAGGGAGAGGAACCATAGCAAATTTTGATGGCGAATTTCAACTAGATCGAATTCCAAATGGCAACCATGAGATTATCTTCTCCTATCTTGGCTACTCCTCCACTTCCAAAAGAATTAGATTTCCAAGAGAAGCGGACAATCAGTTACATATTATATTAAAATTCAGTTCCGTAGAAATGGATCCAGTTATTTTATCCATTCCTTTCCATCAATTACAAAAAGACAACGTGATGAAGGTCGAGCAAATACGTATTTCCGATCTACAGAAAAGCGGTGCGGTTAATCTATCCGATGGTATTTCGAATATGTCGGGCGTTAATACTATCAATACAGGTGTGGGAATCGGAAAGCCAGTTATTCGTGGATTGAGCTCTAATCGAGTTTTAACTTATTCGCAAGATGTTCGATTAGAAAACCAACAGTTTGGCGAAGAACATGGGTTAGGTATAAACGAGTCTGGAATAGAAAGTGTAGAGGTTATAAAGGGTCCTGCCTCTTTGCTCTATGGTAGCGATGCATTAGGTGGCGTGTTGTACTTAAATCCAGAGCGATTTGCAGCAACAGACTCCTTTGCAGCAGATGCTAATGCTAGTTTATATAGCAATACCAAAGGTTCCAATATAAATCTTGGTGTTAAAAATACAGTCGATAAATTTGGATTTTTAGCTAGAGGTGCTTTTAGCCAACATAGTGACTATAAAACTGGAAATGGAAAACGTGCTACCAATTCAAGATTTCAAGAAAAAGATTTTAAAACAGGTGCCCAGTACAAAACAGAAAAAATCACCTCCGCTCTACGTTATAATTACAATCACAGCGATTTAGGTATATCGGAAGAAATCGGAAATCAAACTACGAGTAAGTCCATGGAGTTGCCATACCAAGAAGTAACTACCAATATATTGAGCTGGAGCAATACTCTGCGTTTTGATAAATCAAAAGTTACTGCCAACCTTGGATACATATCCAATGATAGAAAAGAGTTCGAGGACGAGCATGAACACGATCATGATACTACCGAAACGCACGAAGAAGGAGAGCCAAATTTACGTCTTAAACTAAACACATTGAATTACGATGTAAAATACCATCTGCCTTCCACCGAAAAGTTAGAAACCATCCTTGGCGCACAAGGAATGTATCAGACAAATAAAAATACAGGAGAAGAAATTCTAATTCCCGATGCAACCACAAACGACATCGGCGTTTTTGCTACAGGACACTACCACTTGGATGCTTTAGATTTTCAGGCTGGTGTACGTTTTGACAATAGAGAAATTAATATTAAAGAAACTTGGGATGCGCATAACCAAGAGCTTACAGATGCTGCCTCTAGAAGTTTTACAAGTCTAAATGCTGCTTTAGGAGTAAAATGGGATATGCTACATAATTTGGTAGGGCGATTGAACTTAGCTTCTGGGTTTAGAGCACCCAACCTAGCAGAGTTAACCTCAGATGGCGTGCATCATGGAACTTTCCGATATGAAGTTGGAGATTTAGATTTAAAGAACGAACAAAACTTACAAATAGACTTGTCGTTAGAAATGACACTTAGCAATGTAGAACTATTTGCCAATGGTTTTTACAATACGGTAAAAGATTACATCTACCTTGACCCTACGAATGAGTTTATGGAGGAGGTTCCAGTTTATAGATACAAACAAAACAATGCGGAGCTCTATGGAGGAGAATTCGGTTTCCATTACCATCCAAAAGGAGCAGATTGGCTACACTTTGATAATATGTACGAGATGGTAATAGGAAAACAAAAAAATGGAGACTACTTGCCGTTTATCCCAGCACATACTTTGAGCAATCGTATGCAGGTGTTCTTTAAAAATGGTAAAACCTTCGAGAATACTACCGCCTTTGTACAGTTAAAAACCTCCTTTGCCCAGAACAAGCTTAGTGAGTTTGAAACCCAAACAGGTGGCTATAGTCTTCTAAACCTTGGTGCTAGCACTGCTTTTGATTGGAACAATGCGCGAATAGACTTTGGTGTTTCTGTAACAAACTTACTAGACAAAGAATATACCTCCCACCTATCCAGATTAAAAGAACAGAGGATTCCAGATATCGGCAGAAATATTATTGGTACTATTAAAGTCCAACTCTAATATAATCAGGCGTTAGCTTTCTTTAGCTAACGCCTGATCTATTATGATTCTATTATCTGTTTCAAAACTTATACAAAGAATACAGAGGTATTATTTATACTTAAGTGTAGCAATCGTATTGAATTAATGGGTTCCAACTTTTTAATTGCTTGGTTTGGAACTTCTATACAGTAGCTATTTCATCAACTTATCGGAAAACAAACGATGTACCTTTTCTAATTTCGGTGCGATAACCATGCTACAGTATGGTTGCGTAGGGTTTATTGCGTAATATTCTTTATGCTCTACCTCTGCAGCATAAAAAGTGCTTGCTGGCACCAATTCCGTAACGATTGGATCCTCATATACCTCTTTCTCTGTTAGATTGTCGATGTAGGATTTCGCAAGTTCTCTTTGCGCTTCATTCACCTAACATATGGCACTTCGATACTGCGTTCCTTTATCTGCTCCTTGCCTATTTAAAGTAGTTGGATCGTGTGTAGAGAAGAATACATGTAGAATATCCAAGGTAGAAACAATACTCGGATCGTAGAGAATTTCTATCGCCTCTGCATGATTTGTAGTACCGGTGCACACCTCTTTGTAGGTAGGATTTTTGGTCGTACCACCAATATATCCTGGAGTGATTTTTTTGATGCCGTCTAATAAGCTAAAAACAGCTTCGGTACACCAGAAACATCCCCCTGCTAAAATTATTTTCTCTTCCATTATTTCTAAATATAATTAGGTTGTTGTCTTAGGCTATGCAAGATAATAATTTTATGTTAGTATGCTATGTCCACATAAAAATGTAATTTGCATTTTTCCATAATTTCAATTTCAAGCTATGATTAAAGCATCCGATATACATAAACATTACGGTGATTTACACGTGTTAAAAGGAGTAGACCTTAACGTAGACAGAGGGGAAATTGTATCTATTGTTGGTGCTTCTGGAGCCGGTAAAACTACCTTACTACAAATTATAGGAACACTAGATTCTTATGATGCCAACCCAAATAGCAAGCTATTAATCGACAATACCGATATACATCAATTATCTGCTAAAGAGCTAGCTGCATTTAGAAATAAGAACATTGGATTTATCTTTCAATTCCATCAATTACTCCCTGAGTTTACTGCATTGGAAAATATATGTATTCCAGCATTTATAGCTAATACAC
>DATGMW010000063.1:0-13834 GCA_035307105.1 Flavobacteriaceae bacterium
TAAGTTTAAATATCAAGTCATTACGTGAAATTGAAATGGTGCGAAACTTGAGGTATTTATATATAGGCATCTAAAAAAATGCGGCTAAAGCCAGCGACAATAGAGCAGTAGGACAAAGGAATAGTAATATCTTGGGATGCCTCGTTTACTAGGCTAGACATTCTGAGTAGACTATAACTAGTTCTTTGCTAATAACTGAATCCTAATCACTGTATGGATACTCTAAGTAAATTGATCTACTTAGGTTTATTGGTCAAAAAAAAGAACGTCACCAATTTACAGTTCTTACTCTAAGATTCTACCTTCAGTTCAATTCTGTGAGAAGTATGTACTAATCGATCTAAAATAACATCGGCAATCGCAGTTTAACGATTAACTTTATACAAGCGACCAACAGGCAATTAACTAACTATAATACGGAAAAGATTTCCATGTCAATTCTCAATAATTTCCATTAAATTCATCTGCCCATTGTCCTCTAAGCGAGAAAGACCAAAATCATCTATTATCAATAAGTTAGATTTGGCAATCTTGTTAAACAATTTTAAAAAACTATCACCCAATCGAGCTATTTTTATCAGAATAAGCAGTTTTTGGATGAAATAATACAAGACTTTTTTGCCTTGTGCACTAGCCTGATGACCTAATGCAGAAGCCAAAAATCTTTACCCATAGCGAGTAGCACCAATTATTAAGTCAGATTCTCCTTTCTCTAAATAAGTTCCTTCAACTAGTTCTGTTATTAAACTGGTATCCATTCTACGAGAAGCATTTAAGCTCAGTTCATCAATATTGGATTGATAACAGAACTTGGCTGCATTTTTTTTAAGCCATACAAAATGTACGGTGATACGATTCTGTTCCCCAGTTTGTAAAAGGATCTCAAGACCTTCACTAAAGGATAACCTAAGGTGTTATCAGGTTTCCATCATCGCCATCCACCAGAGGTGCATCCCTTGTAACCGTAACTGGAAGAGTTGTTCTTCAATGATTTTCATATATGCTTGTTTTTAATTGGTTATTGCTTATTTATAAGCCATTGCTCCTCTAATATTGACGTGCTCTGGCAAAGGCTTACTTATAATATTCAGCGTATTCTCTACCATTTTATTTTCCAATAAATGCTTTAAAAAACGATAGGAATAATTGTGATTTTTTAAAACAATATCACAAGCTTATATAAAAGTGCCACTAAAAGTTTTCGGGATTAGCTCAAGATTGCGACGAAAATTCTATAAAGTTCTTCTGGATACCTATTTTTATTGAATGTAGCTTGCATTTATTAGTATAGTTTTCCTTAAAAAAATAGGGATGTCTCCTTATTTTAATTCTTTCAAAACAAATCGAATTGAATTTAGTAACGATCCAAAGTATTAACCCACTTCAATAAATTCTAAATGACAGCCTATATCCTTGAATGTTCGCCTTAATCTCAATACTTTTGGCATTGTTATTTTTTAAGGACTAAATTATTTAAAAGGAAACCCACAATGAAGCAGCTTATTACTCTAATATTTACATTACTATTGCACTTCCATTTAGCACAATCGCAAGAAAGAAAAATACCCGTAGACACTACTATAATCACAAAGGATGAAGTGGTAATAAAAGGAAAGAAGATTTCCTATACAGCCGAAGCAGGTATGCAACCTGTGTGGGGTGCAGACGATAAAGTAGCTGCTACCTTATTTTACACCTATTATAAACGTACAGATGTAAAGGAGGTAGATAATCGACCACTTCTGATTTCTTTTAACGGAGGGCCAGGATCGGCATCGGTATGGATGCACATCGGATATACAGGACCGAAGTTGCTAAAAATAGATGACGAAGGATTTCCTGTGCAACCTTATGGAATTAAGGACAACCCCTACTCTATTCTAGATGTAGCCGATATCGTATTCATAGATCCAGTAAATACAGGATATTCTCGTATAGTAGACGAAAAGGCAGATAGAAAAGACTTTTTTGGAGTAAATGCGGATATTAAATATCTAGCGGAATGGGTAAATAACTTTGTTACCAGAAAACAACGCTGGAATTCTCCAAAATATTTAATCGGCGAAAGCTACGGAACCGATCGTGTTTCTGGATTAGCTGGCGTATTGCAAAGCAGTCATTGGATGTACTTAAATGGCGTGATTTTAGTATCGCCCACCAACTTGGGAATTTCTTCTAGTGGCTCGGTTGCAAACGCAATAATTTTACCTTACTACACTGCTACAGCATGGTATCATAACAAACTAGCTCCTAGCCTACAGCAAAGAGATTTAGAGGATATATTGCCTGAAGTAGAGAGATTTGCAGTAAATGAATTCTTGCCAGCTTTGGTAAAAGGCGGCTCTTTGAGCGATAAGGAGAAGTTAGCATTAGCAAATCGTGCCGCGACTTACTCAGGTCTATCAAGCGAAAGCTTTATGCAACATAACTTAAATGTACCTACCCGTTTTTTCTGGAAAGAATTGCTTAGAAGTGAGGGGCACACTGTAGGTAGATTAGATTCTAGATATAAAGGGATCGATAAAATGGAAGCTGGAAACTCTCCAGATTATAATGCAGAGTTAACTTCTTGGTTGCACTCTTTTACTCCTGCCATAAACCATTACTTATCTGCTGATTTAAACTTTCAGACCGACGTAAAGTACAATATGTTTGGACCGGTGCATCCTTGGGATAGAACAAATAATCGTACCAATGAACAATTGCGTTCGGCTATGGCTCAAAATCCAAACTTACATTTATTAGTGCAATCCGGATATTACGACGGCGCCACCGATTACTTCCACGCTAAGTATAATTTATGGCAAATAGACCAGGCTGGACAGATGCAAGACCGTATGGACTTTATCGGGTATCGAAGTGGACACATGATGTATTTAAGAAAAGAGGATTTAGAGAAGTCTAATGAAGATATTAGAATTTTTATCCAAAAATCATTACCGAAAGAAAACACACCAGCTAAATTTTAAAAATAGTAGAAAAACACCATTATGGGAATATACGAGGGTATAGCAATAAGTATTTATTTTTTAGTAATGATGGGAATAGGTTACTACTCCTATCGAAAGTCCACAGCAGATGTACACGAGTTCCTGTTAGGTGGCCGACAGATGGGGCCGGTGGTTACCGCGCTATCTGCTGGCGCATCCGACATGAGTGGTTGGTTATTAATGGGCCTGCCAGGAGCGATGTTTGCATTGGGATTATCCCAAATCTGGTTGGCAGTAGGACTTATTACTGGAGCTTATTTAAACTATCTTATCGTAGCACCAAGACTTAGGATTTATACCGAGAAAACCGATAATGCAATTACGATTCCAGATTATCTGGAAAAGCGTTTTAGAAATAATATTGGTACGCTTCGTTGGTTATCTGCGAGTGTAATTTTGGTGTTTTTCACCATCTACACTTCTGCAGGAATGGTATCTGGCGGGAAGCTATTTGAATCTGCCTTTGATCTTCCTTATATCTATGGCGTTTTAGTTACTGCTTTAGTGGTGGTTGCTTATACCTTTTTAGGTGGTTTTATGGCAGTAAGCTTAACCGATTTCGTACAAGGAACCATCATGGTTATCGCCTTGCTTCTTATTCCATCTATCGTATTATTTGATTTAGGAGGAGTAGAAAAAACCTTCGACACGATTAGAGGTATCGACCCTAGTTATCTAAACCTCTTCGAGGGCACGACCACAATTGGAATCCTCTCGCTGCTGGCCTGGGGATTAGGATATTGCGGGCAACCACATATTGTTGTTCGATTTATGGCAATTTCCGATGTGACCAAATTGAAAATCGCTCGTCGCGTTGGCGTTAGTTGGATGACTTTTGCTACTATTGGAGCTATGTTTATTGGATTAGTAGGAATTGCCTATATGCAACGTCACAATACTAGTATAGACGACCCAGAAACTATTTTCATCTACTTTTCCAAGGTGCTTTTCCATCCGCTTATCTCGGGGTTTTTACTCTCGGCAATCCTAGCGGCTATTATGAGTACCATATCCTCACAATTACTAGTTTCTTCTAGTTCATTAACAGAGGATCTATATAAAAACCTAATTCGTAAAAATGCTACTCCAAAGGAACTTTTACTTGTAAGTAGATTGTCGGTATTGGTGGTTGCCGTGCTCGCCCTATTATTATCTTTAAATCCGAAGGATACCATCTTGGATTTAGTAAGTCATGCATGGGCAGGATTTGGGTCGGCTTTTGGGCCAGTAATTCTACTATCTCTACTATGGAAGCGTACTACTGCTAATGGTGCTGTAGCGGGAATGCTAGCTGGAGGTATTACTGTTTTGCTTTGGATTGGTTTAGACCACCCTTTCCAAGAGGTATATGCCATGATTCCAGGCTTTAGTATCGCACTACTTGCAATTTATATCGTCTCTATGCAAGGAAAAGAACCTAGTAAAGAGGTTCAAGCAGAGTTTGAAAGTGTTGCGGCAGAATGGGAAGAGAAGAAGCGTTTGTAAACTAAATAGCCTTCGCAGGCTAAGACGGTTAGTTGGTTTAAACTGCTAATTATTTAATGTCTGATTTGCAAAACGCTTTTCTAGAAAATAGTGAACGAGTAAACTTGTGATCAAGTAAACTAGTTGTGCCTTCGCGGCCTCAGCTGGTTAGTTGGTGAATTGTTTAATCGTTTAATTGTTTAGGACGATTGCTTTCAACTGTCTTTCCGAGTTTATCGAGGAAACGCTTTCTTGTAAATAATAAGTTGGTTTAGACTGCTGATTCGCTAATGCGCTGCTTTGCAAAAACGCTTTAAAAAATAGTTTAGACATATATATCAATTGCTGATGCGCGAATCTTTCGCAAGTAGAAACCACGCGAAAGACTCGCGCGGTAACGGAGGGTTCTAGAAGAATTCTTAATAGAAACTAGAAAAAACGCGATAGCGGAAAACACCAACATCCGATTTTGTGAAGCAAAATTGACCTGCTCTTCAAAAGCCAACAAGCTGGCTTTTGAAACTGCTCTCTGGTGCGAAGCTACAGACGCACAGTAACTGATAATCAAAAACAGCTACTTAAAATCAATAGCATTTAACTATACTTTCACCACCATTTTCCCTTTGTTCTTCCCATCAAAAAGATCTATAAAGGCTTGTGGAATGGCATCAAAACCTTCTACAATTGTTTCTTTATAAGTCAATTTGCCCTCTTTCAGCCAAGTAGCTAATTGTTTTATACCTTCAGGAAACTTTTCGGTATAATTACTAACTATAAATCCTTGCATTAACGCACTCTGTTTTATCAGGAAAGGTTCTACCCTTGGACCTGTTGGGATGGTGGTTTCATTATAAAGTGAAATAGCACCACAAACTACAATTCTGCCAAATCGGTTGATGTTGGAATGTACGCTATCAGAAATTTCACCTCCAACATTATCAAAGTACACATCTACCCCATTAGGACAAAGAGTGGCTATTTCTTTATACATATTCTTGGTGGAATTATAATTGATCCCCTCATCAAAACCAAATTTTGATTTTAACATCGCTACCTTTTCGTCTGTGCCTGCAATACCAATAACACGACACCCTATTATTTTTCCGATTTGTCCTACCGTACTTCCAACAGCTCCAGCAGCACCAGATACCACTATAGTTTCTCCTTTTTTAGGGACACCGATTTCTGTGAGACCAAAGTAAGCCGTCAAACCTGTCATTCCTAAAACGCCTAGGTAGGTGGATAATGGCAACCCCATATCTTCTACTTTAATAAGCTCTTCTCCTTTAGAGGTTTGGTATTCTTTCCAATCTAAAAGTCCAGATACGAAGTCTCCATTTTTAAAGGAATCATTCTTGGACTCTACAACCTCAGCAATACAACCTGAGGAAATAGGTTTATTTAATTCAAATGGCGGGATATAGGATTTCGCATCGCTCATCCTTCCTCTTAAATATGGATCCACAGACACAAATTTTGTTTTAAGTAGCACCTCTCCATCGGCAATCTTCGGCATAGCTTCCTTTAAAGTGGTAAAGTCTGACACTTGTGGTTTACCTACTGGACGTTTTTTTAATGTTATTGTTTTATTCATAGATATGTTTTTTAAGTTAATGAGATAGTTTTATTTGCTGATTAAATAATACAGTGATTTGCTAAGTTACTTACTCTTCCAATCAATTAATCATACATTAAGTGATTTATGCTTTTGTAAATTTAGGTGTTTAGACTGTTGAATAGCTAATGCGTTGATTTGTAAAATCGCTTTTCTAGAAAATAGTGAACTTGTGAACAAGTAAACTAGTTGTGCCTTCGCGGCCTCAGGCGGTTAGTTGGTGAATTACTACTTATAATAAAACAACAGTTTAGCCAATTGTTGGTGTGCGAATCTTTCGCGTATCTTTAGGTTCTAAAAGAATTATTTTCAAGTAGAAAGAAGAAACCACGCGATTTCATCGCGTGGTAGCAAAAAACTGAACCATTCATCTGCATTTCAAAAGACAATTTGCTGGTTTTTGAAACTGCTCTCTGTAGCGTAGCGAAAGACTGCTTTGTAATTGCTAAGTACCGCAGCCTCTTAAAATCAATATTATTTGCTCTTAAATTGCGGTGGTTTAGGCAATGGTATATACTCCTCTTCATCTCCAGGCACTTTAGGAAAGGCATCGAGATTATGTTCCTCCCAGTCTTTTTTTGCTTGCTCTATCACTTCCTTATCGGAATTCACAAAATTCCAATAGATAAAACGTTCTTCTTCGAAGGGCTCGCCTCCAAAAATATAGATAGTGGTATTGGGTTCCATTTCAAAAGAACACAAGGTGCTGTCTTTTGCAACCAATATTTGCTTTGGCCCGTAATTGTGTCCGTCAGCATTAATACTACCTTCTAGAATATATAAGGCGCTTTCTCCATATAGGTCGTCTCCTATATCGATTTGTTGTTTTTTGGTGCTTTTGATTTCAATGAAATACAACTCGCTATGTACAGGCACTGGAGAAGTTTTGTTGAAGGCTTTTCCAGCTATCAGCTTAAATGCTGCGCCCTTTTCATTCCAATGTGGTATGCTTTCCGCTTCTATATGCGTAAAGGTAGGTTTCATATCTTCTAAGTGCTTTGGCAATGCCACCCAAATTTGTAGTCCATGCAGCGATTTTTCAGTATTTCGTAAATACTCTGGCGTTCTTTCCGAGTGCACCACTCCTCTTCCTGCATTCATCCAATTCACTGCTCCTGGTTTTATCTCAATATTAGACCCCAGACTGTCTCTATGCATGATAGAACCCTCAAATAAATAGGTGAGAGTAGATAATCCAATATGCGGGTGTGGTCCAACATCCAGGTTTTCGTCCTTGCTCATTTTTGCTGGGCCCATGTGATCAATAAACGTAAATGGTCCCACGGCTCGCTTTTGTCTGAATGGTAGTAATCGGCCCACCATAAAGTTTCCGATATTGGCAGCACGCTCTTCAATAATTAATTCCGTATTCGACATGTTTTAAATTTTAATATTCAAATTATAATGTTTTCCTCCTGGTTCTACGCCAAGACATCTCTTATACTCTTATCTCTCTCAAACCTAGCTTTTGCATAGGGACAAAGCGGAATGATTTTTACGCTATTCTCACGTGCATATTCCACTCCTGCCATTACCAATTCTTTTGCATAGCCTTTTCCGCCAAACGCATCTTCTACCCCTGTATGGTCTATTATAAACTTGTCCTTGCCTGCCCAGGTAAAGGTCATTTCCCCAGCGTAAACGTCGTCTTCGTAAATGATAAATCTTCCTTTTTTACCATTGTCTTCTCGTTCTATTTTTGTCATAATGTTTTATTTTTTAATAAATTGAAAAGTTCATTAGCATCATCAGATTCAGCGCAATTAAGTTCTTTAATCCTAAGGATTCATTTTAGGAGAAAGTAAGAAATCTGATTCAACCCTAAACTTATTACTTCCGTACAAGTTAATAATTCCTGATTAAATTTAAGATGTAGAAATAGATTTTTATTTAGAGTTCATATCGCAAAGAAAAACACAAGTTGCCCGACTCTTCTTCTACAAATAAATCGAAGCAACTTCCTAATGAATTCTTTTACATTAACCCCAATAAATAAAAGAACCAACCAACATAATTTGTATTTTTGCAACTACAAGTTAGTTATCGATATATTTCTTTCATCTTGACTGACTGCTAACTATTTCGGAGGCATATCCCTTACCATCTGTCCGATTTTCGATAAATAATCTTTTAGATTTGTTTTCAGATGGGAACAAATCAGGAAAAAACACAGCAATGATAACTATTGCAAAATACAATCAAGACAACCAACCAGACTCTAAGGAAGAAAAGGATATCATACAATTTTTATTTCAAGAGTTAGAACAATACGGCGATCCAGAACATCAAATCCAAAAAGCAGCAGACTATGCCCTTGGGAGAGATGGTAAACCAGGAGGTTGGATATTTGTGGCTAAAGAAAACGACCAAATAGTAAGTGCTACCATTATCAACGAAACAGGCATGTCGGAATATATTCCAGAAAATATATTGGTCTATATCGCCACAGACCGAAACCAACGCGGAAAAGGAATTGGTAAGAAAATAATACAGGAAGTAATTACGCATACCAAAGGAGATATCGCTTTGCATGTAGATAAAGAAAATCCTGCAAGGAAACTATACGAACGCTTGGGTTTCACCACTCCATTTTTAGAAATGCGTTTAAATAAAAAAGCATAACCACCAAACATGGCTTATATAACTTTAAATAAACAGAAGTTACAACATAATTTCACAGAGTTAGATACGCTATTTAAAGAGCATAATATTGAATGGGCAGCGGTAGTAAAACTATTGTGTGGGAATGCACTATTTCTAAAGCAAGTTTTAGATTTAGGTATTCCAGAAGTATGTGACTCGAGAATATCCAACTTAAAAACAATAAAAAAACTACGCCCCGATGTTCAAACGGTATACATAAAACCACCTGCCCAAGAAAACGTGCGAGAGGTTCTAGAATGTGCCGACGTTACTTTTAACACAGAATACGACACCATAAAATTGCTTTCCGATACCGCAACTGACATGGGCGTATCACACAAAATTCTAATAATGATTGAATTGGGGGAATTACGCGAAGGCGTGATGCGCGAAGAGTTTATAGAGTTCTATCAAAAGGTATTTGACTTGCCCAATATAAAAGTAATCGGAATCGGTGCAAACCTTACCTGTATGTATGGCGTTTTACCGAGTGAAGACAAACTACTACAACTCTGTTTATACAAGCAATTGGTAGAGGCAAAATTCAATCAAGTAATTCCCTATATATCTGGAGGCGCCTCGGTTACCATTCCATTGATTTACAGAGATTTAATGCCAGAGGCAGTAAACCACTTTAGAGTAGGCGAAACCTTGTTTATGGGTACTAATGCCTACGAAAACAAACCTTATAAAAACATGTACAACGACGTGTTTAAACTCTATGCACAGATTATAGAGCTAAACGAAAAGCCTTATGTTCCTTCGGGAGAGTTGGGCTATAACCTAAGTGGTGAAAAAATGGAGTTTGATACGACCCAAGATGGAGAGGTAGGACTTAGAGCTATTGTAGATATAGGTCTGTTGGATGTAGAAGATAGTCACTTAACACCGGTAGACGAAGAGTTAGAGATTATAGGTGCTAGCTCGGACATGATGGTTATTGATTTAAAAGAAAATAAGAAAGACTTGGAGGTAGGCGATTTTATAGAGTTTAAAATGAACTATATGGGAATTCTACGGATTATGAACTCCGATTATATAGAGAAAAGGCTAGAGCCCACATCGCAAAATACCTAACCCCTATTATTGCAATAGAAACCACAATTACTCCTCTTCTAGGAGTACTATTCAAAGAATAAGATTAAATTTACGCAGCTTCATAAAATGAAGTCTTGTGAAACGTTGTTTTATTCGGAAACAACGCACTAATCTATACGTTGTATTATGATACAATTCTTTTCCGATTTGTATTGGAAGTTTAATGGGTGGAAAATTGTTGGAAGTATCCCTCCCGACCTTAAAAAAATGATACTGGTCATAGCACCACATACATCTTGGGTGGATATATTGATAGGTTTTGCTGCGCGAAAGAGATTAAAAATAAAACACGCAAAATTTCTCGGAAAGAAAGAATTGTTTGAAGGATTTTTTGGCAAATGGTTATTGAAACTCGGTGGTATTCCAGTAGATAGAAAAGCAAAGCTAGGTGCTGTAGAGCAAGTAGTACAGTACTATAACGACAACGAAGAATTTATTATCGGTATGTCGCCAGAAGGAACTCGAAAAAGGATAGACAAGCTAAAAACCGGATTCTACCACATGGCAAAGAATGCTAATGTTCCTATGCTAGTAGTAGGTTTTGACTTTAAGAATAAAGAAGTGGTTGTAGGAAAACCTATCTATGCTACGGATAATGAAGAAGAGGATTTTAAGAAAATAATCTCCTTTTTCTCCACCATAGAAGGATATAATCCAGAGAAAGACATGCGACATTTAAGGGAGCAGTTTTAATTATAGTTTTATATTTCCATATAGACATAAGCCTAAGCAAGAAGCTCCATTTTATTAAAACAACTCTCGCACCAGTTTCGGCATATATAAGCCTAAGCTCACTCCTCTTACGATTACGTAGATTATAAAAGAAATCCACAAACCAACATTGCCGTAGTATTGCGTTAAAAGCCTTCCTATACCAATTAAAACTATCAAGGAAAGTATGGAGGTATTTCGCATTTCTTTACTTCTTGTAGCTCCTATAAACACTCCGTCTAGCTGAAAAGCAACAAAGGAAACCACTATATATATTCCAGCATAAATAGCATGCTGCTCTGCTATTGCTTGTACCTGTGGATCTTTAGCAATAAACGTAATTACCGAAGGCGCAAACAGCATGATGCCTAGGCCAAGCACTACCGCCGTTATTCCTGTTATTTGAGTGGAGTCTTTTATTTGCGTAATAAATCTTTGTTTATCCTTTGCTCCGATGGCTTTTCCAGAAAGCATTTCCGATACGTGTGCAAATCCATCTAGGAAGAAAGCCGACATAGAAACAAACTGTAATAAGACATGATTTGCGGCAAGCGTAGTATCGCCAAATATAGCCCCTTGGTTGGCAAACCAAGCAAACCCGCTAAGCAAAGCAAATGTGCGAATCATAATATCGGCGTTTACTTTAAATATAGCGATAATCTTAACCCTATTGATAATCCGATTCCAAAGCTCTTTAAGTCGTTGCCAAGGGTGCATTAAGTTTAAGTTCTTCGCCAATAGGTACCAAGCAAAAAATAGAGCAATCCACTCGGCAATAAGGGTTCCTAAAGCAATTCCTTTAATCCCCATATCTAAGCCTACCACAAAGAATACGTTCAGTACTATATTCAGTCCGTTAAGTGCCAACTGCACCCACAGCAACTGCTTTGTCCATCCTAATCCAATAAGAGCTCCTAGAATGGCGTAGGTGATTAAAGTAGCTGGCGCGCCCCATATTCGGATGTAGAAGTAATCTTTTACCAAACCTTTTATTTCTTCACTAGCACTCATCATCCAAACCGCTGTATTGCCAATAAAAAACTGTAAAGCGATTAAAACTACACCAATTCCTAAGCCTAAAAGCACAGAGCGATATAATACCGCCAATACCTCTTCTCTATCGTTAGCACCATCTGCTTGCGAAATAAATCCTGTAGTTCCCATGCGTAGGAAACCAAACCCCCAATACACAAAACTAAAGACTAAAGTAGCTAATGCCACCGCTCCAAGGTCGGCAGCCACTCCTGTTTGTCCGATTGCAGCAGTATCTGCCAAACCCAATAGCGGTGCAGAAGCATTTGCCAATATTATAGGAAATGCTAATCGTACTATTTTTTTATGATTCTTAAAACGGGACATGCATAGAAAATATGTTGGCAAAAATACAGCTATTTAAAAGCATAAAAAAGTCTTTTCTTCAACCTATGCATAGCTGACTTAGCTTATAATTTTTGATTTATTTTTACAAGTTTCTATTCTAGGCTAGCTTGCCGCTAAAAACCTGTGTGCAACCTTTTATTTTTGCTACTTTTGAAGCAATTTAAATTTTGATGATTATGCGAGCATTAAGACACAATCTCTTGGTGAAAGTTATTCTAGCAATACTACTAGGAGTAGCCTTAGGCAATGTGCTTCCAAAGTTTTTATTGCGACTCATAGCAACCTTCCACGGCCTATTCAGTGAGCTATTGTCCTTTCTTATTCCGCTTATCATCTTAGGACTCATTGTCCCTTCTATCGCAAAATTAGGCGGTACAGCCGGGAAGTTACTTTTAAGCACCATTGGAATTGCCTATACCTCCACTCTTATATCTGGGTTTTCCACCTATTTCATAAGCATGAGCTTTTTCCCAAAAATCCTTGCTAATCAGACTGCTACTTTTGCTACCATTGATGAATCGATTGGTATAGACCCGTTTTTCAGTCTGGACTTTCCTCCTTTATTCGGAGTAATGTCCGCGTTGGTGTTTGCATTTCTATTGGGAATGGCACTATCCAAAATCCCAAATACCACCTTAGAGAAAGTCACGGTTGATTTTGAGGCGGTAATCGTTTACCTAATCGAAAAGTTAATTATCCCATTATTACCCTATTTTATTTTCAGTATTTTTATTGAGATGACCTATTCCGGACAAGTAAGCAGTGTGCTTTCTGTGTTCTTAAAAATCATAGGTGTTATTTTCGCTATGCACATTGGGTTATTATTATTCCAATACATTATTGCAGGTGCTATGACCAAACAAAATCCATTCCGACTGATCTATGGTATGCTCCCAGCATACTTCACGGCATTAGGAACACAGTCTTCGGCAGCTACCATTCCAGTAACCCTTCGTGAGGTTAAGAAATTAGGCGTAGAAGAACGCATCGCCAATTTTACCGTTCCACTTTGTGCTACCATGCACTTAGCAGGAAGTATTTTGAAAATTGTGGCTTGTGTAATCGCCATCATGCTATTAAACGGATATGAGATTGATTTCCTTACCATGGCAGGTTTTATCTTCATGCTTGGTATTGCAATGGTTGCTGCACCTGGAGTGCCAGGCGGAGCGATTATGGCAGCGATAGGAATTATTGCTAGCATGCTAGGCTTTGGCGCAGAAGACCAAGCTTTGATGATTGCATTATATATTGCGATGGACAGCTTTGGTACCGCTTGTAATGTTACAGGAGATGGTGCATTGACCATAATTATTGATAGAATCTTCCGAAACTCCAAAAAGCTAGATACTGCGCAAGTAGAGCTATAATACTTTTTTTAATATATTATGACAGATTTAAACCCAAACAAAGACCTCCCAAAACGTGTATTAAGTATTGCTGGATCGGCATCGGGAGGAAGTGCAGGTATTCAAGCAGATCTTAAAACCTTTCATGAGATTGGCGTGTATGGAATGAGTGTAATTACAGCGATTGTTGGTCGCCATCCAGAAACTGGAACCAATGTACACCCCCTCACGGTAACCTCTATAGAAGCTCAGTTTGCTACTGCTTTGGCACAAACAGGAGTAGATAGTCTAAAGACAGGAATGCTGTTCTCTAAAGAAATAATCCATGCCGTAGCCGATTTATTAGAGCAAGTTAAAGGAACCGCAATTATAGTAGATCCAGTAATGGTTGGGAAACACAACTCCATATTACTCCGAGAGGATGCTATAGATGCTCTTGTAAACCGAATTGTTCCACAAGCCAGCGTTATTACGCCAAATATGGAGGAAGCTTCTATTCTTTTGAATAACAGACCGATTAAAACAGTAGACGACTGTAAACAAGCGGCCATAGATTTACATCTAGATGGACAGAAACACGTATT
>DATGMW010000064.1:0-7096 GCA_035307105.1 Flavobacteriaceae bacterium
TTCGCCTATGAGCTTAGCCTATTTCGCTATTGCTTTGGCTGTTCCAGGAATGTTGCTTTCTATTTTTGCGAAGAAAACTTTGGGATAACACTACCAACAAATAAAGGTTTATTTCCTTTTAAATTTTTCACGAAATATAGGTTTAAGAGTAGCCTTTGCATTTTGTACTCCTTTTTTTAAGGAATTACTCTTAGATACAAATTTTGTGACTCCCAAAGTAGATAATAAGGCAATAAGTGCAATTGCACCAAGCATCCCTCCAAAACCAATAAAGAAATCGCTTTTTAGAAGGTAAATCATACCAAATAAAACACCTGCCATGGCTAAATGTATATAATTCACTTGGTACTTGGAGGAAACCATTCCTATAAAAGAGCTGCCAAAAAACACCATAGGAATGTTCTTTGTAAGAAACGTGTTCAATAGGTCTGGAAAGGCATAAAAGAATAAGCCTACTACTAAAGAAAGCAAGGCAGAAGCACGTACAGTACTTTGCTTAAAGTGAGTGCTTACAAAATAGGTGAGTGTTGCTCCTGCTATTCCCGAAAGTATAAGTGCTATAGTGTTCATGCTAAGTAATTTATTAGTGCAACTACCAACACACCACAAAAAGCAATAGTGCCAAGTTTCCCACCAAATCCAAAGAATAGTTTCTTAGATAGCATATAGAATATTCCTGCTAATGTTCCGCTAGCAAGTACAAACTGAGTAGAAGGTAAAACTAGCGAACTAGACATACCTACAAAAACCCCACAATAAATGGCTGCAGGTATTTTCTGCAAATAGGCAATGTCTTTGCTTATAGAAGGGATAAACGAGGCTATTGTGCCAATAATCCCTGCACATATCACGCTTCCTAAGTTAGTATGTAGGTTTAATGAATAGCAAGCCAAAGCCCCTATAGGTACCCAAATAGCGACAGAAATTTTTTCATAAGCATAAAGTTTATGATGTAAGCTTACATATCTATATCCTAAAGCCAAAGAAATAGCAATTAATAGTATAGTCAAGGTAGCAGAACGGTTGTTCGCTGCATACTTGTCCTGTACTAGCTTAATCAGAAATATAATCTGTATCAATAGTATGCTAGCTATCGTAAAAATTCGGATGACTTTGTGTTTCTTCATAAATGGATTTGCTTTCCTATTATATTGTCTGTGGGACTTTTTAAAGAATTAATTCTGTTTTTTAATACGATTCAAAATCTTAATACTTAAACCGAAAAAGGTTGCAAAACTAAAGAATGATTCATGGGGATAAAAATGTGTTTTTAGAAATAGTTTAATTCTAAACTATAAGGGTATATTATTGAGATAATGACCGCTTATTGCAAATAAACTTATGTTAATAACAATTTCGTTTTCAATCTACATAGTACATTTACAGTGTAAAATAACGAGGTTATTATGGTGAAAAATATGTTTTTAAGAAAAGGTCTACTGCTTGCAGGTGCAACATTCTTGACCTTAATAAGCTATGCGCAAACGGATCCTAATAGTGAGAAGGAGGCTGAAGCAGAACTACCAGTAAAAGTGCATCATATCGAGCCGCTCTATATAGACTTGGTTCGAGATCTTGGGGCTAGGAAAGGGGAGAAGGAACTAAATATTGGAGCAGAGTTTGTGAATACGCCATCTTACAGTATCTACAAGGGATTGGTCGAATATGAATTTGCACCTATAGATCGATTAGGTCTTGAAGTAGAAGCAGATTTTTCTTTCTACGATGGGTATGCAAGTGGGGAAACCACTCCTGGAAATAAAATGGACGGTCTAAAACTATCTGCACAATATTCCTTTTATGTCTCGCCAAAATATAAGACGACATTAGCGGTTGGTTATGCTCATACCTTTGAGTTGACAGATTTTGATAACTATGGTAATGACAAGTTTGTTCAGGAGCTTGTTTATAGTCCGTTTTTTGTTGCAGCAAAACGTTGGGGAAATAGTTTTCATACGCTAATTCTTCTAGGTCCGGATATTAAGCAGAACCTAAATACCGATCATACGAAGGTAGATTGGCAGTTTAACACCTCCTTCCATTACGAGATACCAAACACCTCAAATTTTTTAGGAGTAGAGTTTAATAAAGCCGTGGTGAACGATAAGTTTGAAATGACCATGCGTCCACAAGCAAAACTGCAACTCAACGAAGCATTGGCTTTGGGGATTGTTACAGGGTTTCCCTTAACCAAAAGCGAAGAGAAATTCAGTACGTTCTTTAGAGTGATATACGAACTGTAAATAGTCCAAAAATAAGATTGAATATCAAAAGCTAGTATGGGTTTTTAATCTGTACTAGCTTTTATCTGTTGTCATTACTGTAAATCTATTTGCGAGAATACATAAAATAACTCTGTAGCTATTTGTAGACTTCGTTCCTGATATTTTTCTGTTTGCTGAGATGTCTTGTCGTATGCCTTTGGATCTTCATACATTATAGGAAATCGCTTTTCTGCACCTGATACGAAAGGGCAAGCTTCATTTGCAGAATCACAAGTCATTATGGCTGCAAACCCTGATTTTGGATTAAAATCATTGTCCAATCTTTTTGAAAAACCTAAGATCGGAGGTTCGTTAGCAGCATATTTAATACTGTAAATGGGATTTTTTCCCTCGGAGAGCATTTGAACTTCAAAACCGGCATTCCTCAAAGTATCTATCACCACTGGATACACAGCGGTACTTTCTGTGCCTCCCGAATAGCAAGCTACTTTCTCTATATTAAAATAATAGGCTAAAGCTTGTGCCCAAACTTGCGATAGATGGCTCCTACGAGAATTGTGCGTGCAAATAAAATGCAAACGAATAGCTTGATGATTTGCCACCTTAGTCTGAATATATTCTCCTAATGGCTGTAAAATAGCTTTTCGCTCCGCAGAAATACCCTCTGGTTTTAATTCTTTAATTAGAGTTTCTATGTTTTTAAAAATATGGAGGGACGGGGCTTTCATGTGTACGGATATAAGTTATAATACTAGCAACAACCACTATTTGGAGTACAAGTAGCAGCCTTTTTTAATTCGGATAATTTTAGCTTTGGTTTCGCTTCTGGAATACCACACTTATCTTTTGCTAAGCAGTCGGTTTGTTTGCTAGTTAATAAAAAGTTGGTTCCGTCAAATGCTAAACCAAACTTAGCAATCGTATCTGCTTGGTATTCCACTTCAATTTCTACATCATCCAAATCCAATGTTTTCTCAGAGAGTTCTATAATGTGCAATAGCTTCTCCGGATGTAATCTATGATTGTAATCGTCGGCATTCCATAGCTGAAAGTTTACTACCTCTTCTTTTCTAACCGTACCACCACAATCTATAAAGTGCTTACTTACTTTACCTACTTCTGTAACGTGAAAATGATTTGGTACTAATTCTCCATTAGGTAGCTTAAAGCCAATGGTGTTTAACTCTTTTAAAACGGTTTTTACTTCAGATAATTTCATATATGGTTTTGTTTATAACAGATGTAAAGATCAACAGCAATCTTCTTGTTTAAGGCGAAGGTCTTGGTTTAAAAATTCGGACATAACTTCTTTCATAGCTGCCCAGTTCTCTTTGTCTATACAGTAACATACACTGGTGCCTTCTATAGTTCCTTTGATTAAGCCTAATTGTCTAAGCTCTTTTAAGTGCTGAGAGATTGTAGACTGTGCTAAGCCTATTTCATCGACTAAATCGCCGCATATACAGGAGTCTATTTTAAATAAATGTTGCAGAATAGAAACTCTTGCAGGATGACCGAATACTTTTGCAAATAAAGCTATTTGCTTCTGTTGGTCTGTATAATGGACTTTATTGTGTACTAACATTTTGTATATTGATTAATCGCAATATTACGATTAATGAGTAAGTAGACAAAATAATATGCCATATTTTAAAATATTTTATTGTATTTGCTTGGAAAGATAGGAGAAGAGTAGGAGGTGAAATCGGAGTGATAGTAGTAAACTCTATAAGGGATGGATAGGATTGGCGATTCTCAACTAGCTACCATGCGCTTATTAATATCTATAGTATATAAAAAAGCACCTAAGCTTTTAAACTTAAGTGCTAGTTTAATGTTTAAAAAATATCAGAACACCATTTTAAGGAGTCAAAATTATTTTCCCTCGCGTATGTCCTGCTTTACTAAGCTGTTGCGCTTCTTTTGCTTCGGAAAGTGGGAGAATTTTCTCTACATGTGGTTTTACTTTATTCTGCTCCACTAGCTGGGTAATTTCTTCAAACTGTTCTGGATTCGGGCGTGAAGCAATATGTTGTGCAGTCACTCCGTGTTTTTTGGCTAATTCTTGAGAAGGCTTCTCAACTATAGTAACCAGAAAACCTCCTTTCTTTAAAACCTGGAAAGAGCGTGCCAACGTATCGCCACCCACGGTATCAAAAACAACATCTACGTCTTTTACCACCTCTTCGAAGTTGGTGCTGGTGTAGTCAATAAATTCATCTACGCCCAGATTTTTTACAAATTCTATATTTCTTGCCGACGCAGTCCCGATAACATAGGCACCTTTGGCTTTTGCCAACTGCACTGCCATAGAACCAACGCCGCCAGAGGCAGCATGTATCAGTATCTTTTGACCGCTTTTGAGTTTTGCTGTTTCAAAAATAGCTTGCCAAGAAGTTAAGGCACCCATAGGGATAGCGGCTGCTTCATTATAGTTTAAGTTTTTTGGTTTTCTACCTAATTCTGTTTCTTTTACAATAACATACTCCGCATAGCATCCTGTCAAGATTTTCCCATAAACAGCCTCGTGCACTTTAAATTTTGTAATCTCCGAACCGATCTCTTCAATTATACCTGCAAAATCAGCTCCTAAGATTAACGGAAGTTGCTTTCCAAGAGCTTTTCCTCTTCCATCACGAATTTTCCAATCGATTGGATTTACACTTGCCGCATGTATTTTTACTAATATTTCATCTGCTTTTGGCTTTGGCCTTTCCACGTCGGTATATTGCAACACGCTTTCATCTCCATATTCCTCAATCTGTATCGCTTTCATTTTCTTCATTAGCTATAGTTTTTAATTCTTGTATTGAAGTGTCTTTTATAACACAAACATTTTTACTTAACATATTTATTTTCATTAAGCTAGCAAGTTCTTTTAGGAAAGAATTGTTAAAGATTTAACCTAGATAGCTCTTCCGTCTTTTTGAAGTTTGTATATCGATTTTTGTCATATGATTAAAAAATATACGAAATTAATAGAAAGCAGAATCTTGTGAAAGTGAAAGGTTTCCCGCAGATTACGGGGATAAACGCAGATAAAAGTAAATGTTTTTTATTAGTAACTTTACATATAATAGTTACAATTTAGTGCTTTAAGATATTTTACGAACAATCAGCCTTTGAAGTAAGAGTATTCTCAGTTTAATAAAAATCATAATAGTTCTTCGGTTTCTTTCAGGTGTAATAATAGTAAAGGAAGTTTTTAAGTAGCAGTTTTTATAGAAAACGAACACTTATAAGCTTCTACTTATCTATTAAATCGAAAATATTTTTCCAACGGATGCTTCTTGTTTTGTAGCATATCCGAGATTACTTTCCTACCTAAAACGGAGAAAGTAATGCCATTCCCTCCAAAGCCTAATAAAAAATAAGCGTTTTTAAAATCTGGATGTTTTCCAATATAAGGCAAACCATCTTTGGTTTCTCCAAAGGTTCCAGCCCAACAGAAATCGGTTCTAAAAGAATAATCAGGAAATGCTTTTTCTATTTTATGCTTTAACTTCTCACTTTTCTTAGTTATTAATTGGTCTCGTTTGCTTGGATTTACAAATTCTTCGTCCTCGCCACCAATCAGAAGTCTATGATCATCCGTAGTACGCATATAGATATAGGGCTCCGCAGTATTCCAAAACAAGGTGTTGTGGAGTTTGTTTTGTTTCTCCTCCTTGGATTCACCGATAATTACATAAGTAGAAAGCAACTTCACGAAGTCGTCTTTAATCATTTCTGTGCTTTCATAGCCGTTGCAATAAATCACTCTCTCGGCTTGAATTTTATTATCGTAATTTGTAGTAAGTACCACATTTCTTGATTTGTGTTGGGTCTTTTTGATGTTGGTTTTATCGTATACTTTTAAACCTCTTTTTATATTGTATTGCAATAAGTCATGTGTAAATCGGAACGCATCAATACTTGCGCCTTGGCTAGAAAGAATACCTGCAAACGCTTGGTGGAGTCCATATTTTTTTTGAATTTCTTTCTCAGATAGCCACTTTACGTCTAAACCACATACTTCTCTGGCTTTGAATTCTTTTTCTAAAGCAGGAATATCTTTTTTAAAAGCAGCATAATAAAGAGATTCTTTTTTCTCGAAGCCACAATCCGAATGAATTTGTGTTACAATTGCTTGCAATTCATCAATAGCATTATGTCCTGCCCAGTAATTGGCTTCTGCAGCTTCTTTGCCAATTACATCCGTTAATTTATAAAGAGGTAAGTCTATTTCATATTGCAACATAGAGGTTGTCGCTGAGGTACTTCCGTTGGCAATTTCTCTGCGATCTATCAAAGTGGTTTCATACCCATTCTCTATACACTGATGTGCCATTAAAGCACCGGTAATCCCGCCACCTACTATTATTATTTTGGTCTTGATATCTTTTTTGACAGACGGATAAGTATTTAACAATCCGTTCTTTACCAACCAGAAGGGTTCATTTGATGTTAGATCCATGGTTTAATCTTTTGCAATGAGATGGATTATTAATTGTTATTTAATTCAATCTTAAAGGAAATTTATATACATAAAGGTAATTATAATTAGAGTTTAAATGATGTCTTCAAATAAATAAAAAAGATGTTCTTTTTTCACTTTACGTAATATCAAGAAACCTATTTATATTTTGATCTTAAATTAAAAAAAGAACTTTTAAAACACTAAGTACACTTAGATAAGAGATACTAAACTATATGAAAAACGGCTCAGGTTTACGATGAAACCTGAGCCGAGAGCATTTTGGTATTTGCGCTTATTTGTGAGTGTGCTATGGTAGTGCTTATGCTTTAACCACCGCCAATGGTTGTAAGGCAACTTTTATTTCGACCAAGTCGGTTTGGTTTGCCATTACTTCGTCGATGTCTTTGTAGGA
>DATGMW010000065.1:0-3476 GCA_035307105.1 Flavobacteriaceae bacterium
ATTTCTGGAGCAATTCAGCATTTAGCTGGTGTTAGCGCTTCTAAAGTAAAAGTAGTTATCAACAACGACCCAGAAGCCCCTTTCTTTAAGGCAGCAGACTACGGAATAGTTGGTGATGCATTTGAAATAGTACCAGAGTTGATTGAAAAATTAAAAGCTTTTAAAGCGGAGAACGCATAAGTTAAAATCTTGTCACTCTCTTAATGAAGCTGTTTAATCAAAAAAAATGCTTTTCTTTGATTAAACAGCTTTCACCAATTTATATGAGTTTAATTAAATTAAATATCAAAGGAATATCGTATAGTCAAACGCAGAACGGCGCTTATGCACTCATTTTAAGTGAAGAAAATGGGCCTCGCAAACTGCCTATAGTCATTGGAGCGTTTGAAGCACAGTCTATTGCCATAGCTTTGGAGTCCGACATAAAACCTCCTAGACCTTTGACCCACGATTTGTTTAAAAACTTCTGTGACCAATACGCGATAAAAATAAAGCAAGTAATTATACACAAATTAGTAGATGGTGTCTTTTACTCCAGCATTATTACAGAGCAAAACAATCACGAGGAAATAGTAGAATCTCGTACAAGTGATGCCATAGCGCTAGCTTTACGATTTGATGCACCTGTTTTTACTTACAAGGATATCCTTAAAAAAGCGGGCGTTTATTTGCAAACAGCAAAAGACAAAATCACTGAAAAAGAAGAAGGACAAGAAAAAATGTCTATCGATTCTCTTACCCAATCCAAAGCTTCCTCAAGCGAACCCAACCTGTCTTCGAAATCTATAACGGAGTTAAATAGCCTATTGCAGATAGCAGTAGCAGCGGAGGACTATGAAAAAGCCGCTAGTATTCGAGACGAAATCAGCAAGAGAAAGGACTAACTCCAAAGTAAAAATATGCGCACACTACTTCTACTAATTACCTTACTGGTAACTCCTATTCTCCAAGCGCAAGATATAGAAGGTTCTTGGTCAGTAAACAACTTTCAAGCAACGGAAGAAAATAACTTACTAAGTAGTTTAGATAACCTACACCTAGAAGGTGATGCTTTTTACTTTAGAGCAAAAGATAGCCTTATTGCTCAAGGCACCTACCAGTGGGAAAATCTAAAGCTAAGCCTCCAACAAACAGAACCTTCCGATACTGCCTACCAATTTCAATCGAAATTTTTAGAAAATAATGATTGGTATCTGGAGTCTGGAGACACAAAAATAACACTAAATAAAAGCACACCACATCTTGTAGATACAAACAAAATAACGCCCTCTATGGGCTTTACTTTCACCTCGTTTTGGCGTGGCATATTGGGTATTGTTTCTTTATTATTAATCGCAATTCTGTTTAGCTCGAACCGACGTGCCATCAACTGGAAAACGGTTGGTTTGGGATTGGCTTTCCAATTAACAATTGCTATAGGCGTGCTTAAGGTTCCTTTTGTACAAGTGATTTTTGAGGGAATAGGAAAAGTGTTTGTCGAAATCTTAGACTATACAAAAGCTGGAAGTGAGTTTTTATTTGGCGAGATGTTAAACCCAGAAACCTACGGGTTTATCTTTGCCTTTCAAGTACTACCTACTATATTGTTTTTCTCTGCACTAACTTCGGTACTCTTTTATTTGGGTATTATCCAAAAAATAGTAGCTGGTCTGGCATGGCTGCTTTCTAGAACATTGCATATTTCTGGAGCGGAAAGCTTAAGCGTTGCAGGAAATATTTTCTTGGGTCAAACAGAAGCACCGTTGATGATTAAAGCCTATCTGGATAAGATGACAAAATCCGAAATCCTATTGGTCATGATTGGAGGTATGGCAACGGTAGCTGGCGCCGTATTGGCTGCATATATTGGATTCTTAGGTGGCGACGACCCTGTTTTACGCTTAGAATTTGCCAAACATTTATTGGCGGCTTCCGTAATGGCAGCGCCTGGAGCAATAGTAGTTTCCAAAATACTCTATCCAGAAACCGAAGAAATAGACAATGATGTAGACGTATCTATGGATAAAATTGGTGCAAACATTTTGGATGCCATTGCTAATGGGACAAGTGAGGGCTTGAAACTTGCAGTAAATGTAGGGGCGATGCTTCTGGTTTTTGTTGCATTTATAGCGATGATAAATGGTATTTTAGTTTGGGTGGGCGACCTTACTTCCATCAATACATGGGTAGCAGCAAACTCGGCTTACGACAGCCTTTCCCTAGAATCCATACTCGGAACTATATTCTCGCCTCTTATGTGGCTTATTGGCGTAGCTACAGAAGACACCAGCCTTATGGGACAATTATTGGGAATTAAACTCGCAGCGAGTGAATTCATCGGATACATCCAGCTAGCAGAATTAAAAGATGCTACTAGCGGCTTGTATTTTAGCTACGAAAAATCTATTATTATGGCCACTTATATGCTTTGTGGATTTGCTAACTTTGCTTCCATTGGTATTCAAATTGGCGGCATTGGCTCCTTAGCACCAGGTCAAAGACAAACCTTATCTAAATTCGGAATGAAAGCGCTACTAGGGGGTAGTATTGCCTCTCTAATTTCCGCTACCATTGCAGGAATGATAATCGGATAATATTATTTTAACTCTATAACGCATTACAATGAAACAGTATATAAATTTAATGGACCAGGTACTAGAACATGGTGCCGAGAAAGGAGATAGAACAGGTACGGGAACGAAAAGCATCTTTGGTCATCAAATGCGTTTTGACCTCAGCGAGGGCTTTCCCATAGTTACCACCAAGAAAATCCATCTTAAGTCGATTATATACGAACTATTGTGGTTCCTGAAGGGCGACACCAACATAGCGTACTTACAAGATAATGGCGTTCGAATCTGGAACGAATGGGCAGATGAGAATGGCGAACTTGGCCCAGTGTATGGGTACCAGTGGAGAAACTGGAATGGCGAAGGGATAGACCAGATAAAAGAGGTTATAGAAACACTAAAAACCAATCCAAATAGCCGTAGAATGCTTGTTTCTGCTTGGAATCCAAGTGTTTTACCAGACACCTCTGTTTCCTTTTCGGAAAACGTTGCAAACGGTAAAGCAGCGTTACCTCCATGCCATACATTCTTCCAGTTTTATGTTGCTAACGGAAAACTATCTTGTCAATTATACCAACGAAGTGCCGACATTTTTTTGGGTGTGCCATTTAACATCGCATCTTATGCACTTTTCACAATGATGATGGCTCAGGTATGCGGATATGAAGCTGGGGATTTTGTACATACATTTGGCGATGCACATATCTATAGCAACCACATGGAGCAAGTAAATCTACAACGAAGCAGAACGCCAAGAGCACTACCAAAAATGATATTGAAT
This sequence comes from Flavobacteriaceae bacterium, assembly GCA_035307105.1. Lineage (GTDB taxonomy): Bacteria > Bacteroidota > Bacteroidia > Flavobacteriales > Flavobacteriaceae > JAJYTI01. The sequence goes on from DATGMW010000065.1 coordinate 3,331, forward strand.
CCAGAAGTAAAAGATATTTTGGACTTTAAATTTGAGGATTTTAAATTAGAAGGCTACGACCCACATCCTCATATCCCAGGAAAAGTGGCTGTTTAAACTTTTGTTAATCTATTTGCAGGAATATGTTTTTAATACGAGTCTTTTTT
>DATGMW010000066.1:0-5813 GCA_035307105.1 Flavobacteriaceae bacterium
TCGCATGGGCTAAAAAGTTGTTTGGAGATGTTGGAGGGGTGCCAAAAAAGGCAGACGAAAATGCTGTGATAGAGGATAACGAAGAAACTAGAGAGGCTGCACGTAACGAGAATAAGTTTACATTGGTAGATAAAGCACTAATCGCAATCACCTCCATAATCGGATTGCTCTATTTGATTAACGATCCTGTGTCTAAGATTACCGAAGGAGCAGTACATCTATTGCCAGAGAAATTTATCTTTCCAGTAGAAATATTATCTGGTCCATTGGTCATTCTACTAATCGGATTGTTCTTATTCCTCTATCTGGTAATCAGTAGAATCTCCAGATATGACAAGGTGCTTCGCGATAGGATGATTGCGGTGATTATCTTCGCTTTCTTTACCGTATTGTTCTTTATACCTTTTGAGCAAGCGGCGACTTCGATGGTGATTTTTGCAAGAGACTATACCGATCGTATTATGACTGGTAATGCCGCTTTGTTATTTAATATTTTCAACACACTCCTTACTGTCATTCCATTGTTAATCGTTACTTGGGTATTGGTATTGCTTAAAAAACAAACCTTCAAAAAGATTCCAGGAAGTAATATCGTATTGGCCGTGTGTTTCGCATTTATGTGGGGGCTGGTAATCTGGATGTTGGTACAGGATTATTCTACCAAGTCTTACGACGTACACTATGACGCCGTAGCCATAGAGACCATGAGAGATGGCGAAGCCTATACCGTATATGAGCCGATTACCGAAGCCAGACCTTTATTAAAAGGAGAGGAGGTTGTAACGCATACACTGCAACTTTCTACCAACAAGGATTTACAAGTAGGCCAAGCGATTGCAGCGCACGAAGAATTAGGGAAATATATATATCTAGATGAGGATGTAACAGCGAATCTAACGGCAGATTATGCAGAAGCTGCATTGCCATCGGAAATCGTAACTGGAACCGTAACAGAGATAAAAGAAAACGAAGTGGAAATTACCGTGTCGTGGTTTAGTATTCTAAACTCCTTCTTTATTATCGCTTTTGCTTCTTTATTCTCTAAATGGTGGGATAGCAAGTACAACCCATCAGCCGCTATGAAATACGGTTTAGGATTGCTTGTTATGGCTATAGGGTTTGGGGTGTTGGCCTATGGCGCTAGTTTTATTCCTTCGGGATCGGAAGCTGGTGCGGTGCGGGTAAGCATGATGTGGCTTATTTTAACTTACTTGTTCCTAACGCTAGGAGAACTCTTCCTATCGCCAGTAGGTTTATCCTATGTAAGTAAACTAGTTCCTGCACGAATGATTGCATTGATGTTCGGAATGTGGTATTTGGCCATTGCGATTGGTAACAAAATTGCAGCCTCCTTAGGAGGAATGGTAGAGCAGGTGGAGCAAGAATATAGCTTGTCTGTTTTCTTCTTAATATTTACCGTTATTCCTGCCATTGCTGGAGTAATTATCATATTATTAAATCCAGTTCTAAAAAGATTGATGCACGGTGTAAGGTAAATTAGTTTTGCACGTCTACATAAAACAAGGGCTTTCTTATGAAAAAGTTGTGAGAGCCTTTGTTTTGTTTTATCAAATTTTATAAAAGCATGAGAAAGTTATTTTTATTATTTTTAGCCGTTACCGCTGTGGCAGTACAGGCACAAGAGATTAATTGGGTCACGATGGATGAGGCATTGGCCGCACAAAAGAAAAGTCCAAAAAAGATCGTGGTCGATGTGTATGCCGATTGGTGTGGTCCATGTAAAATGATGGATAGAAACACCTTTACCAATGCAGATGTTATCGACTATATAAACGAAAACTACTATGCAGTAAAGTTTGATGCAGAAGGAAATGAAGTGGTTAATTACCAAGGAAAACAATTTACAAATCCAGGCTATGTAGAAGGAAGAAGAGGAAGAAATTCTACGCACGAGTTCTCTTTGGCACTACAAGTACGTGGCTACCCTAGTATGGTGTACTTTGATGAGGAGGGCAGCTTAATTCAAGCAATACCCGGCTACCAAACACCACAACAATTAGAAATATACTTAAAAATGATTGGTTCCGATGATTATAAAGAGGTTACCTCTGCGCAATCTTGGCAAGACTATCAGAAGTCTTTCGAAGGTACTTTTCGAAAATAAACGGACTAGTTCCTAATAATATAGCTCCCTTATCTGCCGTGTAGATCAAGGGAGTTTTTGTCTTTATACAAGTCTCTTGCCATCGACGTACACTACTTGGGTAATTGCTTCCATCGGCAATAAGTAACTTTGGAGATACGTCGTTTAGCAGCTTATCTAAATTAATCCGAGAAGATTGTTGCAGGATGACTATACTGCCTTCAGGAACGCTATCAGGATAGACTGCCGTACTGTCTACTTGCAGATAAGTTTGCTGTCCTAACTTAAATAAACGTGGCAGTTCTTGCGTATGAATTTCACGGTGCGCGTAGACGTCCGACAAGCGAGCCCATAGATAGGTAGCTTCTACTTCTGGGTTGTTCGTAAATAAAGTTATTTGCGTAGGATGTATCTGTAAAATTAGGCTTTCGCCGAAGTCTTGTAGCAGCCAAACTTCTTCTTTGGTATGAAGTAGCTTTGAGATAGTCACTATGGACAAAAAAAACATTCCAACAACCGATAGATTTCGTAAACTATGATATCCACGTCGCCAAAATATAGGAAGGCTAAATAATAATAGGGAGAAAATCCCTATACTGATGGCCATATTAGGCTTGCTTACAGATAGAATCCAGCTTTCCTGATTGGAAACCCACAAAACATATCGGTCTATCTGTGTAACTAGAAAGTCATACACCAAAAGATGCCATCCGCCATAAACTTTAAATGCACTCAGCAAGAGGATAAGCATTCCTCCTATGAGCAAAACGCTAAGCACACTAAAGATAATTAGATTGCTAACCAAAAACAAACCTGGGATTTTTCCGAAATAATGTAAACTCCACGGCAAAACGCCCAATTGTGCAATGCAACTAATGAGCACAATTTGCCATATTCGTTTTAATAGGATGTTCCTTGGCTCCCAGTAAGCAATGGCTTTTGGATATAGCCAAAGAATAAAAAATACTGCCGTATAACTCATCTGAAATCCTATGTGGAATAACCATTCAGGTTTTATTAATAACAAAACAATATAGGAGCTACCCAATATATGTAAGCTAGGCGCAGGGCGTGCCCATAGCTTTGCAAGGATAAAAAAGCTTAGCATGCTTACCGACCTTGTTGCCGATGGCGACATGCCTGTAAACCAAGCATAAGCCCATAGGCCTATTAGACAAAATAAATATACTGGTATTCTAGAATAAGAAATGCGTTGTAACGGTAAAGCCAACCAAAACAGGACGAGATAGAGCAAACCTATATGTAATCCAGAAATGGCTAGAATATGTGCCACGCCTGCATTGCTGTATTGCGTCCGTCTATCTGTAGACCATTCGTCGCGATAGCCTAGAACCATTGCCTGTATGAGCTGTTTGCTGCTTTCTTGTAAAGTGGTTTGCTCTAATGTATGCAATGCTTTTTTCCGTAAAGTCCAAGAGAGCTTCGTACTGGATGGAAGCTTTTTTACAATGGCATCTTCTGTTAAGGTCACTCTATGAAATACATCCAAGCTCTTATAGTAATGACGCATGTCCACATCGAACGGATTCACTGGTTGCGCTAAGGTTTGTATGTTGGTATAAACAAGCTTCTCCATTCCTGGCTCAAAAGGTTGTAAACTGTCTTGCCTACGCATTCGAACCAAGATTTTACCATGGGATTGCTGTTGGTTTATCTGCTTTACTTTGGCGATGTATTGGTGGTAGTAATTGGTGCTTCTAAGATTTTCAGCAACCTCTATAAAAACTAGGTCTTTTTTGTTCTTAGTGTAGATATTTTCAATATGATTTGACTTGTTTTGTGGGAGATGAATTACATATAGCGTATACCCGATAAGGAAAGTACAGAGGAACATTATGCTGCGGACTCCTAGGCGAAGTTTAGCGTTTTTATAAAGAAAAAACAAAGAGAAAAGCGCATATCCAAGACAGATGGCAAGGATAGATACAGCTAAGAATAAATACTCCGGAAATAAAGAAGCGGTGCCAATTCCAAAACTTAGAAATAGCCCGAGTTGCAGGGTTAGTATGTTTCGAATGGCGTCCATTCATACCTTCTTTAACGGTTTGCTTATAAATGCCGTATTAAAGTTACGAAAGAAAAACCAATGCTGCTATAGGATTCTTCGCGCTTCGCTAAACGCTCGTTGCCAGTAGGTTTCGTTGATGGAGGAAGTAATGACACCTTTGGAAGTAGAAGAGTGGATAAAGAGCACTTCCTTGTCGTTGGCCTCCACTACAATCCCAACATGATTGATTCGGTTTCGTCTACTATTGGTTTTGAAGAATAATAAATCTCCAGGCTGCGCATTTTCTAATTTAATCCGTACCCCTTCTCGTGCCATATCACTAGAAATACGAGGCAAGTAAATATCTTCGGACTTAAAGGCAGTGTATACCAATCCGGAGCAATCCATCCCTTTGTTGGTTGTCCCTCCAAACTTATAGGGAGTACCATCAAAACTTTTGGCTTGTTTTATAATCCGATCGGAAGAAGCTATTACGGCATAGGCATCATATTCTTCTATGGTCATCAGTTCTGGAATATCCCAGTGTGGTAGGTCGATACCTGGAACTAGCTCCATTTCGCTAGATGCAAAATACTCGCCATCGCCTGGATATTCCAAACGCTTTATAATTTCTAAACTTGCCTCCGAACGCTCCATTGCTCCAGATATAGGACTGGTAACCGAACAAGAGGTAAGCAGAAAGCTAAGGATTAGAATAAATAAAATGGTATGTCGAATACCTGTATGCATAATGACTTAGGTTTATTATGGTAATAAAAGTAATAAATATTATTTACTCTTAAGACTTTCCACAATCAGTTTAGCGGTATTGGCATTAGCACCTTCGCCACCCAACACCTGTTCTAAACGATCGTAATCCGCAATTATTTTGCTGCGAGACGCTGGGTTTAGTAGTTTGTTTAATTCTGCTTTTAAATTAGTAACATTAAAATCTCCTTGAATCAATTCTGTTACTGCTTCCTTATCTAAAATCAGGTTTACCAAGGAAATATATTTAAGCTTAACTACCTGTTTTGCAATTAGGTAGGATATTTGATTTGCCTTGTAGCACACCACTTCTGGAACTTTGAATAAAGCGGTTTCTAATGTTGCCGTGCCAGAGGTTACCAATGCAGCATGGGCTACATTCATCAGGTTATAAGTTTCACCAAACAATAAAGAAACATCCTTATTGCCAATGGCTTCTTTATAAAATTCAGGTGCCTGCCCTGGCGCACCGGCTATTACAAAATGGTAGTCTGCATATTCCTTCACAAGTTCTAGCATTGCATGCAACATTCTGCTAATCTCCTGTTTTCTGCTTCCTGGAATGATGGCGATAATCGGCTTGTTTGGTAATTGGTGCTTTTCTTGAAATGCTACTAAGCTTATCTCCTCTCGCTCTGCAATAGCATCGAGTAGGGGATTGCCTACAAAATGCACTGGAAATTGGTGTTTGTTTTCGTAAAAGTCTTTTTCAAAAGGCAGGATAACATACATTTCATCTATGGAATGCTTTATACTTTTAATCCGTCCTTCTTTCCACGCCCATATCTTTGGAGAGATGTAGTAATGGGTGGCAAAACCCTGTTGTTTTGCCCATTTGGCAATACGTAAGTTAAAGCCCGGATAGTCTATAAAAATAATGGCGTCGGGGTTAAACTCGCGGATATCTTTCTTACAAAAGCTTATGTTAGATAA
>DATGMW010000067.1:0-4011 GCA_035307105.1 Flavobacteriaceae bacterium
TTTACTCCATTGGATACCACGCGTAATGCATCGATATCTAGTCCAGAGTCCGTTTCATCTAGCAAAGCTAGTTTTGGCTTCATCACAGCTAGTTGGAAAATTTCGTTTCTTTTCTTCTCTCCTCCAGAGAATCCAACGTTTAGGGATCGTGATAGGAAATCTCTATCGATTTCCAAAAGCGCTGCTTTATCACGTATTAGTTTTAGCATCTCTCCCGCTGGCATTGGGTCTAGCTTTTGTGCTTTTCTAGTTTCGTTAAGAGAAGTACGGATGAAGTTGGCTACACTTACTCCAGGAATCTCTACTGGATATTGGAAGGATAAGAAGATACCTTTGTGTGCGCGCTCTTCAGGGCTCAGCTCTTCGATGTTTTCACTTTCGAAGTTAACCTCTCCTTTGGTCACTTCGTAATCTTCATTTCCTGCAATTACCGAAGCTAGGGTACTTTTACCAGAACCATTCGGTCCCATAATAGCATGTACCTCACCTGGTTTAATGTGTAGGTTGATTCCTTTTAATATTTCTTTGCCGTCTATGCTGGCGTGTAAGTCTTTGATATGTAACATGTCTGTAATTTATTGTTGAATTAAAATATCTGCTTCCGAAGGTTTATCGGCTATAGTTGTTATTTCCTTTATGCTAAGTATTTCATCCCATCCCTCATGTCCTTCTGGCTTTTGCGATAGGACTCCTTTTACGGTTACTTGAACCATATCGTAGGCTTCTTTTTTAATAGGCGCTACTTTGTTTGCAAGCTCTTGTGCTTGTTCGTCTAGCTGTACAGCGTATATGAAGTCGTCTCCTTTTAGGATGGCTGCATCGGCCATATAAAGGAAGTCTCCAGTAAAGGATTCGCAGTTCTCACAATCTGTTTTTGTACCTGCATTATTACAAGCAATAAAAACAAGTGGGAGTAGTATAAGACAAAAAATCTTTTTCATAGAATTAATAATTTAGGACTATCCAACCGAACCTTCTAAACTGATTTCAAGAAGTTTTCTAGCTTCTGTAGCAAACTCCATTGGCATTCTACCTAGTACTTGTTGGCTATATCCATTTACGATCAACGCAATGGCTTTTTCCATGTCTATTCCTCGCTGTGCACAATAGAATATCTGGTCTTCTCCAATTTTGCTAGTAGTAGCTTCGTGCTCTACTTGCCCAGATTTGTTTCTCACTTCTATATATGGGAACGTATGTGCTCCACAATCATTACCGATTAGCAGAGAGTCACACTCCGAGAAGTTTCTTGCATTTGTAGCACTTGGCATCATCTGCACTAAACCTCTATAGGTGTTTTGTGATTTTCCTGCAGAAATACCTTTGGATATAATCGTACTCTTGGTGTTTTTTCCTATGTGGATCATCTTGGTTCCTGTGTCGGCTTGCTGGTGTCCATTTGTAACGGCAACCGAGTAAAACTCTCCAACAGAGTTGTCTCCTTTTAAGATACAACTAGGATATTTCCATGTTATAGCACTTCCTGTTTCTACTTGTGTCCACGAGATTTTTGCATTTTTCTCGCAAAGCCCTCTTTTGGTTACAAAGTTGAAAACACCTCCAACCCCATCCTTATCTCCTGGGTACCAGTTCTGAACAGTAGCATATTTAATCTCTGCACCATCTAATGCAATCAGTTCTACTACTGCAGCGTGCATTTGGTTTTCATCACGCATAGGTGCAGTACAGCCTTCTAAGTAACTTACAAAGCTATCTTCATCTGCAACTACTAAGGTACGCTCAAACTGACCAGTACCTGCTTGGTTAATACGGAAGTAAGTTGATAATTCCATCGGACATTTTACTCCTTTTGGAATATAACAGAACGATCCGTCGCTAAATACAGCACTGTTCAATGCAGCGTAGAAGTTGTCGCGAGGTGGAACTACGGTTCCAATATGTTTGCGAACTAATTCTGGGTGCTTTTGAATGGCTTCGGAAATGGAACAGAAAATAATTCCTTTTTCGTTTAAGGTCTCTTTGAACGTTGTAGCAACAGATACTGAATCCATAACAACGTCTACAGCAACACCAGTAAGGCGTTTTTGTTCTTCTATTGAAATTCCTAACTTTTCAAAAGTATCCAGTAACTCTGGATCTACTTCATCCAAACTATTTAGCTTCGGCATTTTCTTTGGTGCCGAATAGTATGATATCGCTTGAAAATCTGGCTTGTCATAAGTTACGTTTGCCCACTCTGGCTCTTCCATTTTTTCCCAATGGCGGAATGCTTCCAATCGCCACTCGGTCATCCATTCTGGTTCATTCTTTTTAGCAGAAATAGCACGTATTACATCCTCGTTTAATCCAGGAGGAAATGTGTCCGATTCTATATCCGTATAAAAACCATACTCATATTCTTGCGTCTCGAGTTCTTTCTTTAAACTCTCTTCAGTGAATTTACTCATATTTACGGTAAATAGTTTTACAATTTATTATAAGGAAAAACTTTCGCCACAACCGCAAGTTCTATTTGCGTTTGGATTGTTAAACACAAAGCCTTTCCCATTTAAACCACCACTATATTCTAAGGTGGTGCCGATTAAGTATAAGAAACTTCTTTTGTCTACTATAATTTTTACAGGAGTGTCTTCATATACTTCATCATTTTCGCTTTTGTCACGATCAAAAGATAGGTCGTAGGATAATCCTGAACAACCACCACTTTTTACTTTTACGCGCACATAATCTTCGTTTACATCAAAACCACTTTCTGACATAAGTTGGGTTATATGGGACTTAGCGTTGTCGTGTACCTTAATCATTGTGTCAAAGTATTAAAATAGATTAATTCTAAATTGACAACAAAGATACAAGTTTAAGTGTACTTCTCATAGGAAGTTTGTTATTAAAATTTATAGGCATATAGATTTTGACTATGGTCTAAATACTTGTTTGTGCTATGGCTAGCAAATTAAGACAATTTTGTCGTGATTATAGCGAGGCCTGTAATTTTCTCTATATTATTTGCACGGCATTTTAGGATTTGGATGTGTATGGAGATTTGCTTTTTAATGACCTTGAGCAAAATCATTGTTTATGTTGAATAGGATGTGTATTTAAAAAGTTTGAGAGATAGCAGCAGAAGAGTAGTAACATGAGTTGATTCTGGGGTTGGATTATTACCACGGGTTTAACGCTTGGGTTAGGTGGTCTTCTATCTCTCCTTTTTATTTTCTTCTAAATAGAACTAATATCGTACTTTTGCATAAAAATATAGAGATTATGTTCGATAATAAAACGCCAGGTAGACAGCCAGTTTCTGAATTAGGAGAATTCGGTTTGATTAAGCACTTGACCAAGCACTTTAAAGTATCTCAACAAACTACCGCAAAGGGGGTCGGTGATGATGCAGCAGTTTTAAATCAAGAAACCGGATATCAAACGATACTTACCACAGATATGTTGGTGGAAGGGGTTCATTTTGATTTGTCCTATATGCCGTTGAAGCACTTGGGATACAAAGCAGTGGTCGTGAATTTATCCGACGTATATGCTATGAACGCTAAAGCGGAGCAAATAACAGTTTCTATAGCTATTTCCAATCGATTTCCGGTGGAAGCAGTGGAGGAGTTGTATGCTGGAATTAAGGCAGCTTGTGAATTGTATGATGTGGATATGGTAGGAGGCGATACTACTTCCTCTACCTCTGGGCTTATTATTAGTATCACCGCTATTGGGAGAGCTAAAGCTGAGGAGGTTGTGTATAGAAATGGTGCTAAACCGAATGATTTAATCGTAATTACTGGCGATATTGGTGCGGCTTATCTAGGGCTTCAAATATTGGAGCGTGAAAAACAAGTGTTTTTGGTAAATCCGAATTCACAACCTGATTTGGAGCCTTATTCCTATTTGGTAGAGCGACAGCTGAAACCGGAAGCGCGAAAAGATATTCCTGAGCTATTGAAAGCTTTGGATGTGAAGCCTACTTCTATGATAGATATTAGCGATGGTCTATCGTCCGAGGTTTTACATATTTGTACCCAATCTAAAGTAGGGTGTAAGATATTT
>DATGMW010000068.1:0-11880 GCA_035307105.1 Flavobacteriaceae bacterium
TATTCGCTTTTCGATCAATAGAGTCTAGGTAGGTGCTAGAGCTTTTGACTATTCGTAGGCTATCCTTTTCGTGGTAATCCTTTATTTCATTCTCTGTTAGGGCTACAGGGCGTCGTTTTTCCCAAAAAGATTCGCTCTTTATAGCATCTGGAAGCATGCGCATTCGCTCTCGTGTGAATGAATGCGTAGGCGTTTGAAACTGATAGTCTTTATAATGTGCTATAAATCGACCACCGAAATAGTTTTTCAAAAAACTGGCGTCGAAGAGTATCTCTTGTAAACTTTTAATCCATGCCTTTTGTGTACTGTCAAATACGAAGGTTTGTCGAATACGATAGGATTCTAACATAGGTATTTGAAGAACGCTTGCATCCACTTCCAAGTCTACACCATAGAACTCGTGGGTGTCGTCTGTAATGTAAATCGTTCCACTCCAAGTGCGACTGTTACTTCGCTTAGGACTAACGTTTATTTTATTAATCAGCTGATTATCCTGATAAAAGTCGCCCTCAAATCGGTATTCATAAAATTGCAATGCATTATTGGCAATGGGAGATATTATAGGGTGATTAAGGGTCAAGCTGTTTTCATAAAAAGAATGTGCTGCTTCTTCTGCGCTATTAAAGCTAAAGAGGCTTTCTTCTCCACTGACTTTACTTGCCGTAATCTCTTCAAAAAATTGATCTGGAGGCGCTACATGAATGGTAGAAATGGTCTCCGATAAATAGGGTATAATAGTGTCTTTTAAATCTCCTTCTAATTCTTCGCCAATTTTTTTAAGAAAAACGGTATCCACCTTGGCGTGTACCATTCCGCGCGAGTAAAAAGAGGCGGTATAGGAGGATAATCTATTCTTGTTTTCCTCTCGTTTAGCGATTGCTTTTCGAATTATGGCATAGGCGGGATCTTCGCTGCTATCCAACACCACTTGTCTAAGATGGACCGACTCAGGTTCTAATCGTATTTGCCAGTCTTTTTGTTCCGAAACCAGAAGCTCTTGGGGTTTATAGCCTAGATATTGAATGACTAATATACCCTGAGATTGACGTGTTATCTGGAAATTCCCTTCCTTATTGGTAGTTACTCCTTGCGTTGTATTTTTGTAATAAACAGAAACTCCTTCGAGATTGTTTGCCAGTTCATCTTTTACATTCCCTTGGATGAGGCTTTGCGCAGATAAATAAGAGCTTGTTATAAGAAATAGGAAGAACAACCATTTTTTCATAGAACACATTGTATTGATACTGAATTTACATCAAATCTCTCTTTATACTATATATAATAGACGAGTAATTTAAAGAAATGGTTGCTTTGGTATTTGTTTTCAGTTGAATTTTATTCTTAGATACTTGCTTTGTGCGTCCTCTATACTCTGAATTTCTTTAGGCTATGTAATGCATAAACCGAAATTATGCATTAAAAGATTTCTTTATTCGTCTCATGTCTCGCTCCATATCTTTGGCCCTTAAGCTTTCTCTCTTATCATGGAGTTTTTTACCACGCGCCAAACCTATTTCCATCTTTGCCAGTCCTCTGTTATTGGTAAACAAACGAAGGGGAATAATAGTGAATCCAACGTTTTTCACCTCTTTCTCCAGCTTGCGTAATTCACTTTTGTTGAGTAACAATTTCCTTGACTCACGTGGATTGTGGGAGAAGGAGGTAGCGTGTGAATACTCTTGGATGGACATATTGATAACAAAGAGTTCTCCTTTGGAGTTAAACTCACAAAAGCTCTCGCTTATAGATACTTTTCCTTCTCGAATAGCTTTAATTTCTGCTCCTTTTAGAACTATTCCAGCGACATAAGTACTAGTGATTTCGTATTGAAAACGTGCTTTTCTATTTTTTATATTTACGTTCTTCTGTAGTGCCATCTGTTGCTTTGTTTCGTTTTTTGCGTCATTTAAAATACATACAATAAATGTAATGCATACTTGTTTTTAACAGAATTATAGGCGTAAGTATGCAATCCTTTTACTTTTGAGTGGAGTAGAATAAAATTCATGCCCAATTTTAAAGAATAACTACGGCTGTACTGTACTCACTATAATATTTAGTAAGGAATGTACTCTGTTATTTCCAATCCATACCCTGTCATTCCAACGCGTTTAGTTTGCTGACTGTTGGATAGCAATCTCATTTTTGAAACGCCTAAATCATGTAGGATTTGTGCACCAACACCAAAATCTTTGTTGTCCATAACAATTCCAGGTGCTTTTACTATTTCTCCTGTTTTCTGTGATTTACGTAGTGTTTCCAATCTAGGTAAAAGGTTATAAGATTGGTTTTGTTGGTTTATAAAAACAATCACTCCTTTACCTTCTTTGTCTATTACTTGGAACATTCTATCCAGAGTTTTGTCATCGTCTTTGGTTAGGGTGCCCAAGATATCATTGTTAACCAAGGTCGAGTTTACTCGTACTGGAACTTCTTCTTCTTCTTTCCAATCTCCTTTGGATAGAGCGATATGCACTTGTTGGTTGGTCGTTTGCAAGAATGCAGTTAATCTGTATTTACCAAACTTGGTCTCGATTTCGAAATCTTCTTTTTTCTCTATTAGTGAGTCGTGCTTCATACGATAAGCAACAAGGTCTTCTATAGAGATTAGTTTTAGATCGAAGCGTTCTGCAACTTTTACCAGCTGTGGCAAACGTGCCATAGTTCCGTCTTCGTTTAGTATTTCCACTAAGATCCCAGCAGGTTTTAATCCAGCAAGTCTAGCTAGGTCAATAGTTGCTTCGGTATGTCCGGTACGTCTTAATACACCGCCTTCTTTTGCTCGAAGTGGGAATATATGTCCTGGTCTGCCTAAATCTTGTGGTTTGGTGGATTCGTCTACAAGCGACTTTATGGTTTTAGCTCGGTCGTGTACGGAGATTCCTGTTGTACAGCCATGTCCTAATAAATCAACAGATACTGTAAATTGCGTGTGGTGTAATACCGTATTGTTGTCTACCATCATTTCAAGATCTAGTTCTTCACAGCGTTCTTCGGTAAGCGGTGCACATATTAAGCCACGCCCGTGAGTCGCCATAAAGTTAATCATCTCTGGGGTTACCATCTCGGCAGCTGCTATAAAGTCTCCTTCGTTTTCACGATCTTCATCATCTACTACAATCACCACTTTCCCTTTGCGAATATCGGCGATAGCATCTTCTATACTATCTAATTTAATCTTATTATCTTGCTTGTTAGAGATTGTCATATTTTCTATTTCTTCTTAATTAGTTGTGCAAGTCCTTTAAAAGGCTTTGCTATTGTTTCTATAAAGCCGTCTATGTCAAATATTCCTTGGTCGCTAGTAGCTCTTATGGTTAACCACACGCCTAGTGGTAATAATATAAGGGTACTAAGCCAACTAGCAATAAAGGGATGTAATGTACCATCGACGGCACTATTTTTAGCGAAGATACCAATAAAATGGTAGGTTAAAAATAAGCCTATCGCTACGACCATTGGAAGACCCATACCACCTTTTCTAATAATTGCGCCAAGTGGTGCGCCTACAAAGAATAGGACAACACAAGCTACCGCCAAGACATACTTTTCATGCAAAGCTATCTCATGTTTATTAAGCATGGCTGTTTTTGCCGCAAAGTTCTTCTTTTTTGCAATAATAGATTGCTGTGATCCTTTTACGTTGTTTATTGCTAAGATAAGCAGTTCTTTATCTTGTTCGAATCTATCCAATAATTCTTGTCGGTTATTTATAACTAATTCTGGTGCAGTTTCGTCGGGCTTTGTATTTCTTGGATAGAGTTGCGTAATACCTGTTCGAAAGTAGGTTTCATCGCCAAAAGTCTTAATGTCGTAGGAGAAGCTAGTTGCTAAAGAGTCTATTTCTTGTCGAAGCTCCGAGCTAGTAAACATATTCTGATCATTAAATTCATTTTCCTGATCTATGTCTACATCGTTTAATTTGGAGATATCGATATTTAATGTGTATTCCTTGAAGTAGCTTTTTACGAAAGGCATGTTGCTACTTTGCTTGGAGGAATTACTGGATTGTACGTCATCGTAATAATTTCCATTCATAAGCACCAAGGAGAGTGTGTTGGATCCTAACTGACTGATCAGCTCGCCTCTTTCTGCAGCGATTACTGTGGTGTTCTTGTTAGGATTCATGGGGTTTTTCTTGTGGATAATAACCGTTTCTAAGAACTGTCCGTTTTCTCCAGATTTTTTTTCCACTTTAATATTGAAATCGTCTCCAATGGAACTGAACTGCCCTTCCGTAATAGCCATGGCTGGACTCATTTGGCCTATATTTCGCCGTAGGTTTTTCCATTTGTATTCCGTGTAGGGAATTACATTGTTGGCAAAAACGTAGGCAACTGCTCCTAGAATAACAATAAAAAACATCAAGCTTCCCATGGCACGTTGCAGCGATATTCCAGTAGACTTCATCGCTGCGAATTCATAATTCTCAGCTAGACTACCAAAAACCATTAGCGAAGCCACTAAAATGGTAAGAGGTAAAACCAATGGAATAAGTCTAGGCGATACAAACCATAGGAATTTAATAACCACTGCGGTGTCTAAATCTTTCCCTGCAAGCTCTGCTATATACAGCCAAATGGTCTGTAAAACAAAGATAAACATGAGGATGATGAAAACACTTATAAAGGTTTTTAAATAAGCTAATAAAATGTATCTATCTAGAATTTTCAAAGCAGGCCTTTAGCGGGTTAATCTAACGTGTTTATATAATACCCATCTTGTTCGTACTTTTTTGCATCGAACTGAAAAAGGCTTTTGGAAATAGGTTGGTTACTTTTAAAAGATTGTACAGTAACCGTATACTTGGTATCGTTACTGTCTACTTGAATAAGTTTGTAAATGTTTTTGGTTTGCACATCAATACCTAAAAGGATTTCCTTTATATCGGAATTCGATTGGATTGGTTTTAATGCAACATATTGGATTTTTCGTCCCTTTACATCCTGTACTATATCCATTTTAGCTTCATAGCCTTTTTCATAAAAAGTCAACATTCTGGATGGCGTAATTTCAGACTCCATTTCTGGATCAAAATTGGATATCGTAACCTCCTCGTCTTCTGGTATAATAGTGTAAATTTTCGTGCCATCGAAAATGCGCATTATTCCCAACATTTCAAGAAGGTACTTGTCTCCAGCAAGGCTTACTTTACCTCGTGTTTCCTGACTTACATTTTCTTTTGTGTTGTTTAGGTTGTACTTAAATTCTATTTGTACGTTATCGTAGCTTTTCACCTTTTGAGACACTTCTTGTAGAAGTTGTTTCGCACTGTCTTGTGCGTTTGAGACGGTGTAAAAAAGGAAGCTAAATAATACTAGGCTTAAGGTTCTCATAATGGATTTGGTTATAAATTTTCGTCTTTTAGTTGTTGGTGCAAAGCTTCGAGTGTTGGAACTAAAACTTGTCTAGCCTTACTCCCTTCAAATTGTCCTACAATTCCAGCGGCCTCTAATTGGTCTATAATTCTTCCAGCGCGGTTGTAACCAATACGCAGTTTTCGTTGCAGGAGCGAGGCAGATCCTTGTTGGGCGATTACCAGTACTTCGGCAGCTTGCTCAAATAGACTGTCTCGATCATCTATATCATCATCAAGAGCTGTGCCACTTTCCTCGCCTTCATATTCTGGGAGTAAGAACGCATCTGGATAGGCTTTTTGGGAGCCAATAAACTCCGTTATTCTATCTACTTCTGGTGTGTCTACAAAAGCACACTGTAAACGAGTAAGTTCGTTTCCTTGGGTGAAGAGCATGTCTCCACGACCTATGAGTTGGTCTGCACCAGCTCCATCTAAAATGGTACGGGAGTCTATCTTGCTTGTTACTCGGAATGCTACTCTAGCAGGGAAGTTGGCTTTGATTATCCCAGTAATTACGTTTACCGATGGTCTTTGGGTGGCAACGATAAGGTGAATCCCAATAGCACGTGCTAATTGTGCCAATCGCGCAATAGGTGTTTCTATCTCCTTTCCCGCAGTCATAATAAGATCTGCAAACTCGTCGATTACCAAAACGATGTAGGGGAGATATTGATGGCCGTTCTCTGGATTGAGTTTACGCGCTTTGAACTTCTCATTATACTCTTTTATATTTCGAACCATAGCGTCTTTTAATAAATCATAACGCTGGTCCATTTCTATGCCAAGAGAATTTAAGGTATGAATCACTTTGGTAGTGTCGGTAATAATGGCTTCTTCCGTATCTGGTAATTTTGCTAAATAGTGACGCTCTATTTTATTGAAAAGAGTGAGTTCTACTTTCTTTGGGTCTACAAGAACAAACTTTACTTCGGCTGGATGTTTTTTATAGAGTAGGGAGGTTAGAATGGCGTTAAGTCCTACAGATTTCCCTTGTCCGGTAGCTCCAGCCATAAGCATGTGCGGCATTTTTGCAAGGTCTACTATAAAGGTTTCGTTGCTGATTGTTTTTCCTAAAGCTAGCGGCAATTCCATTTCTGCTTTTTGGAATTTTGTGGAGGCAATCACCGATCGCATGGAAACAATTTTTGGATCTTTGTTGGGTACCTCAATACCAATAGTTCCCCTACCTGGAATAGGCGCTATGATACGAATTCCCAAAGCAGCTAAGGATAGTGCTATATCGTCTTCTAGGTTTTTAATCTTAGAGATTCGAACGCCTGCCTCTGGAATAATTTCGTATAATGTAACAGTAGGCCCAACCGTAGCTTTAATATTGGAAATATTAATTTTATAATTGCTTAGTGTTTGGACAATTCTATCTTTATTCTCCTCTAGCTCTTCTTGGTTGATAGTGATACTTTTCCCATCGGAGTAGTCTTTCAGCAAATCGATGGTAGGAAAGCGAAACTTGCTTAACTCTAACCTTGGGTCGAACTCACCATAATCTCTTACGAGTCTTTCACTTAAATTTTCCTCTATTTCTTCCTCTTCAGAAGTCTCTTCAATTTCCATAGTTATTCCACTTTCATCAGTAGCTAACTCGCCTGAATCGGTAGCTTCATCCTTAGGAGTAGGAGTGGTTTTTATTTCTGTTAGTTGAGTTTTCAACTCAATAGGGTCAGTTTGAACAGCTTCCTGTTCCTGTTTTGGAAGTGTAGTGGAAGAAGGTTCGACTTCGGACGCTGCTTTAATCGCTTCTTGTTCTTGTCTTTTTTGCTGTTTACGTTCTGCTTTGTTTTTTACTTTACTCTTATAGTTATTCCATGCTTCGGAAATTGCTTCAGGTGTTATTTTTAGGTGGGTGACCAAAAGGATAATGAGTAAAAACAGCAAGGTGATAGCCGTTCCTATTTTTCCGATATTTTGATTGGATATATCATTTATTTCATAGCCTATAGTACCGCTTAGAATTCCGTTTACTCCGCCAAAGAAGCCCATGAAAATACTGATCCAAAGCATGGTGTATAGCATCCAAAACCAGGTTTTGATAAGTGGTTTTTTTTCTTTGCCAAAAAAATAACTACGTCCTGTTTGAATTAATAAGAAGGTAATCAAGAATGCAGCTATACCCACACCTTTGTAAATGAAGAAATGACCCAGATTAGAACCGAATTTCCTTAGCCAATTTTGTGTTTCTTGTGCACTCCCTGTAACAGCATCTATTTCACTATGGTCTGCCTTCCAAGAAAACAAGTAAGAAACAAAGGAGAAAAGCAACGCTATCCCTAGTAAAAAAAGGAAACTGCCAAAAATAACTTGTTGTTTTTTTGACAAGCGAAAAGATTGCTTCTTTGGTTTTGACTTTACTTTCTTTTTCTTACTCATTGAAATGATTGGTTTAAAGCGTACAAAAATACAAATATATAACTCTAATCATAAGCTTCCCTAAGCTATTGTTATTAGATAGGAGGTTAAAATAAGAGTAGTATTTTTGGAATATAAATAAAAAAACCTATTGTAACTGCAGCCAATGCAACAAAAAACACAGCTCCTGCTGCAACGTCTTTTATAAAACCAATCCGCTCATGATGCCCTGGGTGCACAAAATCACATAGTTTTTCTACAGCAGTATTCATACCTTCCGTAGCTAGTATCATTCCTATGGCTAAGATTTGAAACATCCATTCTATTGCACTTATTTTAAAATACCAACCAGCGATTATAGTGATAAGGGCAATGAAGGTTTGTGCTTGTATGCTTGCTTCGGTTTTTAAAAGAAGATAAGCACCACGGAAAGCATATACAAATGCTTGGAGACGTTTGCCTATAAAGGAGTTTTTCATATCACTAGAATGCTTTTATGAGTCTTTTATTGTTTTTCCATTACGGATTAACAAAGTGCAAAAATAGAAATATAGTAAGAATAAACATAGGGAATAGGGTAGGTTTGATTTTAGAGGCGATATTGTATTTGTTTCACGACCAAATATTTGCGTGCTTTTTGAATGATAAATAAAACTGCAAGTGTGTTATAATAGAAACGGAGCTGTAATCTTACAGCTCCGTTTTCCTTATAAATATTCTATGATGAGATTATCTGTCTATAGATCCCATTACACGTTTTGCGAAAGTATTCGCAGCTTCGCGCTCGGGCATTCCTTCTTCAATCATATTATGAACTTCTACTGCACCACAAAGGTTGGTAAGTAACTCCCCAACAACATCCATGTCTGCATCGGTACATTGACGATGTTCTGTAAAAGACTCTAACACGTCGATGGTGTTTTGAAGTTTCTCTACATCATTATTTTTCTGAAGGTGTCTAATTACTGGTAACTTCATCTACTAATTCATTTAATAGCTCAAACTTATTGGTTTGAACCTGGTTAACAAATTTCCCATCTTTAAACGTAGCAAAAGTAGGCAAGTTATCTACAGTCGCCAGTTTTCTTGATTCTGGGAATTTCTCTGCATTTACAAACAAGAAAGTAACTCCTTCTGTTTCTCGTGCTAATTTTTTGAATCTTGGTTTCATCAATCTACAGTTTCCACACCATCCAGCCATATACTGTACTACTACAGTATCTCCTTTATCGATGTATTCTTGTAGGTTATCTTGATCTAATTCTTTTGCCATGATTATTGATTTTTTCTGTTATTTAGTTTTGACTTAAGTACGAAGCAACACCAGCTCTATCGGCTACCATAGCCTCTGCACCTTCTTCCCAGTTTGCTGGACATACTTCTCCTTTTTCCTGTACGTGTGCATAAGCATCAACAAGTCTTAAGTACTCTTGAACGTTTCTACCTAAAGGCATGTGGTTAATGCTTTCGTGGAATACCGTTCCTTCCTCATCGATCAAATACGTAGCACGGTAAGTTACGCTGTCTCCTTCTACTGTGTAGATTCCAGTTTCCTCGTCGTACTGCTCATTTACAGTATCTAAAATGCCTAAGTGATTACTTAAGTTTCTGTTGCTGTCTGCTAATAGTGGGTAAGTAACTCCTTCAATTCCTCCATCATCTTTAGCTGTGTTTAACCATGCGAAGTGAACTTCTGCAGTATCACAAGAAGCACCGATAACCATTACGTTACGCTTCTCAAACTCTTCTAATGCGCTCTGGAAAGCGTGTAGTTCTGTTGGACATACAAAAGTAAAGTCTTTTGGGTACCAAAATAACAACACTTTCTTTTTATTGTTAATTGCTTCTTCTAAAACGTTAAGTTTAAAAGTTTCGCCCATTTCACTGGTTGCGTTTACACTGATGTTCGGGAATTTTTTTCCTACAAATGCCATAAATCTATATATTTTTATTGGTTTAATTACAGGTACAAAAATACAACGAAACTACTCCAAAACAAACAGTTTACAATGTATAATTCTATGGCGCTATTAGATTTATTTATAGGGTCGTGATTTTGGATAGGAAAATGCTATTCATTGTTTTTGCTCGGCACTAGCTGTCTTATTTTTATATGGAATGCCGCAAACGCTAAAGTAGTGAAAGGGCTTAGCCAGTTGAAAATAGCATAGACAAAATAATCAAAAACGCTTACTCCTAGAACACCACTGTGATAAGCACCACAGGTATTCCAAGGAACGAGAACCGAAGTTACCGTGCCGCTATCCTCCAAGGTTCTAGAAAGGTTCTCTGGAGCTAAACCTTTATCCTTGTAGGCTTGTGCATACATTTTACCAGGGATTACAATAGCTAAGTATTGGTCGCTGGCAGTTAGGTTAATGGTTAAACAACTTGCAACGGTACTCGCAAACAGTCCAAAAGTCGTGTGAAATAGTTTTAGCAAGGCTCTGCTTATCGCTTGCAATGCTCCAATGGCATCCATAACACCACCAAAAACCATAGCGCAAATAATCAGCCAAATAGTATTCAGCATCCCTTGCATGCCTCCTGTTGCAAAAAGCTCTTGCAGCAACGGATTGTCGGTAGGAATAATCGTCTCTACCGTAATGGCGTTCATAATGCTTCTATAAGCCGATAATGGGCTTAACGAATCGGTATTGGATAAAGTGTTTAAAATATCTGGTTGAAAGATCAATGCCGCTACACCACCGAGTAAAGTACCTAAAAGCAATGCGATAAGCGGAGAGGTCTTTCGGATGATTAAATAGATAACAAAACCTGGTACTACAAATAGCCATGGGCTTATTACAAATGTCTCTTTAATGGAATCTTGTATACTCCCAGGGTCTACGTTGCCACTGGTATCTAGAGTAAAACCAATGATAATGAACACGGTTAGTGTAACTAAAATGGTTGGGACCGTAGTATAAAGCATATAACGAATATGTGTAAATAAATCGGTTCCTGCCATAGCTGGAGCTAGGTTGGTAGTGTCGCTTAATGGAGAGAGTTTATCACCAAAATAGGCGCCAGATAAAATAGCACCGGCTGTCATGCTTAGTGGAATGTTTAAAGCTTCGGCAATTCCAATTAAAGCAATTCCTACCGTAGCAGAGGTAGTCCAACTACTTCCTGTTGCTAAAGAAATAATACTACATATAATAAGGGTAGAAGCGAGAAAAATAGAGGGTTTTAAAATATCTAAACCATAGTAAATCATAGAAGGAATTATACCGCTGATTAACCAAGTTCCAGCCAAAGCACCTACCATGAGTAAAATGATGATAGGAGAGGTGGTGGCTTTAATGTTGTTGGATACCTCTCGCATCATACTTTTATAAGAGGTTTTATTGCTATAACCAACTAAACCTGCAACAGCAGCACCAATAAGTAGAATAAACTGGTTGCTTCCAGATAGCGCGTCGTCTTTAAAAGCATAAAAAACATTATAGAATAAGAGTGTTATTAGAATAACAACGGGAATCAATGCTTTGACTATAGATAATTCTGGTCTTGTGTTCTTTAACTCCTTGTTGTTGAATTCTGTAGCTTGCTCTTTATCTTTCATCCTTTTAAATATTATGAGGGGGTAGTTAATGACCTATCTGTAATGTTACGACTTTAGACTTATATCTGCAAATCAATTAAAATTAAACTTGACCTAAGATTAAAATAAGAATCTATAAAAATAAAAACAGCCGTCCTAAGTTTAAGACGGCTGTTATAAAATAAGTATGCAAAATTTACATTCTAGTAGATTTAAATAACTCCAACTTCTTTCATGCAAGCCAGCATTCTCTCGTAAGTGTTTTCTACGTCGTGGTCCAATCCGATGGAAATTCTAACCAATCCTGGATTTAATCCCATAGTTTTTTGTTCATCTTCTGGTATTTCAGAAGAAGTGGAGGCACCAGATGCACTAAATAGAGTTTTGTAAAATCCTAAGCTAACGGCTAGGTAGCCTAATTTGTCTTCTTGCATCTTTTCCATCAAGGAGTCTGCATTGGCTTGTGAGCCTACATCAATGGTCAGCATTCCTCCATATCCAAAATCGGTATTCATTAACTTACGGAATACTTTGTGCCCTGGATGGGACTCTAGTCCTGGATACAGAGTTGGAATTCCAGCATCTTCAAACCTCTTGGCTAAGTACATCG
>DATGMW010000069.1:0-8994 GCA_035307105.1 Flavobacteriaceae bacterium
TCGTGTACGTCGTTTTTTCTGTTCGATCGTATCGTCTAAGCAGCTAGAGTTTACCAAAGCGATTCCCGAAGCGAACTCCGGATATCTGTCAATAAATGCTAAGGCTAGATATCCTCCTAACGAGTGTCCGATCAATATTGGTGATTGGACATTTGCTTCTATTAGTGTGTGGTAGAGTATTTCTGCTTGTTCCGTTAAATCATTAAAATAAAGCGAAGCATTCGAGGAGTGGTGGTTGGGTATATGAACGTTGATGCTTCGGAAATCTCCATCGGCAACTTGAAGAAACTCTTCCCATATAATAGGAGACTCTAGAAAGCCATGTAGAAGTACCACGTCCTTTCCTACTCCATTTATTTGATAATCTAAAGATTGTTTTTGCATAAGGCATATAGCTGTTAGGTCGATTTACTATGGAAAACTTATCTATTCATTATCTTCCCTACTTCTACATAGTATTCTTTCCAATAGATTCTTGGTACAAGCATGGTGTTGTCGGTGCCTATCGGATAGATATCATTGCTGTTGAATACTGCAATGCTCCTAGGCTCTAAATGGGCCATGATGTTTCTTCTATTTATTATAAAAAGGCTAGGATCTATTGCTTTGTATTTCATGATAGGAATTGTTTTGAAACATTAAAATTACACGAAATTATTTCATAGTACCATTTATAGGCACGGATAAATAAAAAAGCAATACTTTGAGAATTTAGTGTATATTTAATAACTCAAGTTTCGTATGTTAAAACACTGGTGTTTTCAGGATTTCCTTCTTCTTAACGCGATGTAGCTTTCAAGGATTAAATCTTACTAGTTTGAGTCTTGCTTAAATTATTCTATTTACTTTTTTGCATTGCCCAAAAAACTAAGAAAAAACTCTAGACCAAACTTGTCCATCGGTCGACGCTCGTGAGTGCTGGCTAAAGTAAAGAAGTCAGATGGTGCTTGTAAACTTCGATGTATAATATTGGCTGACAGGTTTTACTTCTTAACGCCAGCACTCCCGGTCAACACTCGACGTCCTGCGTAACGGCCGGTTTAATAGTCTATGTTTTTTGAATTACTATAATTAAAGTATTCTGGTCTTTGTCGTCGTTTAAAAGATTGGTTATACAAACGAAATTTGCTCTGATCACTGGAAAAACATCCTTAAAGACCTAAAACAGAATTACGCTGAACATAAACTCAATAAAAAAATATTTGATGCAAATCGTTGCTATTTCAGAGGTTTTGGATTTATTGGTCAAGGATATTAATAATCACCAATTGTAAGCAGTCCAGTGCTTTACATTGAGCTCTTATCGTTTTGAATAATTCGGAATCTCTGTAAATAGCAGGAAACTAACAACTTATATTAGGAGCGAAACTTGAGTTTAATAATTATTGGAATCTGATTTTATACCAGTTAAAAGACACCTCAAAAAGAAAGGGATTTAAACCCTACTAGCTTATAACAAGTCTAAATTAGACTTTGCATCGCGTGAATACTTGGGGATTACTAATTACAAGTGTATTTTTGTATATCAAAAATTGCAAAATTAAAACCGTATATGGGACTATTTACTTCATCCATTGCTAGAAAGGTGACGATGTCACTTTCTGGATTATTTTTAGTTATATTTTTGGGACAACACTTATTTATCAACTTAATGTCAGTGTTTTCGCCAGAAACGTTTAATTCATTATCTCACTTTATGGGAACCAATGGCTTGGTGCAGTTTGTTATGCAGCCAATCCTAATTATCGGGGTGGTGCTTCACTTTGTAACAGGATTTATCCTAGAAGCCCAGAACCGAAAAGCACGTCCTATAAAGTATGGAGAGTTTAAAGGCAATAATAATTCTACTTGGGTATCTCGAAACATGCTTGTTTCGGGACTGGTTATCTTAGTTTTCATCGCTGTACACATGTACGATTTCTTTTTTCCTGAAATCGCGTATAAGTATGTGACCATGGGACCTGAAGATCCAACAAGATACCATCCGGAAACGATTGCAAAGTTCGTTAGTCCAGTAAGAACATTTGGCTATATTCTAGCTTTTGTGTTATTGGCGATGCACTTATGGCACGGATTTTCTTCGTCTTTCCAGAGTATCGGATTCAATAACAAATACTCAAGAGCACTACAAGGGTTTACCAAGCTATATGCAGTGGTAGTACCGCTAGGATTTATTTTCATTGCTCTTTATCATTTTCTTAATCAGTAAAAAGTTATAGCTATGTCTATATTAGAATCAAAAATACCCAAAGGGCCATTGGCTGATAAGTGGGCGAAACATAAAGACAGTATAAAACTTGTAAACCCTGCTAACAAGCGTAACATTGATGTTATCGTAGTAGGAACAGGACTTGCAGGTGGTAGTGCAGCTGCTACTCTTGCGGAATTAGGGTATAATGTGAAAGTATTTACCTATAATGACTCTCCAAGGCGTGCACACTCTATTGCAGCACAAGGAGGAGTGAATGCCGCAAAGAATTACCAAGGAGACGGCGACTCTATTTACCGATTATTTCATGATACGGTGAAAGGTGGAGATTACCGATCTAGAGAGGCTAACGTATATCGTTTAGCAGAGGTTTCTGCTAATATTATTGACCAGTGTGTGATGCAAGGAGTACCATTTGCAAGAGAATACGGAGGTTTGCTAGACAACCGTTCTTTTGGTGGTGTACAAGTATCTCGAACGTTCTACGCAAAAGGACAAACTGGACAACAGCTGTTATTGGGAGCATATTCCGCTATGAACCGACAGGTAAATCGAGGGAAAGTAAAATCCTATAACCGCCACGAAATGCTGGACTTGGTTATTGTAGATGGAAAAGCCCGTGGAATTATCGCTAGAAACTTAGTTACAGGAGAAGTAGAACGACATGCAGCACACGCAGTAGTTCTGGGAACTGGGGGGTATGGAAACGTTTTCTTCCTATCTACCAATGCTATGGGCTGTAATGCAACAGCTTCATGGAAAGCATACAAGAAAGGTGCTTATATGGCCAACCCATGTTTCACACAAATTCACCCAACATGTATTCCAGTTTCTGGAGACCACCAATCGAAACTTACGCTGATGTCGGAGTCGTTGCGTAATGATGGTCGCATTTGGGTGCCAAAGAAAAAAGAAGATGCAGTGGCAATCCGTGAAGGAAAATTAAAACCTACGGAATTGGCAGAAGAAGATAGAGATTACTATTTAGAGCGTCGTTACCCATCTTTTGGTAACTTAGTACCTCGTGATGTTGCTTCAAGAGCAGCAAAAGAACGTTGTGATGCTGGTTATGGTGTAAACAAGACTGGACAAGCAGTATATTTAGATTTCGCATCCGCCATTGAGCGTTATGGTAAGGAGCAAGCGGCAATCCATCACATAGCTAATCCTTCTGCAGAGAAAGTTCGTGAATTAGGAGAAGAAGTAATCCGAAATAAATACGGAAACCTTTTCCAGATGTATGAGAAGATTGTAGATCAAAACCCATACAAAACACCAATGATGATTTACCCAGCAGTACACTACACTATGGGTGGTCTGTGGGTAGATTACAACTTGAGTACTACCATCCCAGGTTGCTATGCAACTGGAGAGTGTAACTTTAGCGATCATGGTGCAAACAGATTAGGAGCTTCTGCGCTAATGCAAGGTTTAGCGGATGGATACTTTGTGTTACCTTATACTATAGGCGATTATTTAGCTAATGATATTCGTACTGGAGAGATCTCTACAGACTTGCCAGAGTTTGAGCAAGCAGAGAAGGAGGTAAGAGCCAACCTAGAAAAGCTAATTAATATTAAAGGAACGAAGTCGGTAGACCATTTCCATAAAGCACTAGGTAAAATCATGTGGGATAAGGTTGGAATGGCCAGAAATGCTACAGGGCTAAAAGAAGCTATAGAAGAGATTCGCGTTTTACGTGATGCTTTCTGGAAAGACGTTCGTGTACCTGGAAAAATGAATGAAATGAACCCAGAGTTAGAGAAAGCTGCGCGTGTAGCAGATTTCATGGAACTTGGAGAGCTTATGGCCATAGATGCACTAAATCGTGAGGAGTCTTGCGGAGGACACTTCCGTGAAGAACACCAGTCCTCAGAAGGAGAGGCAGAGCGCGATGACGAGAACTTCATGTATGTTGCCGCTTGGGAGCACAATGGAAAGCCAAGCGATGCGATATTGCACAAAGAAGCACTAGAATATGAAAACATTGTTGTGGAGACTAGGAGCTATAAATAAGCTTTAGGTCTTACTTTAAAAATAGCAAAGCTATGAAACTAACACTAAATATATGGCGTCAAGCCAACGGACAGACCAAAGGAGGTTTTAAAAAATATTCCTTAGACGGCGTGTCTGGAGACATGTCTTTCTTGGAGATGTTAGACGTCCTAAACGAACAATTAATTAATAATAATGAAGAACCAGTAGTATTCGATCACGATTGTCGTGAGGGAATATGTGGCGCTTGTTCTTTACAGATAAACGGACAGCCTCATGGGCCAGATAACCTAATTACGACCTGTCAGTTGCACATGCGAAGCTTTAATGATGGCGATACCATTACTATAGAGCCTTTCCGTGCAGCAGCATTCCCTGTAATTAAGGATCTTATGGTAGATCGAGAGTCCTTAGAACGTATTCAGCAAGCAGGTGGTTATGTGTCGGTAAATACTTCTGGAAATACCGTAGATGCAAACGCGATTCCAGTGAACAAAGCCGATGCTGATTTGGCTTTCGACGCAGCGACTTGCATAGGTTGTGGCGCTTGTGTGGCAGCATGTAAGAATGCTTCTGCTATGCTGTTCACTTCGGCCAAAGTAAGCCAGTTTGCACTTTTACCACAAGGTAAGGTAGAAGCAACACAACGTGTGTTGAACATGGTAGAGCAAATGGATGCAGAAGGTTTTGGAAACTGTACCAATACTGGTGCTTGTGAGTTAGAATGTCCTAAAGGGATTAGCTTGGAGTATATTGCACGTATGAACCGTGAATATATGAAAGCTAGCTTGAAGGGTTAATTATACCAAATATCAAAAGCCTTCCTTGAAAAGCGAATTGCTTTTTAAGCAAGGCTTTTGTATATACCAAAGCACTTTACTGCAATATATGCTAGCGAATAGGGTTCTTTTGAGTCTCGATTGTAGTATTTGTTTCAATAATTTTAATTTATCGATAGGATGGGATTTATTTTACGAAAGTAATGACACTAACAGTAAAGAACTTTTTAAGTTTTATTTCCCCTCTTTAATATCTTACCGTAAACTAACCTCTTCTAAGGCTTCCCCACCTGTAGTTGCAAGGGTTTAATCATTGCCTATGAGTAAATTAAGCGGAAACTTTTATAAATTTTCGGTTTATCTATATATACTTTTTGCCTCCAGTGTACTTTTTAGTCAAGAAATAACTGACTTTAAGAATCTACGCACACAAATCTTATCTGAGTTCGCTGCTCGCGATATTGACTTAGCATTTGCCTACACCGATTCTTTACAAACTCTAGCGAAGACCAAAAGGGAAGAGCATCAAGTAGAGATGGTACGTGCTGTATTATTCCATCAGTTGGGCGATAAGAACAAGGCGCTTAGCATCGCCATGGAAGTGGAAAGTAATTTTGAAAAGAATAGAAATTATACCGATCAAATTGGGGCTATCGGTTTTATCGCTTCCAATTTTAGAGAACTGGGGCTAGAGGATGAAGCATTATATTATTTAAACAAAGCACAGCATAGTATAGATATGCTCTCCAACCACCATCTTAAGGGCCAATATGGTGCGTTGATGCAACATGAGAATATCGGGATATATAGCAGCAAACAAAAGTATGATAAAGTGGCGCAAAGCCTTGAACATGCGTATGCTTACATAGAAGAAATTGAACCAGGAAAGCAAAAAGACTTCTTCTTGGCTACCACCATCAAACTGAATGCTATCAATGCCTATCATCTAGAAAACTATTCTGCAGCCAAACAATTGTATCATAAGTCCTTAGAGGTATTAGGGACTAAAGAAGACTTATTATATGGAGAAGTACAGTTAGGGTTGGCAAAAATAGCACTAAAAGAAAACCAATACAATCGCTCCTTAGACTATTTAACAGAAGTAGATAGTTTGACGAATGCCTCGCAATATTTCCAATTAAAGAAAGAACTCTATAAAACCTATATGAATTATTATGAAGCAATAGGAGATACTACTAAGTATGATAAGACACACTATCTCTACCTCCAAACACTTCATCAAACAGACACAGATCTCAAAACTATTGCAAACGAGACGTTGCTAAAGTTACGTTCAAAAATTGCAGTTCAACGAATTCAATCGATTTCTTTTTTTACTTTGGGTATGATTGCCATTGGTGTTTTGATTCTGGTTATTTTCTTTATGTACCGTCGTGCTAAAAAACAAACCCATCGCTTTAATTATGTGATGCAACAGCTTAGAAAAGGAGAAAGTGTAGACACTATAAATCAAATAACGGCTTCCAAAAAGAAGCAAACGCTGCAGCCAAAAGAAATATTGTCTGTAGAGAATCTCATTTCTGAAGAAACCGAAACTCGTATTTTAAGCGCTCTTACAGCAATGGAGAAAAAGAATTCATTTGCTCTTGACCCCAATGTTACCCTAACAAAATTAGCTTCCGATATAGAGACAAATACTAAATACCTTACTTTTGTTATTGGAAAGCATAGAGGGAAAAACTTTAATAATTACATAAATGACCTTCGTATTAATTATATTTTAAAGAAACTGCAAGAAGATCCTAAGTTCTTACAATACAAAATTAGGTATATTGCAGAAGTAGCTGGTTTTTCTTCACATAGTAAATTTACTTCCGAGTTTAAACGAGTGGTTGGCATTACTCCTTCCGTATTTATTAGTAAACTAGGAAAATAATTTGTTAATTTATGCTATCCTTATTAGCATCAGCGAAACCATTATTTGTAGTCTATGTCTAAGCCGATTTATATTATTCTATTACTATTCGTTACCAGTCCCATACTGCAGGCAAAGGATTCTATATTTAATACCATCTTCTTGAAAGTAGCTACCGATCTGACCTACAAAGACCCAGACCGTGCCATACATATTTCTGATTCTTTATTTACCCATAGTACAGACAGACTACACAAGCTTTCTGCATTGATGTTATCCGCTAACGTCTACTATAGAAAAGGAAATTTAAAACAAGCGCTCCAATATGGGCAAAAAGCAGAGAATATTGCTAAAACAATAAAAGATTATGATTGGCTAGTTAGAATCCATGGTTTCTACTCTTCTATTTACAGAGATATCCGATTCATTGACGAAGGACTCGCGCACTTAGAAATTGTCGATGCTTTATCTCCAAAAGTTAAGGATAAAGGAAAGCGAAATGTAATCGATATTCTAAATACACAATCCAAAGCTTATTTTCATTTATTAAACAATAACCCAGATGCCGCGCTTGATCAGCTAAACCAAGGAGTTCCGCTTTATTCAGATTTAGAAAATTCCTCGGTAGGACCATATCATATTGGCAATAGTGAAGAGTTTAGGGGTAGAATGTTTCTTTTGAACAAAGAGTATGAGAAAAGTGCCGAAGCGTATCAAAACGCCTTAAGTGCATTAAGAAAAATAGATCTAGAGGAAACCTACCCGGTGTATGGCTATATATATTCTGGTATGGGCCAGCTTCAAGTTCAAAAAGACAGCTTGGATGCAGCTAAAACGTATCTGGATAAAGCGCAAGCCATTGCAGCACTTAATAAAAATACAGATCTTAGTTTATTCTATAATAAATATTTACAATCTTATCATTCAAAGAGGAAGAATTGGGAGGATTATGCTGCAACCGCAGATACCATCAAGTTTTTAGAAAAGAAAGTCGAAAATGAAGTGAGCCTACTCCTACAGAATTTGTTTGGGGAGATTCAAGAAAAAAAGGATAGAGATAAAGCGAAAGTACAAAACTATAAGGCCATCATTTTTATTGGAATGGGTGTCATAGGAGGCTTATTACTTTTTAGTTATAAACGTAAAAAACGACACAAGCTGTATGTGGATTCGATTTTGGAGAAAATAGAAACCCTAAACGTAGCAAAGCCAAGCACCGTTAAAAAAAGTAAGAGGAAAAGTGAAAATGCAGAAACAATTAAATTAAATATTTCGGAAGATACTCTGCATAGAATAAAGGAAAGTCTGAATGAGTTTGAGCAAGATACTCTTTTCCTAGATCCATCGATTAATGCTGCGTCCATTGCTTCCTATTGCCAAACCAACGTGCGTTATCTTTCATACGTCATCAATACGTACAGGAATGAGAGTGTAAGTGCCTACATAAATCGCCTGCGTGTAACCTATATACTTTCCAAATTGAAAAATGACCCAACTTATCGAACCTATAAGATAAGTCATCTAGCCGATGAAGCAGGGTTTTCCAGTCATAGTAAATTCTCCTCCGAGTTTAAACGAGTGGTAGGGATTTCTCCTTCCATTTTTATTTCAAAGTTGTCCTAGCTCTTTTGTAATTTAATTTTAAAATTACACCAATAATTACCCGTGAAATATCCTAAAGCTTTGAACTGCAATTACCAACTATAAAATTGCTAATAAAAAAACTTTTCTTTGTATCTGCATTAATCTATGGGACAGCTTACGCATTCTCATTTTTTAGTTTCCTATGGATTTGATTAACCATCCATTAACATAACAGAAAATAATGGTTCAATTTCGGCATTACTAACTCTAGATGAAACCGTTTTTCGCCAAAAATTTATATATATCTTCCCAAGTAAAGCTCACTGGTCTGTCTGTTTTTGGAAAAGTATATTTATTGACTATTTCCATGAAAAAACATTTTGTTTGCTGTTATTATGCAGGATTACTTAAGGATTATTTATAATAAGTGATTTTATCTGTTGATATTAATACATTTAAACGCTGTCTATTTTCGGAAAAAATGCTTTTAATTCTTAAAAGCTGTGCTGGTTTTCGGAAAATCGTAATATCCGTAGTGGATTGAAAGTGTA
>DATGMW010000070.1:0-3032 GCA_035307105.1 Flavobacteriaceae bacterium
TACGATTTAAAAGCGGATTATATCTTGCTTACCCATGCACACGAAGACCATACGTTGGATGCCGAAGCGATTGCAAAAAACACTGGAGCGGTGATTGTGAGTAATTTTGAAATCGCAACCTACTATGAGAAAAAAGGAATAAGCGTACATCCGATGAATCATGGAGGAAAATGGGATTTTGATTTCGGTACCGTAAAATATGTGGTTGCCATTCATACCAGTTCTTTTCCAGATGGAACCTATGGTGGACAACCAGGTGGTTTTGTAATAGAAGGCGAACGTAAAAATATTTATATCGCAGGAGATACCGCCTTGACTATGGATATGAAACTTATCCCTCGCTACACAAAATTGGATCTAGCTATCCTGCCTATTGGCGATAATTTTACGATGGATGTGGACGATGCCATTATTGCAAGTGATTTTGTAGAATGCGATAAGGTGATGGGAGTACATTACGACACTTTTGGATTTATAGAAATAGATCACGACGAAGCGAAAAAGAAATTCTACGATGCAGGGAAAGATTTGATGTTGTTTAATGTAGGAGAATCTTTCGAATTATAAATAGGATGAAAGCAAGTTATCAGAAACATATATTAGAATTTAAAAGACCTAGTGGAACTTCCAGAGGTGTATTAAAAACCAAGGAAACTTGGTTTTTAATGCTTTATAGAGAAGGCAAATGGGGCATTGGAGAGTGCGGGATATTGCGTGGATTAAGTATAGACGATCGACCCGACTATGAGGAAAAGCTAGCGTGGATCTGCAAGAACAAACATCTAGACAGAGAAACGTTAATGGAAGAATTAAAAGAATTTCCTTCTATCCAAATAGGACTAGAAACCGCGTTCTTGTCTTTAGAAAGCAAAACAAATCCTTATGAGATATTTCCTTCTAAATTCTCCAAATCCGAAGAGGCTATTGACATCAATGGATTGATTTGGATGGGGGAGGAGGCTTTCATGAAAGAGCAGATAGATAATAAGCTAAAGGAAGGTTTTTACTGTATAAAAATGAAAATCGGAGCTATCGATTTCGATACAGAGATCAAACTTCTACAAGCCATCCGGAAAAACTATTCTGCCAAAGAAATAGAATTACGTGTGGATGCTAACGGTGCATTTACGCCACAGGAAGCTATGGGTAAGCTAGAACAATTAGCAAGATTAGACCTGCATTCTATAGAACAACCAATTCAACAAGGACAGTGGCAAGAAATGGCAAGACTATGTGAGGAAACACCATTGCCTATTGCGTTGGACGAGGATTTAATAGGAGTAGTAGATCAAGAAAAGCAGAAGGAACTTATAGAAACCATTAATCCTCAGTATATAATACTAAAACCAAGTTTGGTAGGTGGCTTTTCGGGAAGCGATCATTGGATACATCTCGCCGAGAAATCCAATGTGGATTGGTGGATTACTTCTGCGCTCGAGAGCAATATTGGTTTGAATGCTATTGCACAATATACTTACACGAAAAATAGTCCATTACCACAAGGTTTGGGAACGGGTTCCTTATACACCAATAATATTCCTTCTCCACTAGAAGTGAAAGATGGAAAACTGCATTATGCAAAGTCAGAAGATTGGAAATTAGATGGAATTATCGAATCGATTAAATAAAATTAGATGTTTATAGAAAATGGTTTTAAAGGATTGCATCGCTCGTGGATGTATCTTATTGGAGTGCTTCTCACTTTTTTTACTTCGCAAATCGGAGGTATATTTTTGTTGGTTTTTGTTGCGATGAAGCTTACCAAAGAGGGCAAAAACATAGAAACAATGTTCGATCAGAATGTAATGATGTCTACTTTAGGCTCGAACTTTACGCTGTTTTTAATGCTTCTAGGTTTCTTCTTTGGACTAGTAGGATTATTTTTAATAGTGCGATACCTGCATAAACAAAAAATAAAAGACCTAACCACAACTCGCAAGAAAGTGGACTTCCGCAGAATACTTTTTGGTTTTCTATTGGTAAGTATTCCTGGAGCTGTATTCATTTTGATAGGATATCTAATGAATCCAGAAGACTATATCGTGCAGTTCGATTTATATCCTTTTCTAATTTTATTTGTCATAGCTATAATTTTCATTCCCATTCAAACCAGTTTTGAAGAGTATCTTTTTCGAGGGTATTTAATGCAAGGAATCGGTGTAAATACTAAAAGTAAATTCGCTGCATTGCTTCTTACTTCGGTGATTTTCGGATTGCTTCATCTAGCCAATCCAGAGGTGGAGAAGTTGGGGAATTTTATCATGATTTACTATATAGGAACCGGATTGTTCTTAGGACTAATCACGCTAATGGACGATGGCCTAGAACTGGCTTTGGGATATCATGCTGGAAATAATCTGATGGCTGCTTTATTGATTACTTCGGATTGGACGGCGTTTCAGACCCACTCCATTTTAAAAGATATTTCCGAGCCCTCGGTTGTTTCCGAGGTTGTTCTATCCGTAGTAATTCTACTTCCAATCTATTATTTTATCTTATCTAAGAAGTATAAATGGACTGGCTTTCGAGAGAAAATCTTCGGAAAAGTACAAGAGCCTAAAATCGAAATAGAAGAACATTTGTAACTATGTGGCAAGCCAAAATACATTCGGATTTCAAACTACAAGGAATTGCTAAACCCGAGGAGAAATCTTGGTTAGAGCATGCAAGAATACTACAAAAGTCCAAAGAAGAAGATGCTATAGCTATAGGCGATTTTCTTGTGGAATGGTTAGATACGTCTGCTACTATTCGTTTGACTACCTCAGGTTCTACTGGAACACCGAAACCTATTTATCTACAAAAACAACACATGATAAATAGTGCCATAGCTACGGCTAAGTATTTTGACCTACAAGCTGAAACAACTGCATTACTGTGTATGCCCGCAAGATTTGTAGCTGGAAAAATGATGTTGGTTCGTGCCATGCAAATGGGATGGGAACTGGATTATGTACCTTCATCTAAAAATCCGTTGACGGAAGATAAACGATATGATTTTGTAGCGATGACACCTTATCAAGTGCATCATA
>DATGMW010000071.1:0-26039 GCA_035307105.1 Flavobacteriaceae bacterium
ATTTTCTTCATAATGTAACTTGTAATATTATCTTCTTTTAATTGTCACAAAACTAGAATACCTTTATTACAGGGTGGTTTCTATTTTATTACAAAACGGTTAAGATTTAGAGTAAAGCTTGAAGCATTATGCGGGAAAGCCCTATGAGGAAAGGTGTGCTATGTATATTGATGTAAACTTATTTAGGAGTGTTTAAAAGCATCCTGAAGGAATTGAGACAAACAACATGTAATGAATCTACATTATTAGGTTGCTGATTTGCTAATTCGAATATCTGCTACTTTGCTCTATACGAAAACCTATCTTGTCTTTTTCCAATTCACTCATTTATCTTAAATATATACCGTCAGATAAAGAAGACGGAAATAGGCAATAATACTTCGAAAAATTATAACAAGTATCCGCTCTAGAGCTCAGGTCGTTAGAAGAGGTTGCATTAAACTTATAGCAAACCGTAAAATAAAAAACCCCCGTGAGTACGAGGGTTCTTTATTTTTATACCTGACTTTGCGTACTATTGCATCATCAGGTAGGATTGGTCGGCTTAAGCTTTAAAATGGTAATGGACGCTCACCTAATTGTATTGTTATCCATTTTAATTCTGTCATATCTTCAATGGAGTATTGGCCATTTTCTTTTCCATGACCACTTCCTTTAAATCCTCCAAAAGGAGCGTTTGGATCATCGTCGAATGAATTATCATTTATATGTACAGAACCCGCTTCTATTCTCAGAGAGAAATCAAATGCTTTCTGCAAATCATTTGTAATAATTCCAGAAGACAATCCGTAATAAGTATCATTGGCCAACTCAATTGCATGTTCATAATCCTCTGCACAGTAAATTGATACTAGTGGCGCAAAAGTTTCTTCGTCTGAAACAAGCATTTCAGAAGTTACATCAATTAGAACGGAAGGTTTCCACATAAGTCCTTCTAAATGCCCTCCAACAAGCAATTTCCCACCTTTTTCCACAGCATCTTCGATATGCTTCTTAATTGTTTTTATAGCACCTTTGGAAATAAGTGGTCCAACTGCAGTATCAGGGTCGTTAGGATCACCCACTTTAATGGTTTCTACATGTTTAGTAAAGGCTTTACAGAATTTTTCATAGATAGGTTTCTCTACGATTATTCTTGAATTTGCCATACAGACCTGGCCTTGGTTAAAGAATATTCCAAATGCCGCTGAACGCACAGCATAGTCAAGGTCTGCATCTTTTAGTATTACCAACGGATTTTTACCTCCAAGCTCAGGAACAAAACGTTTCTGATATTTACCTGCAAGTGCTTGTAACTTGTTTCCTACTTTAGCTGATCCCGTAAAAGTGATTAACTTAGTGCGAGGATCAGAGAAAAGAGTATCCCCTAGGTCTTCATCAGCAGTAGGAATAACACTTAACACTCCCTTGGGAAGTCCAGCCTCATGGAATATTTCAGCGAAGAGTAAAGCTATTATTGGGGTATAAGGAGAAGGTTTAAGAATAAAACTATTACCGGCAGCAATAGCGGGTGCTAGTTTTTTGCTATTCAAAAGCAAGGGTGCATTGAAAGGACCAATACCAACTACAACTCCTAAAGGTTGTCTGTAGGTGAATGAAATTCGATTTGCCTCTTCTGCTGGCATGGTTTCGCCTCGAATTTGTCGGGTCTGGCCAGCAGCAATTCTAAAAGTACTAATTATATAA
This sequence comes from Flavobacteriaceae bacterium, assembly GCA_035307105.1. Classification (GTDB taxonomy): domain Bacteria; phylum Bacteroidota; class Bacteroidia; order Flavobacteriales; family Flavobacteriaceae; genus JAJYTI01. The sequence goes on from DATGMW010000071.1 coordinate 1,687, forward strand.
TCGACTTCATACATCGCTTTACCAAAGACATTACCACCCTCATCAATCAGAGCTTTAGCCAATTCAGGTCGACGTCTTTCAGCAATCTCAGCTGCCTTTAAAAGAATCGCTTCCCGTTCTTTAGCTATTGTTTTTCCCCATTTTTTTTGGGATTTTTCTGCACTGTCTAAAGCAGTTTGAATATTAGCAGGACTGGCCAATCGAACCTTAGCTAAAACCTCATCATTATAAGGATTTATAGTGTCTATGATCTTTTGGTCGTCGGTTTCTAAAAACTCACCATTGATATAGGGAGCATAAACTTTTTTGTAATCAATTTTCAATTTTTTATTAGGCATGTTATTATATATTTTGTTATTCTTAAACCTAATGGTTCTTATGGTTGATTAAGAACCTCTATCTATAATGTTTCATTAATTAACACTTTAATTTCCATAAACACAATGCTTTGTTAACACCTCCTTCGTGATGCTTAAGAGGTTGCTTGTTTAAGAGAAATTAAAATAATGATCAATCAGCCGCCAGCTATCAGCCATCAGCAAGAACTACCTCCTAATTACCAGAGCACCGTCCCCAGGCCTCCGAACACTGACCTCTAAATACTCTAGCGTAGCGAGCCTGCGAGCGACTAACCGATTAAACGACTAAACAAATTGGAAGAAGTAGGATATGTGCCCACGAGAAAGATTCTCGCGGTAGCGGAGTGGGAAACAAGTATGATGTGTGAAAACTCCACCATCCGATTTTGCAAAGCAAAAACGACATACCCTTCCAAAGCCAACTTGTTGGCTTGCGGAACCTACTCTCTGAGCGAAGCGAAAGACTACTCTGTTACTTTTAAACGCATAGTACCTTTAGACCGAACGGTTTTTTATCGTTTTACCCCGACCCTAAAGGGAGACGATAAAAACTTATAAATGTCATTCTGACGAAGGAGGAACTTCTATCTTATGAATCGTAAATTATGTAGAAAGTCAAAGAATAAATGGTTCAACCCCGTTGGGGTTGACGTAGCATAAAGTGTATCTACCCCCGATTTCATCGGGGAATATCGATGGTTGTACCCCGCTGGGGTACTTGGTGTAGAAACTACTTATTCTACGTAATAAAAGAGCTCGCCCCGAAGGGACAATCTATCCTTCTAAACAGTTAAACAATTCACCGATTAAACACGAAGTAGCCAGAGGCTACGAAGTAAAAAACTCAACCATCCGATTTTGCAAAGCAAAAACGATATACCTTTCCAAAGCCAACTTGTTGGCTGACGGAACCTACTCTCTGAGCTAAGCGAAAGACTACACTGTTACTTTTAAACGCATAGTACCTTTAGACCGAACGGTTTTTTATCGTTTTACCCCGACCCTAAAGGGAGACGATAAAAACTTATAAATGTCATTATGACGAGGGAGGAACTTCTATCTTATGAATCGTAAATTATGTAGAAAGTCAAAGAATAAATGGTTCAACCCCGTTGGGGTTGACGTAGCATAAAGTGTATCTACCCCCGATTTCATCGGGGGTTATCGATGGTTGTACCCCGCTGGGGTACTTGGTGTAGAAACTACTTATTCTACGTAATAAAAGAGCTCGCCCCGAAGGGACAATCTATCCTTCTAAACAGTTAAACGATTCACCGATTAAACACGAAGTAGCCAGAGGCTACGAAGTAAAAAACTCAACCATCCGATTTTGCAAAGCAAAAACGATATACTCTTCCAAAGCCAACTTGTTGGCTGACGGAACCTACTCTCTGAGCGAAGCGAAAGACTACTCTGTTACTTATTGAAAAAGATAGTAAGTCTAAACTAAATGAAGCTTGTACTCCGAAATAGGTCAAGACATTCTAATTATCCCTCCGTAAAGTTAAATAACGCATGTGCGACGCTACTCACGGCATTGGTCATAATTTTGAAGTCTAAGGTTTCTATGGTATCTGTGGCGGTGTGATAATGTGGGTTGCCTTGGCCTCCACTGCCGATAATCATTACGGAAGGAATGTCCAATGCCCAATAATTCCGATGGTCTGAAGGACCGTTATTTCGATAATCATCGGCGAAAGATAAACGTCGGGAATCCATTTTTCCTTCTGCTCGTAATAGTTCAGCGAGTTTCATATTAAACGCATCGAATCTTCTTATACCAGAAACTATGAGCCGGTTTCTATAGAAGGAAACTTCCCTAGCACCAGTCTTTTCTTCGCGATAGTATCCTATCATTTCAAGAGCGATCATTCCTATATAGTCCTTGTTTGAATCTACAATAGATCTAGCATGAATATAGCTGCCCATTTCTTCTGTTTTAAAAAACGGAGGTTCCTCCAAGCAATAAGAAACAAAATCAATTCCATAGTCTAACTCCAAGCCACTTTCGGTTAGCAATCGTATAATTTCCAACAAACCAGCTACACTACTAGCATTATCATCTGCGCCAGGTTGTTCTTTATATACATCATAATGTGCCCCGAGGATAAATCGTTTTATTTTTTGGGGTTGGTAAGAAGCGATAATATTTTCGTAGCTATTTCCTTTAGCTTTCCATTCTTGCCTAGTAGTTTGCAAACCGGATTTCTGCATTTCTTCCTCGATATAATCCGCGGTTTTGCGAAGACTTTCCATGTTTTTGTAGTTTCGATAAGGGTATATAGAAGTCAGAAATTCTACATGCTTATATAAATTCTCTGAATTAACTTCCATTTCTTATCTCTTTAAACTACTGTTTTTCTTGGCTCCCACATTACTAAATCGATGTGATTGCAACATAGCAATCTTATTCTCTTTCGCCTCTAAAAATATTTCCTTTCGAAGATTATTTTATAACTCTTTAACGGAATAAAATCCCACATAAATTCTATTAAAGAATAAAATATACTCATAATTACTTTTTAAACCTTTAAAAAACAAGTATTTTTGCATGTAAAATAAATTATTTAGGTTAATCTAAATAAGTGAACCGAAGAATGTTAGAAATACAAAATCTAAGTGTTGTTTATTCCAATGGCGTGGAGGCCTTAAGTGACGTAAATCTGCAATTGAATGCTGGAAGTATTTACGGTATTATAGGACCAAATGGCGCAGGAAAAACCACTTTTGTAAAAGGCATTTTGGGAATAGTACCGGCTCACGGAAAAGTTACCTATAAAGGAAAGTCTATAAAGTCATGGGCAAAACAAACCGCCTATGTGGAGCAAAAGAAAAATTTAGACTTGGATTTTCCCATCAGTGTTTTGGACTGTGTATTATTGGGAACTTATCCAAAGCTTAGATTCTTTGAAAAACCAGGAGCTACCGAAAAAGCTGCTGCTAGAAAAGCGATCCAGCAAGTAGGTTTAACCGATCAAGAAAACAGACAAATAGGAGAACTATCTGGCGGACAGTTTCAGAGAGTACTCATTGCTAGAACCATTGTTCAAGATGCCGATTTGATATTCTTAGACGAACCTTTTGTAGGAGTAGATGTTAACAGTGAAGCGATTATTATTGATTTATTAAAGCAATTAGTAGCGGAAGGAAAAACCATTTTCATGGTGCATCATGACCTAAGCAAAGTTCGTGATTACTTTGAAAAAGTAATCCTTATCAATAAAAAAGTGATTGCTCATGGACCCACAGAGAAAGCTTTCACTAAAGAAAACCTCATAAAGACTTTTGATGTTCTCGATAACCCATTGTTTACTTAAAACCGACTAAAAGAAAAAATACCCCATGGGAGAAGCCTTACAAACTTTTATCAGCGATCTGATAGAATATCCATTTTTACAACATGCCCTTAGCATCTCTTTGATTCTGGGTATCGCTTGTGGTATGGTAGGTTGCTTTATTGTGCTACGTGGCTTAGCGCTGATGGGCGATGCCATCTCTCATGCCGTTTTACCTGGTGTAGCTATTTCCTACATTTTGAATATCAGTTACTTTTTTGGAGCAGTAGCTTTTGGAATTATGGCTGCTTTAGGGATTAGTTTTCTACAGCACAATAGCAAAATAAAATCCGACTCCGCCATTGGGATTGTCTTCTCTGCCTTTTTAGCTCTAGGAATTCTATTGGTTACAAAAATTCAAAGTGCCATTAATCTAAACAATATTTTATTCGGGAATGTACTTACCATCACCCCTAGCGATCGAATCCTAACCATAGTAGTAGCAGGTGTTGTTATTACAGCCATATTTTTGTTTTTTAAAGAATTGCAACTCAGTACTTTTGATCCAGTTATGGCGCAAACCAGTGGGCTTTCTGTAAATTTAATCAACTACTTATTGATGTTGCTTCTTACCTTAATCACGGTGGTTTCTTTACAAACTGTAGGAGTCATCCTAGTGGTATCTTTATTGATCACCCCTGCTTCCACCGCGTTTTTACTCACCAAAAGTTTAAAATCCATGCTATGGGTCTCCGCTCTTATTGGCGCGTTCTCTGCAGTAATAGGTCTGTTTTTCAGTGTCACCTATAATTTACCATCTGGAGTGGTGATTGTTCTTACCGCTACGATTATCTTTTTGTTGGTTTTCTTTTTCCATCCAAAGTCAGGACTATTGTGGCAACAAGTGAATAAAAGAAGACCGAAAACAGCTTAATTATAAATTTTACTATCACATTTTAATACCCACCCCATGAAAAAACATCGTTCTATACTAGCATTTATCCTTGTCGGTTTACTATTTGTATCCTGTCAAAACACAAATAATGCTAAAATAGTGGCTAACGATAAAGTCAAAGTAATTTCTAGTTTTTCTATCTTGACGGATATCTTATATCAGATAGGGAAAGATTCTATCGACGTTCACAATTTGGCTCCTGTAGGCACCGATCCACACGAATACCAACCTGTACCAGAGGACATGAAGTTTGCATCTAGTGCTGATTTATTTGTCTATAATGGATTAAACCTTGAGGGAGGAGATAATGGATGGTTTTCTAAGCTCGTGAAGTCAGTAAAAGCAGATGAAAGCCGTGTTATAGAAGCTTCCAGTACTATCCAACCCATGTATTTATTGGTAGATGAAGACGATGAGAACATGGAGGTTAACCCGCATTCTTTCATAAGCCCTGTGGTAGGTATAGAAATGGCAAAAGCCATAGGCCAAGCACTTATTTCTGTGGATGATGCCAACAAAGAGTTTTATGAGAAAAACCTAGAGGAATATCTAGCTAAGTTAACTGCTATAGAGAAGAAGTACCGAGAAAGCTTTGCTTCGATTCCAGAAGAGGATCGATATTTTATAGCTAGCGAAAGAGCTTTTCAATATTTAGCTGCGGAATATGGTTTAACCGAAGGGTTTATTTGGTCGGTCGATACCGAAGAAAACGGTTCTCCAGACCAGATTAAAAATGCCATTGCTTTCGTAAAAGAAAACCAACCGAAAGTATTATTTATCGAATCCAATAAGGACAGCCGTCCTATGCAAACCGTCTCCAAAGAAACCGGAGTTCCTATCTATTATCCAGCTATATACAGCGATGAGCTAGGAAGACCAGGACAAGAAGCAGATACGTACCTTACCTACTTAGAATACAACTTGAAGCATATTTATAATGGGTTGATAGGGAATTTATAAATACGCGGATTTGTAAATTTGCAAAATCGCTTTTGTTTGTTTCGGAGAATTTATGCTGAAACTTACGCAGGACTCTTCAAAAAAAGTGTTTTAAAAACAAAAGTGTAGAATCTATAAGTAGCAAGCTACTTATAGATCGAGCATGCGTTTGCCTATGGCAAACAGCAGAGGAGTGTTCAGAAGCAAGCTTGTGAGCGGATGATTTTAATTGGGTTTATCGAAGCGCTTAATTCTATAAAATAGAAAACACTTGTAATGACTTTAAACATTTCCTACATTTATATTGGGTAGTGATTTAACAGCACATAAGTGTATCGTTACGTTAATAATATTTATGTTTGTAACAACATGCTTACCCCGCTTCCCATTAAGATCAGCGCGCTCAGGGTAAGCTTTTTATTTTTATAGATATGAGTAAAACTCATTATTCTAAATCTTTCCTCTCCTATGAGCAACAGCTAGAGCAATTAAGAAGCCGCGGATTAATTATTGAAAATAAAACTAAAGCACTACATCTGCTTGAATATATCAGTTATTATAGACTTAGCGGATATTGGTATCCGTTACTTTCGGACAAGAAAAATCACATTTTTAAAGAAAATGCTACGTTCGAAACAGCCTTTAGACTTTATTGTTTTGATAGGAAGTTGAGACAAATGGTTTTAGCAGAGATTGAAAAAATAGAGATAGCCGTAAGAGCTAAAATAACCTATGTTATGTCGGAAAAATACAGCTCTTTTTGGTTCATGAATAAGAATCATTTTATAAACTACAAAGTGCATCATCAATTTATCTCTCGACTAAAAGATGTTTACAATCGTAGTGATGAAGAGTTTATTGGAGCCTTCTCTAAAAAGTATTCAAATCCAATTCCACCAAGTTGGATGATAATGGAGATTGTTTCTTTTGGTACTATATCTATAATGTATAAAAACCTTAAACCCAGTAAAGAAAAAAGAATTATTGCTAATTATTTTGGTTTAGCCGACGTAGTGTTTTCTAAATGGTTACACAGTCTTGTCTATTTAAGAAACGTATGTGCACATCATACACGTCTATGGAATAGGTCTATTAGCATTCGTCCTCCACACCCTAGAAGAACTCATTATCAGTGGTTGAATAATACAGATGTGTCAAATGACAGAACCTACTATATATTAAGTATGATTCTTTATTTTCTACAATCGATCAATCCTCACAATTCTTTTAGTAAACGTTTTCAAGAGCTACTAAAGGATTATGATAATGTGGATTTAAAGTCATTAGGTTTTCCAGACAATTGGAGTGAAGAACCTTTATGGCGTATTTAAATTAACTAACAGCTCAAAAGTTAGCGTTTCAACAAACACAATAAGCGTAAATTATTGTAAGTCATACTTCAATGAAAATTTCTGATTAAAGTAAAAGTGCAGAACCTATAAGTAGCAAGCTACTTATAGGTCGAGCAGTGCGTTTGCCAATGGCAAACGGCAAAGGAGTGTTCAGAAGCAAGCTTCTGAACGGATGAGTTTGACAATGTATATTCTTAAGCGCATCATTCGTTTTTGCAAAGCAAAATCAATCTACTCTTCAAAAGACAATTTGTTGGCTTTGAAACTGCTCTCTGGAGCGAAGCGACAGACTGCACTGTTACCTATTAAAAAGGATTCTTAATCTTATTTATTATGTGACTTAATATCCATAATAAACTCCTCCACTTTACTCTCGTCTGTAGCCCACGAAGTGATTAGCCTTATAGCAGAAGTATTTTTATCGATTGCTTTCCATTCATAAAACAGATATTTCTTGCTTAGCTTATCGATGAGTCCTTTTGGGAGAATTGGAAAAATCTGATTCGTGGTGGATTCAGTCAAAAAAGAATAGCCTTGTTCTTTTAGTGGTTCGGCTATTTTCTGTGCCATTTTATTAGCGTGCGATGCTAAGCTAAAATATAAGTCGTCTTTAAACAATTCAAGAAATTGAATACCTAGCATTCTTCCTTTGGCTAATAATGCGCCTTTTTGTTTGAGGACATAGTCAAAATTGGGTGCTAAATTAGGATTATTAAATACTATCGCTTCTCCCAGTAATGCACCATTCTTCGTTCCACCGATGTAAAATACGTCGGTTAATTTAGCAACATTTTCAAGCGTCAACGTATTGTCTACAGCAGATAATGCGTGTCCCAATCGTGCTCCGTCCAAGAAGAGTAATAAATTCTTTGACTTACAATATTTATAAAGTTGTTCTAACTCTGCTTTCTGATATATAGTGCCAATCTCGGTGGAGTTGGATAGATACACCAATTTTGGTTTTACCACGTGTGGTCGTAAAGCGTATTCTTGCAATACTTTTTCTAAGTCCGATGGTTTTAATTTCCCATCCTTTGTATCTACTGTAATTATTCTGTGTCCAGTCGCTTCAATGGCACCTGTTTCGTGTGTATAGATATGTCCTGTTTTTGCGCTTATAACTGCTTCGTGAAGTTGCAATAAGCTAGAAATAACAAGAAGGTTCGCTAGTGTACCACCAGAAACAAAATAAATCTCAGCATCTGTATTGCCTATCTTTTGTTTTAATAACTCCTTCGCTTGATTGGAATATTCGTCTTCGCCATAGCCCAACTGTTGCACCAGATTTATCTCTAAAAGTTTGTTTAGAATATTTGGATGTGCTCCTTCGGAATAGTCATTCTTTAAATTGTATAGCATGTTGCTTCTAGGTCTAGATTCTTAATTAGAGATACTTGAAATAGGTTGATGGAATCAAATATAATTCATTTTAATAATTCTAAGCTATTATGAACTCCAGGAATATCCTCGTGAAATGTCAGCGCATCTTAAACTATATTCAAAGTCATCATATATACTGCTAAAGCTGATATTGCCGAGTAAATCAAGCCTACAAAAACTATATACCCTACTCTTTTATGGGTTTTCGAAAATTTTCCTGGCAGGCTTTTTTTGAATTTTCTATTAGATAAGATGATGAGAACAGTCCACAATATATAGGTTAGAACCGCAACAAGGATATGAGAAACCAAAGTAATGGTAAAGAAACTAGTGCCATAATAGGCACTATTCGACGTTAAGCTTCCAGATCCACCAGAATACCGAATTAACATTTCTAATCCCAAGACACCAAGAACAGAGATATAGAAAACAAAGTTCTGAATTTTCTTATGTCTTTTATAGTCTTTTTTCTTAGCCAATGTCACGGCATAATAAACTCCGAAAGGAGATAAAAGTGTTAACAGCATTACTGCAGTCATTATGAGAATAGTATAATTCATCGAGTTATATAATTTTTAATTTCGCAACGAAGTTAAAGGTTTACTTTTAGAATGTGTACAACTAAGAAATTATGCTAATAATTTTTTTCTTTCCAAAATCATTGCATTAGCATTAAATTATTTCCGAATTTAGAGCAATCATAATCTATTAAAGACGAAGCTATCTTCGAAATGCTTTTTAAAATTCTGACTATGACACTAAATATATTTAAATATAGGCTGGTTACGCTTTTTGCCTTCTCTTTTTTATTGTTTTCTTCTAAGGCTTTAATCGCTCAAGAAAAAATAACCATAGAGGATTATCAGCGCGCCGTTGGTTTTATGCATGAAAACTATCATAACAAAAAAGCATTTAATCTAAACATACGTCCCAATTGGTTTCCAGATAGTACTGGAGTTTGGTACATACATCATTCACCTGAAGCAAAGAAATATCTTAAAATATCTCTTCCCCATTTGGAACGCTCCGATTTATTTGACCATCACAGACTAGCTCAAACACTTTCCGACTTGTTGGACACCGACATCGATCCAAAAAATCTTCCAATAAAAAGCATTAAGTATAAAAATGCAACAGAATTGGAAATTAAAGTCAAAGACAAAACCCACCTTCTAAATACAAATAACTATAGCTTAAAAAATATTCCCGTAAAAGAAGAGGTAGATAAAAAAGAAAAAACTTCTCCCGACAAAAAATGGGTGGCCTATGCTAAAGATCATAATTTATTAATTAAGTCTGCAAATGGGGATGTGGTAAAACAGCTAAGCAAGTCAGGCGAAAAAGGATATGAATATGCTAGTTACTACGGATGGTATGATATTATGGAAGGAGAAAATGGCGAACGTCCAGAGTACTTCCGCATGGAATGGTCAGCAGATAGCAAGTGGATTTACACCAATATTATCGACTTAAGATCTGCTCAAAAAATGCATTTATTGGATTGGAGTATAGACAGCTTATACCGACCAAAAGTGCTTTCTTACTATCGCGGTTCTCCAGGAGATACCTCCATGGTTTATGTGGAACCAGTATTTTTCAATGTAGATTCTGGAAGGGAAATAAAAGTCGACTTACCTAGAAGCACGCATATAAACAGTATTTCTGTACAATGGTCTAAAACCCCAGGAGTGGTATACTTAGAGTCAACGTCTAGAGGCTTTCAAAACAAAGCTATTCATAGATTCAACCTTACTTCCGAAAAACTAGAAACTCTTTATACCGAATCGAGTGAAACCAATATTGACAACTTTGTCCACCAGTTTGCAGAAGATGCTGGACGCTTGTTCTTTTTGTCAGAGAAAAGTGGTTGGCGCCAGCTATATAGTGTAGATTTAAAAACCAAAGAAGAAAAAGCAATAAGCAATGGTACTTACTATGTAAATAGTATAGTACGGATAGATGAAAAGGAACAAAAAATATATTTCCTTGCCTCTGGGAAAGAAAAAGGAAGAAACCCATATTATCAGCACTTATATAGTATTTCGTTCAATGGGAAAGACCTGAAATTACTAACATCAGAAAATCTACACCACCAAATTAGCTTGTCTCCAGATGGCCACTATTTTGTAGATAACTACTCTACCGTAAACATTCCAACCACTAGCGTTTTGCGAAGTAGCAAAACAGGGAGGGTTTTGGAGCAACTAGGCCAAGCAGACGTAAGTATGCTACAAAACTGGAGCCCTCCAGAAATATTCAGCACAACAGCACGAGATGGAGAAACTACTATCTATGGAGCGATATGGAAACCAACCAATTTTGATTCTACCAAGTCTTATCCCATTATTGAAATGAGTTATACTGGACCCCATACACAAGTATTTCCAAAAAGCTTTTCGGAAGCCTTGAACCAACAATCCCTTGCCGAATTAGGTTTTGTGGTGGTAGTAGTAGATGGTCTAGGGTCGTCGGGGAGATCGAAAAAGTTTCATAATTACTCTTACAGAAATCTAGGTGGAAATCTAGAAGACCATGTTCTTGCTATAAAATACCTAGGAAAAAAATACTCTTGGATAGATACTAATCGCGTAGGAATTTTCGGACATTCGGCTGGAGGTTATGATGCAGGTCGTGCCGTTTTGGCCTATCCAGATTTTTATAAAGTGGCTGTTGCAAGCGCGGCAGATCACGACCACAGAATGGAAAAAGCATGGTGGCCAGAAATGTATATGGGATGGCCTGTAGACTCTGCCTACCATGAACAATCTAACATAACTAATGCAAAAAACCTAAAAGGCAAGTTGCTCCTTGTTCACGGAGGAATTGACGAGAATGTAAACCCATCTGCTACTTTCAAACTCGCAGAAGCACTTATAAATGCAGACAAACAGTTTGACATGCTAATTTTACCAAGCCAACGACATAGCTACCAAGGAGCACACTTAAAGTACTTTACCAAACTAAGATGGAACTACTTTGTAGAACACCTTCGAGGAGTGAAACCAATCTGGGATTTTGAATGGAATTAGATGTACCCTAGATTAGAGCAAATTATTCGCTACGCTATGAATGCTAGAATCACCAATAGTAATTCTAGCATTCATAGTGAAAATTAATTCTCTTAAAACTTCCTTTGAAATTTCATATCTTACCAAAGGTTTAGAGAATAATGATTTTTCAATCATAGATAGCACTGTGAAGATATTAGTTATAGAAGACGAGCAACTCTTGTTGCAAAGCATAAAAACTTCCCTAGAAAAAGAAGGCTTTCTAGTAGAAATCGCTATGGACTACCATAGTGCGCTAGAGAAGGTATTTATGTATGAATACGACTGTATATTGTTAGACATTATGTTGCCTAACGGAAGTGGCTTCGAAATTCTAGAAGCGCTTAAAAAATATGATAAATCAGAAAACATCATTATTATTTCTGCCAAAGATTCTTTAGACGATAAGCTTTTAGGTTTAGAGCTTGGCGCTGATGATTATATAACCAAACCTTTTCATCTAGCAGAGCTCAACGCTCGCGTAAAAGCAGTGCTGAGAAGAAAAACTCAAGATGGCGCAACACAGATGGAATTCTCTAACTTAAAACTAGATTTTGAAGAAAGACTTGTTAGCATTAACGAGCAGCCTATCCCTTTAAATAGAAAAGAGTTCGCTATTCTGAACTACTTTCTTTTGAACAAAAATAGATTGGTAACCAAAACGAGCCTTGCAGAGCATGTTTGGGGAGATAATATCGATCAAGTCGATAATTTTGACTTTATCTATTATCAAATCAAAAACCTTCGTAATAAGTTGAAAGAGTTTGGCGCGGAGGTAAAAATTAAATCCATTTATGGGGTGGGTTATAAATTAGTGGAAAAATGAAACTCCTAAATCGGTCTATAATCTACTTGTCCATTTCTATTCTAGCCATTATAGGAATTTGGTCTGTTTTCTTCTATATAAATATGGAGAAAGAAATAAAAAGCAGTATCGATGAAGGCTTGCGGAACTACAAACGGCTTATCATCCAAAATGCACATAAAGACCCTAGTATTTTACATAAAACCTATTTTGATGAAAGTTTTTTTACTATTCAAAAAATAGATAAAAAGACAGGTCTTACTTTTGTAAATCAATATTTAGACACTATTCTCTACATGCAGGATTTTTACGATCCTACACCCGAACTTGAGGAAGTACGCATGCTTATAACGGCATTTGAATTTGATGAGGAGTATTATATGCTAAAAGTGGCCAATGCCATGGTAGATAAAGAGGATATGGTTGCGGCATTCTTTAAAAACACCATATGGCTTTACCTAAGCTTGATTATAGCAATTCTGATAATTAATAACATTGTATTAAAAAGATTGTGGAAGCCTTTCTATGATTTGTTATTTCAAATAAAAGAGTACCGACTAGATAGCACACAAAAACTACCAAAAGTCCAAACGAGAACCAAAGAATTTACCGACCTAAACAACACTATAAACACCTTACTTGTAGACAGTAAAGTTGTTTATGAACAGCAGAAACAGTTTATAGGAAATGCTTCGCACGAGCTACAAACACCTTTGGCAATCAGCATAAATAAAATGGAGCTCTTACTAGAGGACAAAAATCTAAGCCAAGAACAGGCAACCACGATAACAGAGATTTACGATATTAGCCAAAGAATGGTACGACTCAATAAGTCCCTTTTGCTTTTAAGTAAAATAGAAAACAAACAATTTTTAAAAAATCAAGAGGTTTCTCTACTCGAAGTAACCCAGAACTCTATAGAGGAGTTAGAAGATTTTGCAGCGTTTAAGAAGATAGAAATCCTTATAAAAAAGTCCTCCACCACTCTACTTAGCATCGATCCTACACTTGCATATATATTGATTTCAAACCTTATTAGAAATGCCATATTTCATAATATAGAAAACGGCGTGGTGCATATTACAGTAGATAAAAATAGTTTTAAAATCTGTAATACTGGTGTAGAACATGCTTTGGATAAAGATAAAATATTCACACAGTTTTATAAATCGCACAAAAACTCCAAAGGCACTGGACTAGGACTAGCCATAGTTAAAGCAATTACCGACTTATACGGATATCTTATCTCCTACGAATTTACCGACAAACATCATTGTATTAAAATCCAATTTGATACAACGCATTCTTCGCAAATGTAATCATTCCCAACTCTTTCCAGATTTGTATGTTTCCTTTGCTGTATAAATCAAAATTTATACACACTAAATGAGAATACCCTTTCTGTTTTTCGCACTATCTATTGCTACTTCCATGGGTTTTGCACAGACACTTGATGGAAACAAAGCATCGACAGAGGTGCTTAATAAATTTCAAGCTCAATTTCCAAAAGCAGAGCAAGTGGTATGGAAAAAAGACAAGGAGTTTTACAAAGTCGCATTTCAGACAATAGAAAATAGATACCATAATGAGCTATGGTATAATTCCGATGGCAACTTGCAAAAGCATGTAGAGGAATTCTCTAATGATAACTTATCAGAAAATATAAAAAAGTATATCGCACGAAAGTACAAAAACTACAATATAGATAAAGTATATAGGGTAACGGAGAACAGCATAAAAAAATATAAAGTGCAGATTGAAAAATATGATAAACAAATGTATCTGTTTTTTAATGAGGATGGAAAACGACTTAAATAGTCTTTAAAAAGCTCAAGATAAAAATATTCAAACACGCAGTGACCTTAAAGTATTTCTCTTCAGATTATGGCAAAACTAAATAAAATCAACACCCTCAGAAAAGCGATTACACAATCCCTTACAAAAAATGTAGGGAGATCGAGTAGCGTTCCAAGCGATTTTAAAAACAAGGATATAAAGAAAATTCTTGTATGTAGACCCAATGGTAGGCTAGGAAATTTACTGCTAGTTACCCCACTTTTACAAGAGTTAAAAGAAACCTTTCCAAATGCTAAAGTAGATTTATTTGTAAAAGGGAACTTGGCACCTATTCTTTTGGAAAACTATAGCAATGTAGAGGATATTATCATCCTGCCAGGAAAACCATTTAAACAATTATTTAAATATATTGCAACATGGTTTAAGCTTAAAAAGAACTCCTACGATTTGGCTATCAATGTAGCTCCTAGCTCATCTTCTGGAAGATTGTCTACCAAAATATCGTCCGCAAAGCACAAGGTTTATGGGGAACTGTGCGATGCCATTCAAAAAGAATATGACGACCATGTGCACATTGCAAAACACCCTGTATATGCTCTTAGAGACTATATAGATTACTCTGGAATGAATGTATCGGAGCGACCAATTCATTGTTTAAATTTGAAATTAGATGAAAAGGAAATGGAAAATGGACGTAAAATCCTGAAGGATTTAATGGAAAATGATAAGAAAACCATTTGTATTTTCACTTATGCCACTGGAGAAAAATGCTATACCGAATCATGGTGGGAGGAGATGTATACAAGTTTATTAACCACATTTCCTGACTACAATATTATAGAGGTACTTCCTAAAGAAAACATCTCTCAAATCTCTTTTAGAGCCACTAGTTTTTATAGTCGTGATTTACGAGAAATAGGTGCATTGATTTCTCAAACCGAAGTATTTATCGGCGCTGATAGTGGGATGATGCACTTAGCCAGTTCTGTAGATACTCCAACACTAGGATTGTTTTCCATTACCGACCATAAAGTTTACGCCCCATACAACAACCAAAGTATAGCTAAAAACACTAATAGTTGTAGTGTTGAAGACTGTATAGAGGATATTAAGGAGATTTTAAAATGTAAGGAAGAGCAATTCTCCGTTGCCCTTTAAATAGTAAATCGCACCAGATAATCTTCCAGATTCAAAATTTCAATGGAGGATAATATAAGCAAAGACACCTCGGAATTAGAGATGCTAAAAAAATATAGAAGGAAAAGAATTACACATTTCTATACTCTACCATTCCGAAGAATTTTACCACGCTATTCCTCTAAAGCCATATTTACTTTAACACCTCGTCTATTGGCTTCCAAGTCATATCAAAAGCTTCGGCAACTTCTTGGTACACAATAGTACCGTTTGCAATATTTAGACCTTTTTGCAGTTCCTTATCATCTTTAATTGCTTGCTTCCAGCCTTTATTTGCAACGGAAAGTGCATAGCTTAAAGTTAGGTTGGTTAGGCCAACGGTAGAAGTATATGGTACAGCACCTGGCATATTGGATACACAATAATGCACCACATCGTCTACCAAAAATACGGGATCTTCGTGGGTGGTTGGCTTGGAGGTTTCAAAACAGCCGCCTTGATCTATAGCCACGTCTACCATTACCGTTCTTGGACGCATTTCTTTTAACATATCTCTAGTTATCAATTTTGGTGCTTCTGCTCCTGGTATCAGTACCGCACCAATGATTAAATCAACTGTAGGAAGCATGGCTCTTATATTGGCTTCGCTAGAAAACACGGTGTTTATATTGTCTGGTAAAATATCATCCAAATAACGCAGTTTCGTCATATCAATATCCATAATAGTGACATCTGCTCCCATTCCTGCGGCAATTTTAGCTGCATTAACTCCAACAATTCCGCCTCCTAGTACAAGAACATTTGCAGGTTTTACTCCTGGAATTCCTCCTAAGAGAATACCAAGACCTCCATTGGATTTCTCTAAAAACACTGCTCCTTCTTGTGCTGCCATTCTTCCTGCAACCTCGCTCATAGGAATAAGTAAAGGTAAAGCACCATCCTCATCTTCCACCGTTTCATAAGCAATAGCAATGCTTTTTGAGTTTACTACCGCTTTGGTTAGTTTTTCATCTGCTGCAAAATGGAAGAAAGTAAAGATAATTTGACCTTCTCGCATATAGGGATATTCTTCTGCCTCTGGCTCTTTTACTTTTAGTATCATCTCCGCACGTTGCCATAATTCCTCCACATCGTTTAAAATAGTAGCACCAGCATCTAAATACATTTGATCGGTAAAGCCACTGCCAAGTCCAGCTCCTTTTTGAATTAGAACTTTGTGTCCATTACGCTTCATTACTATAACGCCGCCTGGTTGCATTGCTACGCGGTTCTCGTCTGATTTAATTTCTTTTGGTACACCAATTATCATAAAGTGTGATTTATTTTTATTAAAATTTTAATGCTATAAGGTAAGTAATTTTTAAGCCAAATACGAGTGTGGGTGTGGATAGTTATAATAGCTATAAGTACCAATACTTTTGTTTGGAAAAGGAAGTCATTTGGTTAGGAAAACATTCAAATACGATCGTTCTACTGCATTTCATTCATTTATATATACGTCCTCTCTTAAATAAATAACTAAAATACTACCTTAAAAAGAATCATTCAGACAAGACATTAGACTCAAACGCTTCTCAAGTCAAAAACCTCTAGATGCTTTTAATTGTACATAATGTAACGTAAAAACTTCTATAAAAAACGTTCTATTTCTACTGAATAATCCGATAGTTAAAACCCGTATACTTTGGAGCACCTCAAGATATCCTCAAGAGAACAGAACAAGGAAATGTAAAAAAGATATTGGAAAAAGTATAGCAGGACATGAGTTTCTGTGGTTGCTATAAAAAAGCCTGCTACTGGCATATAGTTATATATGAAATAGAAGGCTTTCCATCGGGAAGTAAACTTGTAAAACAATGTGTACCAAGTTATTTAGGAGCTTCCCACTCTGATTCAATAACAGTCGTTTTTTAATCTATTCGTTCTTCAAGAACCCTTCCATCAACATCGAAGACAACCTCCCAGCTGTCATCACCGCTTTCTAATTCCACTTTATAGGTCGTGGTATTATCATACCAGAGTATTTTCACATCGTCTACAAAGTACTCAGAATAATTTATTCCAATTTCCTGCAAAACAGCTTCTGGTAAATCTTCCTTTGCAATTTCTTGTTCTTTTCTATGCATCATTCCCTCTTCTGTATACCAAACCTCATGATCCATCCAGTCTACATCAAATTCCACTTTATAATACGCTTTGTCTCGCTCCCATTCTACATCGGTTGCATTAGGAAATTCTTTCGTAAAAGTAATCTTTACCACCTCAGGAACTTCGGTAGGTTTAAGGTCTTGTGCCCAGACAGTTGCGGTGGCAAATACCAGTAGGATAATTGTTTTTAGCGTTTTCATAGCAATAAGTTTTTAAAGTTATATACAAGATATTTATACTTCAAAAGTATTTTTACTAACAGCCTGTTAATGTTTGGGTTACAAGTGTTATTTAACAAGAAACGAGCTAAACAAAAAACGGGCTATATGCTATGTATTTTGAGTGTTGTTTGATTTTAAAATAGATTTATCCATATTCATTCGATCTACAACTTTCTTCCCAATCCACTCTCGAATCAAATACCACCCCGTAAGACTAAATAAAACATGGCCAATGGTCCAAAATGACCATGCTACATAATCAGTTATTGGCGGTGTGTTATCGGGAAGTAAGGTTAGAAAATACAGCAAAGTACTACCAATTCCTACTATAACAATATAATATACCAATCGCATTTCTTTTTTAAAATAGGCCAATAGATAGTACAGTATACAAAGACTGAAAATACATGTGGCAAAATGAAAGATTCCTTGAATCAACCAGACAGGGCGCATTTGATTTAATAGCGGTATATAACTTACCTCGAACAGCAAATTGTAGGCATCAACTTGCCACAGAAGCTGCGGGATTTTTAAAAATATTGCAAGTACCAATCCACTAATCAAACCTATAAGAATCCAGAGTACTGCTTTTACCATCAATTTTATTTTTTAAACGGGAAATTAATATGGAATGATTAAAATGAATATTTTATTTGTTTAAGATGGCTCTTAAACCTAATCGAATAATACGTTTATTCGATTAAATATTACTAACCATCTACCTTATAAATATAGGGAAATTTATACCCATAAAATACACTTTAAAACAATTTGTCAAATCCACAATAAAACAAATTTACCCAGACTTAATGCCAATACACAACCTTAACCGACAAAAACATATCAACTTAACAAAAATTAGTGTATGTTATTATTAAAATAACATTCTCTATTCATTCTATACGCAATCAATTTATAACTTTGAGTACGACAATAAATAACGAGGATTAATCAAAACTAAAACTATGAAAAACTCAAAATTAATGGAAGCGTTGAATAATTGTATTGTGCATTGTAATTATTGTGCCGATGCATGTTTGGATGAGAAAGATGTTAAAATGATGATAAACTGCATCAGAACAGATAGAGCTTGTGCGGAAATATGTAATACCACCTTAAACTTATTATCGTCAAACTATGCAGATGCAAAAGATATGGTTGCATATTGCTATAAAACCTGTTTAAAGTGCGCAGAAGAATGTGCTAAACACGATGCAAAACATTGTAAGGATTGTGCGGAAGCCTGCAGAAAATGTGCCGAAGCTTGTAAAGCCTACTTAAACTAAAGCTCTTTTTGAATTATAGCAAATTTTAATTTATTTAATATTTCTGATAAATAATAGATAAAAGCGTAAGACTCGTTTTGTACAGAAACACAGTAATCATAAATCTATTAGAACTTATAACTTATCCATTAATCCCCCTTTTACTTTTAATAATTAACCAAAACCATAATTATGAAAAACGCATTAAGAATTTTAGGATTATTAGGACTGTTTGTATTTGCCATCTCTTGTGGAAAAAATACCAACCCTTCCGATAAAGATTTATTTGTTGGAACCTATGAAGGAACCGTTGGTTACACCGATAACAACGATGAAGTTCATTCCGATGACAGTTCCATAACGGTCGTAAAAGTTGGAGATAAATATAATTTCCAATTTAACAAGTCAGGGATTCCCATGTTGACTGGTATTGAATTAAACGAAAAAAATAAAAGCACTACGGTTAACTTGGACTTCGAAGATGGACTAAGAGTCATTAGAATAGATGCCAATAACCTATTCATTCAATATTCTAAAGAGGACAAAACCTGGACCGCCAAAACAAAGCGATAGCTAATTCTTAAAAGTATTAAATACCAAACGGAGTGAAGTTTTAAAAACCTCACTCCGTATTTTTTTCAGCATACAGAAAAAATTCGGTTATGTGGAAATTTACTTTTTGAATACAAGGTTTCTTTTAACTTTCGATATCGTCCTCATCCTCCTCTTCCTCTTCAAATCCTTCCTCTTCTATCCTGTCCAAATATTCGTCTGGATGATCCATTTTATCAATTTCTTCCTCCTCTACTGACTCGTATTCTTCGTCTACTCCCTCTACTTCAGACTCATTTTCGAACTCTTCCTTCTTGAGTTTCTGAAGTAATATTTGCACCTCTTCTTCGGTTTCGGTGAGCTTGGCTTCGCATATTTTCACTAAGACTGCCGCTCGTTTTATGTAATCGGAAAGCTGATCGATGTTTACATTCCCCTCTTCAATTTGTTGTACTATTTCCTGTAGCTCTTTAAAAGCAGCTTCGTAGGTATAGTTATTCTTTTCTTCCATGTTCATTTATTTTTAAAACCTTACTCTGTACTTCTCCGTCGCGAAGCTGATTCACTATAGTATCTCCTTCATTTATTTGGGTACTGCTAGTTACGATTTTTCCGTTGTGCCAAACCATTGCAAATCCTTTATTGAGAATGGTAACAGGATCGGCCAGTTTTATTATCGTTTTACTATTTGCAATATGTCTTCTTTGCTCTTCGAAAATTCGGTTACTTCCAGCAATAACTTGCACTTTATTGTTTTCTATAATTTGCTTAGCGCGTTGCATTAAATTCTGGCTACGCCAATTTATCGTATTAATACTGTAGGAGATTTTTTCTCTTTCTGCGCTAAATTTTCTTTCTACCCGATAGGCAATTTGCTGCTCGGCAGCACGGAGTATATTGGAAAAATCATGAAAGTGTTGTAATAAAAACTCTGCCAGATTACTTGGTGTGATTGCATTTTTATAAGCTACCATTTCGCATACCGTTTCGTTCGTAGCATGTCCGATTCCAGTAAGCACCGGCAGTGGAAACTCGGCCACCGCTTTTGCTAGTTGGTAGTTATTATAGGATGCCAATCCAACCTCTCCACCACCCCCACGAATAATCGTGACGGCATCGAATTCTTCCATCTGATCTCGAATGCTTGCCAGCTGATTAAGTATAGAGGGAATGGACTTATCGCCTTGTAATAAGGCAGGATATAGTGTACACTCAAGTTTATACCCCCACGGGTTATTTCGGATAATCTTATAAAAATCGGATAAGCCTTTACTGGTTTCTACAGATATAATTGCAATTCGCTTAGGAAGAAGTGGAAAAGGCACTTTTTTATTCCTATCGAATAAACCTTCTTTTTTTAGTTTGGCGATGCTTTCTTTCTTCTCTTTCTCTAATTCTCCTAGAACGTAGCTCACATCGATATCTACAATATTGAGTCCCATGCCGTACATGGGATGATAGGTGATGCTAGCTTCAAAAATCAAGCTTACTCCATCTTTTATGGGTTCGCCTAGATATTTTACAAACTCGGCATTAATCCGTTGGTAAGTACTTCGCCAAATCGTACCACGCATTTCGGCAACAATCTTCCCATCTTTCTTTTCTACCAAATCCGGATAAGCATGTCCGGAGTGCGTATAGTGATTTAGCTTATTCATCTCTGCTTTTATCCAATAGGTTCTCGCATAGCGTTTAGCTATGGTTCTCTGAACACTTTTGGTGACTTCTAAGAGACTGAAAACTTGCTTATCTTCTATTATTTCCGACATATATCAAAGATAAAGAAATAATCGAGTATCAAAAGGCACTTTACTTGTTCTACTACTTTATTTTGAATAATTGGTATATAAAAAAAACCGTTTCTTAAATGAATAAGGAACGGCCTTCTCTGGTATAGTGTTTTTATTTATCTTTTTCGAGAACCGCTGATTACATTAAATGAAAATATAACAACTGCGATAACTAGAAGCGTATGAATAAGTCCATTGGTTACAAGACCTCCTAAAAAGCCTACTGCCCAAGAAATTATTAAAACCACTACAATAATATAAAGTATTCGTCCCATAGGTTTGGTTTTTAGATTTTCGTTTTTTGACTTCGTATTAATAAGCTTGTTCTGGCAAGCTAAAAAGCTCACTAGAACAAGCTTTGAATTTACGTGCTATACGAAACTCAGTAAATTTCTATTGAAATCAAATGGCTTCTATAACTCGTTCAACCACTTTTCCACTTCTTCTTTGGTCTTTCCAGACTCCTCCTGAAGTTTCCCTAGCAGTTCCTCTTCTTTACCTTCTACGTACGTTAAATCATTATCGGTAAGATCTCCATATTTTTGTTTCACTTTACCTTTGATTTGATTCCAACGGCCTTTCCATTTTAAATTGCTCATAATAATAGTTTTTAGTTTTACGTTTTTGTTTTATAATATAAACTTACAATCATTATTTTTATAATAAGCAAAACAAACACAAGCTTAACTACTATTTAATAATACATTAATACAATGACCGCTCTTTTCTCATTTTAAACATACATAATGCAACAAACAATCAATATAGTCATTTATAGTATCACATCTACATGGCTAAATTGTACAAAAATTCTAGAAGTCAAGAGTTGATACAGGAAGTAGACAACATAGGATTCAACATAAAAACACAACAGTATTGCAAACGTATAATTCAAACTGATGTTTTTATCTCGCCGATGAACTTCGAGATTTACTTAATTATTCTATTTATATATTGTATTTTTCGCCCTTATAAAACAAGTTGAAACACCACACAAAGTGGATGTTTATAATTTTTGAAACTATGAGGATAAAACAACATCTCTTTTTACTATTGCTAGCAGTACTGTCTACTAGCGCATTTGCACAAAGCAAAAGACAGCTAGAACGTCAGTTAGAAGTCGCCCAAGAGAATATAGAGCGATTAGAGACAGAAGTAAGCGACATTCGTACGCGCCTAGAAAAAGCCAACGAGAGCCTAAGCAAAGCATTGGAGAACAACGCCGCTCAAATGGATGCAAATGCGGTATTGACTTCTACTAATACCGATTTATTAAATCGAATCAATGCAGAGAAAAGACGTACAAGTGGTTCGGACCGTAAAATCGATAGCCTTTCGCGCATGGTAAAATTACTTCAGATGGATTCTGAGATTATAGTAAACCCGAAAAACAAAGAGGACTCTATCATCGCAGTACTACAGCCCTTTTATGCGGCAAGAATTTGGGAGGATAGAATGGATTACATTTTACAACCTAAGGAATTAAAATCTGCTATGGTAGCGCATTATGACCAATATCCCGTTCGAACCATCATTAAACCAGGACAAGTAACTTTCTTAGAAGCCGATTCTTTGGACGTTTCTTTGCAGAAGGTTGGAATTGGAACTAATGTTATTTACTTGCGTAAAGTAAATAATGCTTACAAAATAGATTGGGCAGCAACCCATGGTTTAAACGGGATGAACCCTACCTTATTTAAGGAAACAAAAAGTGTAGAGCCAAAAGAGTTTCGTGTAATTGCAAGCTTAAGCGATACTTACCTTGCTCCTTATGCAAACCAAAAACAAAAGTATTGGAGCCTTGAGCTAAACACCATTTTCCCAAAAGAAACATTTAACGCCTACGTTCTAAAAGATTCTGATGAAGGACGAGCTATTCATGCCCTTCTAGATGGAGGTAAAACACAGCGAATAATGGTGAAACTAGTGAAAGACCATGACGATAAAACAGGGAAAGTAGCTACTGTTACCGAGTTTATTCAAGAAGATTGGTCTAAGAAGTAAGACTTTTGTGTAAAACACATTTTATTTTTATTACTGTAAATTAAACAGTAAAAAGCCTTCGTATATAAAACTACGAAGGCTTTTTTTAACATATAAGCTATATATTTGATTTTTAATAATAATCTCCAAACTTGTCTACAATTAAAATGAAAAAGTTCTTCCTCCTTTCGTTGGTTATTTTATCGGCTGCTTGTACAGAAAACAGAAGGCCAGTCAGTTTAACCGAAGAATCCTCCGTAAACCAACAACTTATAGATTCCTTAGCTTACGAGCTTTGTACTATGTATGGATTGGATCAAGGGATTCGAAACGAAGGATCTTTTATTCTATCCAATAGGGAAGATATTTTAAAAATTGATTCTTTGAATTTTGCTAAACTTGTGGGAATAGTTAAGGAGTTTGGCTATCCAAATGAAGCGTTATTTGGCAAAGAACATATTCCTCATGAATGTGTGGTTTTAAGTAGTACCGCTATAATGCTACATAACCCTCATAAAATAATTCAGGATCAAGCGCTTTTCAACCTATTCTTAGAGGAAGTAAATAAAGGGAATTTAAGTAGAGAGTTTTTTGCTACCATCTTGGATAAATACTACTGGAGTAAAAGCCGAGGGAAACGAGTAATGTATGGTTCGAGCTTTGGTGTGCCTTGTATAGATACTAAAGAGGAAACCAATAGGCTTAGAAAAGAGATAGGACTAGAACCACTAAAAGAGGACGAGTTTAAAGAATGTGACGAAACGATTTAGACCTCAAATATTCAAATTTGGTTTTGTTTATTCGTTTATTGTTATTTGAATAAAAAATCTGCGGGAAACAAAAACATAGGAACGTGAAAGAACTCCCGCAGATAACGCGGATTAGCGCAGAATAAAAGCAACGATTTTTTATTAGCAATTCTAATATAAAAATTACTATAAACGTTACAATTGTGAGCTTTATAATATTCTTCGAGCAATCAAATTATGTTTATAAGCATATAAAAATCCTAGTGATTTAGTTTTTAGAAGAATACTTCCCTCCTATTGGTTATCCTTAGTCCACTGCATATAGCCACCTTCCATATCGTAAATTTCTTCAAAACCCATTTCCACTAATTTCTGAGCAGTTGGAATGCTTCGGTTTCCAGTACGGCAATATATGTAGATTGGCTCTTTGCGATCGTATTTATCGAATGCATCGAAAAAGTTTTTCTGATCGTAATAATCTATATTTACTGCGCCTGGCAAAGAACCTTCTGCAAATTCTTTTGGTGTACGCACATCAATAAGTGTTACATTGTCGTCCTTAATCACCTCTTTATACACTTCGGTAGATACTACATGAA
>DATGMW010000072.1:0-16471 GCA_035307105.1 Flavobacteriaceae bacterium
TTATCCGAACAACGGATTCTTCCCCAATATAAAACACATACAGCCAACAGCTTCCAAAGGCGGGGTAATCCGTACCGAATCGGATTTTGAAGGAGTGGTTATAAAAGGAGTTGGCAAAGATTATTCGTGGGATTATTTAGAAGATTATTTAATAGAAGGAAGTTTACCCAAGGTAGGAGAAGAGTCGCTGAATAGCGAAGTTTTGCTGTCGGAATACTTAGCGAATCGATTGCATTTAAAAGTAGGGGATAGGATAGCTACTTTCTTTTTAAGAGAAGATACTTCCAAACCTCCAAGAAGCGTAGGGTTTACTATTGTTGGACTGTATAACAGTGGGTTTCAAGAATTCGACGAACAATTCTTATTCGCAGACATCCGGCACATCCAGCGATTGAATGGATGGGAAAGTAATGAAGTGGGAAATTTTGAATTGTTTGTAGATGATTTTAAGAATATAGATGCGATCGGAAATGCAGTGTATTTAAACTCACCTAGCAATGTGGATGTGGAAACTATCCGTGGGCGATTTAGCAATATCTTTGATTGGTTGGACATGTTCGACTTCAACATAGTTTTAATCATTGGGATTATGATTGTGGTAGCCGGCATCAATATGATTACCGCTTTGCTTGTTCTTATATTGGAGCGAACGCACATGATAGGTTTGTTGAAAGCATTGGGCAGTAATAACTGGAGTGTACGTAAGATTTTTATTTACAATGCCATGTATCTAATAGGAGTAGGCTTGTTTTGGGGGAATTTAATAGGCATTGGTTTCTTGGCTATTCAGAAGTACTTTAAAATATTACCATTAGATCCTTCTACTTACTACGTTAGTGAAGTGCCGGTGTACTTACATCTAAATTATATTCTAGCTTTAAATGTGGGAACCTTTGTACTATGTCTTGCCATGTTGCTTATCCCAACTTATATCATCGCAAAAATAAGCCCTGTTCGTGCCTTGCGATTTGAGTAAACATCAAAAAATCATTTGCCTCTTTGTATTGAGATGAAGTACTTGTACCTTTGCAAGGATTTAATAATCTAGAAGATGAAATACGCGGAAACAATATTAGATACTATAGGCAATACACCTATGGTGAAGATGAATAAATTGGTAGAAGATATACCTGCATTGGTATTGGCCAAATACGAAACCTTTAACCCAGGAAACTCGGTAAAAGACCGTATGGCGGTAAAGATGATAGAAGATGCAGAAGCCGATGGCAGATTAAAACCAGGTGGTACGATAATCGAAGGGACCAGCGGAAATACTGGGATGGGACTTGCCTTAGCAGCTATTGTAAAAGGATACAAAATGATTTGTGTGCTTAGCGATAAGCAAAGCAAAGAGAAGATGGATGTTTTACGTGCTATGGGATGTAAAGTGGAAGTTTGTCCTACGGAAGTAGCTCCAGACGATCCGCGATCGTACTATTCCGTATCCAAACGGCTAGCCGAAGAAACACCAAATAGTTGGTATGTAAACCAATACGATAACTTGAGCAACACCCAAGCGCATTACGAAAGCACCGGCCCTGAAATTTGGGAACAAACCGATGGGAAAGTAACTCACTTTGTAGTAGGTGTAGGAACAGGTGGAACGATAAGTGGTGTAGGGCGTTATTTAAAAGAGAAAAACCCAGATATTAAAATATGGGGAATCGATACCTATGGAAGTGTATTTAAGAAATACCACGAAACTGGAATCTTCGACGAAGACGAAATCTACTCGTACGTAACCGAAGGAATTGGAGAAGATATTCTACCTGCAAACGTAGATTTTGACATCATAGAAGCTTTTGAAAAAGTAACCGATAAAGATGCGGCTATTTATACGCGTTTGTTGGCACTTAAAGAAGGAATGTTCCTTGGGAATTCTGCAGGAGCAGCTATAAAAGGATTGCTTCAGTTAAAAGAACATTTTACAAAAGACGATGTAGTAGTAATACTTTTCCACGACCACGGAAGTCGTTATGTAGGAAAAATGTTTAACGATGAGTGGATGGAAGAAATGGGGTGGCTAGAAGATTGCAATAAGCTAGTCGAGTCGCTGTAAGAAATAAAAAACCAAGCCGCCTAGAGCGTAACAAAGCACATCCCAAATATCACCTGTATAGCGTAGGGATGTTTGAGGAAGACAATATTCAAAGTAAATAGAATAAAGTGCTACTAAACTTGCTATAGTAAAGCCATTCAGTCGAATGGCTTTACTGTTTTTTAGCAACCAAATCCCGTGAAGGCAAATAGTGGCAACGATAGGAATAACTAAAAAGTCGTTTAAATAGGAAAATATCCACTGTGGTGCGGAAATCGAAAATATCTTTAGACTTTGGACTATTGCAAAAGTCAAAAGGGAGCTTGCTATATAAATATGTAAGGTTCGTAGGGGGAGTGTCATAAAAACAACATGGAGATGAGCCATGCAATAAAACCGCCTATAGCTACAGCAGCGACCCAAATGGAGTGGAATAGATAGTAAATTGCTCTAGGGAGCAAGTAACGATGGTTTTTCCATTTTTCTGCAATAGAAACTTTACTCGCCCGTCGTTCCGCTTCTTTTTCTTTTCGAAGTTCTCTCTGACGACGTGCTCGTAGTGCTTCGGTAAGCGGCTCTTCGCTTGGATTGTTAGAGGTAGTTGTATTTCTTTTCGTGTCGTTCGACATGTATATTTTCCTTTATCGGGCGACAAAGATACGGTTTTTAAAATGAGAAGTTTGCTTCCGAACAATTCGAACTAGCAGGATTACTTTTTCTTTTTAAAATCTTCCCAAAACGAATCCTCCCAATTTTCAGAATTTAGAATCTCATGGTGTTGATCAATGATTTCTAGTTCCTTCTCCGTAGCTACTTTCTGGATCTCGTTAAATAAGATGCGTTCTTCAAATCTAATATGCTCGTCCAATTCGGTTTGAATCGCCTTTAAGGACTCCAGAATATTGGTGTCATCATTAAATAATTCGGCTAGGCGTATGTGTTCTTTCTTTGCTTGCTGAATCATTTTATGTGCGTCTCCTAGAACGGGAAACATGTATTTTTCTTCTGCCTTAAAGTGTGGTTCTATCTGAGTTTCCCATAAGAAGTCTGCATATTTCTTTATCCGATCTATAGCTATTTCACGCTTAATACCTTCGCGAATTTTCCAGCATAAAAGCAATCCATGATGATGCTCTCGGCTATAAGGTCT
The DNA here is from genome assembly GCA_035307105.1 of Flavobacteriaceae bacterium. Lineage (GTDB taxonomy): Bacteria > Bacteroidota > Bacteroidia > Flavobacteriales > Flavobacteriaceae > JAJYTI01. The sequence goes on from DATGMW010000072.1 coordinate 3,189, forward strand.
TATGGCTTCGTGTCTTTTAATAGGTTTTGTTCCCATGTGGTTTTAATTTTATGTTCTACCAAAAAAGCTTTTACGTAAGCGGTATCTATCAAATATATAGAATTTAGAAAAGAATAAAGATTAGTTGTTACTCTGTTCTTGCTTAATATTTCAACTCCATAAAAAAAGCACTATTCCTTTTGCTTTACAAAGAAGAATAGTGCTTAATAAATATATTTGGTGTAACTCTATTTGAAATACTTATGAAACTCTTTAAAAGAAATATTCAGTTTTTGAATGATTTTATCAGCTTCCTCTTGATTTTCAGCACTCTTCAATGCTGCAGTCAACTCTAGGTGAGGAGCCAGCCACTCGTGTAAAACATCATGCGACTCTCCAGTCATTGTACAACTTTCTATGAGCTTGTTGTTTTCATCGGTTAAGATTTGTGACAAGTTTTTATAATCTGTATCCTCCTCGTTATCAATATAAGTTTTGAATGCTTCTTCGCCCTTAGATACATGCGGTTTCATTTCTTCATTAATTTTCCATGGCTTGCCATTGTCTAAATAAAGTGGAGAGGTGCTAGAAGTCTGTTTAACTTCTACAAGCTGTTTTTCTTTTTCAACCTCCGTTTTTGTCTCCTTATTCTGACATGCTAGAAGCAGCAAAGCGGATAGGAAAATAAAAAGTGTTTTTTTCATAGTTTTTGAATTTATTGGGTTTAAGGTTTTTTCAGTGTTTTCTCTAAAGCTACTGCTTTGGGAAAAAGGATGTTATTTTCAAGATGTATGTGTTTATGCATATCCGTGTCAAATGCTTTTAAACTTGCATAAGCTGTTTTAAAAGTGTCACAAGCATCTTTAGGCAGGGTAAAATTGTTCGTTAACTCTATCATTTTACGGAGCAGTTTGCTTTGCTCGTCATGCTCATGAAGCATCATGTTTACTGGATTCTGTACCGTTCCGAAATGTGGCACGGATATCTGGTCGTGGGACTTTTTCGTTTTAATCATTTTTCGAATAAACGGAAAAAGTACTAACTCTTCTTTTTTCATGTGCGAAGCCATATCTCCAGCAGAGATTTCAAAGACTTTTTGAAGCTCTATTACTTCAGGATTTGTATCACTATGCTTATCTACAAGTGCAACTAAAAGTGGTTTCAGCTCCGTTATTTTAGCTTCGGTAAACCGATGATGGGTATTTTGAATATAATCTGCTAATTGATCCAAAGGCCAATTATTATAATCCTCTTCCGAATGTATAGATTTTTGTTCTAAGGCTTCAAGTTCCGCCACTAACTGTTTGCTGTCTATACTGCTTTCTTTTGCAGCAGTTGCGATAGATCTAGTTCCGTGAATATAAAAATCTATGTTGTGCTTCTCAAAAATGGAGGCAAATGCGTAGTTTTCTGCTACTAATTGTCCAATAATTGTTTCGTCAGATATTTTCATAAGTTGGGTTTTATTTTTCTCCCCAGACTGCTAGCTCTTCTTCTGACCATAGGCTTGGGAAGAATTTTCGTTGTTGGTATTTAGGATGCAAATATTTTTTCCATTCACTCCCACCAGTAGCTGCTTTGGTTTCTCCTTTTCTGTCCAAATAGAACTGTGCAGTATTTAGGTGGACTATGGGCCAAGCAACATTGTATTGGTAATCAAACTCTTTAAATTTATCCAGTAGTTCTTTGGATGGATTCATCTTTTTCGCTTTTTCTTCTAAGGTTTTGCCTTTTAGTTTCTTAGCTAGATTAATGAAACTCTCCTCATATTTTTCTTCGAATTGACGAAGGGTAAGTGTTTTTTTTCCAGTTTTTCGGTTATATCCAGCATCTTTCCAATAGATATTATCAAACATATCTTCCATACTTGGATTTTCTGGAAGTCTTTCTTTCCCACGCTGATTTATCAGGTTTTCCAATCTTGTACAATACAACTCTAAGTATCTGAATTGTGCGGACTGAAAGCCACTAGCAGGAGCGAGGGTGCTACGGAATATATTGTAATCGTCATAACTCATACCAGAGCGCATCACATCAAAGGAAGTGATAAGCATGTCGGTATATCTAGTTAATCGTCCAAGTTTATCTATCCATATTTCCTCCCCTAAATCCTCTTCTACCAATTGCTTTAGTTCGTGAATCATCATTTTAAGCACCAACTCCGTTACTTGGTGGTACATCACAAAAATAGCTTCATCCTTAAAGTCGGTTCGGGTTTTTTGTAAGGTCAACAAGGTATCCACTTGGATGTAATCCCAATAGTTTATAGGTTTTGCTTGAAGTAGTCCATCCAGATAAGTAGCTGGATTTTCTCCAAGGTTTTGGTATTTTTCCTTTATTTTATTAACGGTGTTATCTGTGCTCATGCTCTAGTTGTTTAATGATGAATAGGATAGTGTAATTCAAATATTACAGCTAAATTAATCTAGTACAAAGTACATAAAGTAAGTAGTATTTCAAAAGGTTTTGTTAAATACCGTATTTTGAAATTACTTCTTTAAGTATTGGTTTTCGATTAATTTAGAGGAACGGAATCCGTATCTCTCATATATCTTATTTTAGATAAGAACATTTCTGCCATTCTTTGTCCTTGCCATATTGCCCGTTCTGCTTTTTCCCCAACAAAATATTTGTTAACTGTTCCCACCCAAAGCCCTAACCAAGCTTCAAAATGCTCTATTTCCACTGGCATTACGGCATGTGGTGGAAATGGCGAACCTTTGTAGGTATGTTCTCCTAACAATACGGTTTGCCAAAAGCTATACATCTTGTTTAGATGCTCAGACCAGCGGTCTTGGATAATGGTGTTGAATATATCTTTTAATAACTCATCTTGACGGACTTTGCCATAAAACTCGTTTACTAAAAGTTTTATATCCTCTATGTTTTCTATTTCTTTCTTTGGATTCATTATACAAATGATTTATATAAATCTGGAGTTAAATACATTATTAAGTAAAATATAGCGAACACTACAAATAGGATCACTAATATCCATACCCATGTAGGCACTCCTTTTGGGGTTTCCGATCCTATCACCTTAAATAAGTCAATGCGATCGCTACCATAAGTATTTATGGTAATGGGTATTTGCTCGTTTATTACTTCGTTGTTCTTTAAACCAACTACATCTATAGAAGGACCATTGCGCACTACAAATGGAATAATTCGAACGCCTTCTACATCGCTAGTGGACTTTGCTACAATTTTTAACTGATGTTTTCCATCAGGAATTTTCGTTGTATCCAAAAGAAACTTTACCGGCGACTCGAACTCTGCGAACGGGACTGGATCCTCGTCTAAGAACACTTTTATCTTTTGTTTTCTTTCCATAAGTAGTTTGGATTTAGTCTACAACAATGTTTTTTATGTGATTTGGTTTTGATTCTTTAGGTTTCACTAAAAACTTGATGCTAAAAAATAAGGTTATGCCTACAATCACAACAGCAGACCAAGTAATGATATAGTCTAAATTGTTTTGTGGACCAATACCGTGAGTAACTCCTTTGAGTATTTCTGGTTGTCTGTTTTCACAAACCTCACATGCCAATGCTTTAAAAGGCATAGCTAGCAAGAAAAGCGTTAGAAAAATTACAAGTCGTTTCATATTGTCTGGTTTTTTAGGATTGAATTATTTCCAGTAATTATTTGCCGCAGCAATAGTCTGGAATTCTAGAGCTATAACACTCGCAATATTTATTAGCTGAGCGGTGTCTTCTGCATAATCCTTGCGTAATTTTTTTCTTACTTCAGGATCTGTTTGAACGGCAGCAATGCTTTTTCTTGCCATTTTTATAGCTAATTCTCGTCCTTCTTGTGGCGTATCGGTAAGTAGAGTTTTCAGCCATACTTCTCCTTGTTCTGTAGGATTCTGTTTTTTGATTTTATTTTGCGAATCCATTTTTTGAACAATGCCTTCAAGTTTTTCTGTTGGTGTACTACTATCCGTTGCATCTTGTGCGAGTGCATTTAAAGGAATTCCTATAAATAGCATAAACGTCAGTACCATTATAATTCGTTTCATCTTTAGGTTGTTTTTAGTTAACTATTATTTCCAGTAATTATTTGCTTTTGCAACAGTCTGGAATTCTATTGCTACAACATTAGCCGAAGCGATAAGCTGCGTGGTATCTTCTGCATAGGCAGTACGTAAACTTTGTCGTACCTCTGGATCTGTTTGAATGGCTGCGATACTTTTTCTCGCCATTTTTACAGCCAATTCTCGTCCTTCTTGTGGTGTTTTGGTCAGTAGTGATTCTAACCAAACTTCTTTCTTTTCCATCTTTCTATGTTTTATTATTGGTTTAATCCTTCTATGTATTCTCTCACTTTAGCTACTTCTTCAGCTGTAATCTCTGAGCCGTTATTTCCCCAGCTTGTACGCTCATGTGTTGCAATTGCAGCTATTTCTTCATCTGTTAATACATCGGCAAAACCAACCATGACTGCATATTCTGGTCTAGCATCATATCCTCGTAAGATTATTTCTATGAATAAGTCCGTGTCGTCTCCTGTTACTATTGGACTACCAGCTACTGGAGGGAAAGCACCTGCCAACCCTGAACCATCCGCTTGGTGACAAGCAGCACAGTTACTTGCATACAGTGCAGCTCCGTCTAATCCTGAGCTAGAAGCCTCTCCAGATTTACTGTTGGACTTAACTGTTTTAGCTGGAATAAAGTCCATTGCTGGAGCACCATTTATATCGGCTTGTACTAATGAAATTAAATAAGCCGTCAGGTCCAAAGCTTCTTTCTTAGCAACTATTTTCTTGTCAGGGTTTTTAGAATATTCTGCTGGGACCGCAACTACTACGTCTTGGTCGGTTATTTCTGATTCTGATTTTGCTTCAAACAACCAAGGATATCCTGGCATAATGGATTCTTTAACTACGATTCGTGGATTGTAAAGATGGAGTAGGTGCCACTCTTTTCCAGGTTGTCTTTTGCCCACGCTAGTTAAGTCCGGTCCTGTGCGCTCACTTCCCAATAAGGATGGGGATTGTCTCCAGAAATCTAAGCGCGCTTTGCTATAATAATAATCCGATGGAATCGATGGCCTATCTCCCCACATATTGTCCATCTCTATATTTCGAACTTGCTGTGTATGGCATGCCACACAGTTTTCTTTTACATAGATTTGTAATCCGTGTTGTTCTGCCTCGGTAAAAGGCTCCATACTTGGTAAAGCTTCTACATAATGTAAGGCAGAAGCTGGTATTACCGCAATGAATATACTTAGGGCTACAAATACGATAGCGGATACGAGCACTAGATTTCTTAAGTTTTTATGAAAATTGAACATAGTCTCTCTCTTTAAGTAGTAACAGGTTTTACATTAGTAATAAGTACCTTCTCAGGTTTTGGCTTAACCATTACATAAAAGTTATATGCAAACATCAAATGCGATAGGAACATTAGTGACCCTCCTATAGCACGCCAGATCCAATAGGAATGCATGAATGTAATGGATTCTAAAAATGGTCTTCCTTCTATCCAACTCAATCCACGTAGTGTTCCACCTGCCATCATAGACATCATATAAGCAAACAAACCTATGAATGCTAACCAAAAGTGCACTCCTACAAACAACTGTTTTGGTGATTTACCAGTGATTTTAGGCAGGATTGCATAAATACACGCCCATAATATAAAGGTGATGATGCCATACATGGTCATGTGAGAGTGTGCTACGTTGAAGTCATTGAAATGCCAAACGAAGTTGGTGAATCGGAAAGCTTGTAAACTTCCTTGTGTAGATCCAACAAAATAGAATATTACGCCAACCAAGAAAAACGGTAATACATAACTTTTGGTTATTTCGCTCCAACTTCCTCGCATCGTCATTAGGAAGTTGGTGGTGCCAGCTACAACAGGTATAAACATTCCAACACTAAATACAATAGCTACAGTTTGTAACCACCATGGCAACGGACTAAAAATAAAGTGGTGTGTACCGATTAAGGTATAGAATAACATCTGCGTCCAAAAAGCCAAGACTCCTAAGGAGTAAGAATAAATGGGTTTGTTTAAGGACGAAGGTAAGTAGTAATAGATGAGTCCTAAAGTAAAGGTCATAAACCACATCCCAACTCCTTGGTGCATATAATAACCTTGAATAACAGTCTCTCCCAATCCGTTTTGGAAATTTGGAAGATAGGCTATTATCACAATGGTAATAGTCCATAGTAGTGCACCAAACAAATACCAGTTAGAGATGTATATCTCGGATATTTTTCGATTTGCAACTGTTTGATAAAAATTATATAAGGTTAGGATCAACCCAATGGCAAATGGAGCCATAACAGGCCAAATATATTCGCGATATTCTCCGCCACCATTGTTAATCCCAGCCATGAGACATAAACTTCCTAATACTACGGTGAGGTTCATCAATCCCAATGCCCACCAAGCAACTTTATAGCTATATAATTTTGTATTGGAAGTACGTACTATCACAAAATTCGCTAAACCGACCATTGCCAAAGAAGCCCATCCCCAAAATACAGCATTGGTGTGTACAGGACGTAGTCTACCAAACGAAAGCCAAGAAGTAGTATCCATTTCTGGCCATATAAACTTCATTCCTACATATTGCCCTACCAAGGTTCCAAATACGAGCCAAAAAACAGAGGCGCCTATGTACCAAATAACCAGTTTCTTTAAAGGCTTGGGCGTTTCTATATAAACTTTTGAAGTCTTTTTCTCATCCACCAATGGATAATTTCGCTTATGTGTCACTTTACTCACAATCCCACGTTTATCTTGTGCTGTAGCGGTTCCAGCAACTTCATCGCCAGTCAAGGAATATTTAAGAGATGCTTTTCTCTCCTCTAGGAGACTATCTATTTCTTTTCCTTCTAAATCTAGTATCTCTTCGGCGAGTTTAAATTTATTTTTAAGATCCGATTTATAGCGCATTTTATCTAGATGAGAGTTTATACGCATATATAAAATCAAGAAAGCGATAAACAATACAATGATTATCAAGATAAATGTTCCGAGTACTCCTGGACTTAATTGCCAATTTTCCGTACTCGGATTAGGTCTAGGTTGTGCCACAGCACTGTAGGCAGTCAGCAGTAAAACTGAAACTAAAACCCCTTTATTGCAGACTATTTTGTCCGAAATATAATTAAAAAATTTTCTCATCTTAAAAGTGTTGATTTTCCAGATTTCAATCCAGTAGCAAGTTCATACACGGAGGTAGTTCCCAACATGGATTTTAGCTCTTCTCGGATTTCGAAGAACTTTTTATGCATTGGGCATGGGTCCGAGGCATCACATTCGCTAAGCCCTAGGGCGCACCCATTGTAAATGGAGTCTCCATCAATAGCGAAAACGATTTCTTCTAATTTGGTTTCTTTTATCTTGTTTAGATTGATTTCGAAACCACCATTAGGTCCTTTGTAGGAATCGATAATACCGGACTTGGTCAGCTTACCTAAGATTTTCGCTGTAAAAGCTTCTGGCGAACCAGAGCTACTAGCAACATCGGTTATTTTTACTCGCTTTCCGTCCATAGATTGCGTAGCTATATAAATAACTGCCTTTACACCGTATGTACATGCCTTAGAAAACATTCGATTTGTTTTAATTCTAAAGCAAATATAGAAGGTATTTTTATTCAAGACAAATTTGTCTTGAATGGTTTTAGTTAAAATTAATTCCGCAGAGTGGAAGCGAAGCTAGCAGCTTCTTTGTTTTTATAGGAAGTCGTTCATCTTAGACTTACGTTTATGAACATTGATATGGAGGAATTACTCATCTTTTGTACTAATTTTATAGATTTTTCCAGAGTCGGTTATGGCATAGAGTTTTCCATCTTTTCCTTGATGTACATCTCTAAAGCGTTCTCCTTCGTCTGCCAATAATCGTTCTTCGCCTACTACTTTATCGTTTTCAATCTTTAAACGAGCGATGTGGCTACCGGCTAAACAGGCTAGGAATAAATTGTTTTTCCATTCTGATATTTCTCCGTTATAGAATGTGATACCACTAAAGGATATAGCTGGGTCCCAATAGTAATTAGGTTGTTCCATTCCTTCTTTCTGAGCAATTCCTTCGCCAACTGCATCGCCACTATATTCCAATCCGTAGGTAATAATCGGCCATCCGTAGTTTTTTCCTGGTATTATTAGGTTGATTTCATCACCACCTTTTGGTCCGAACTCTCCGCCCCATAGTGCCTTTGTTTCCGGGTGGATGGCCAAGCCCTGAACATTTCTATGGCCATAGGTGTAAATCTGTGGAACTGCTTCCACATTTGAAATAAATGGATTGTTTGGTGCTGGATCTCCGTTGGTAGTCATTCTAAATATTTTTCCATATCCAGAATCTAAATCCTGTGCTTGCATGCGTGTAGCCTTATCGGATCGCTCTCCAGTACTCACAAATAAATAGCCATCCTCGTCAAACAATAAACGACTACCGTAGTGTAATCGTCCGTTATACGCTGGTTCTGCTCTAAAAATCACTTCTGAATTCTCTATTGTATCTTCCTCTCCTGCTAATTTTCCCTTAGCTACAGAAGTAAGGTTTCCCTCTTGGTAAGGTTCAGAAAATGTCCAATACAACATTCTGTTTGTTTCAAAATCAGGGTCTAAAGTTACATCTAGCAAGCCTCCTTGCCCGTCTGGGTCCACTGCAGGGAAACCAGTGATTTTACTTATTAAATTGCCGTCGGTATCGAAAATTTGCATAAACCCAAATTTATCGGTAATCAGAAGCCTTCCATCAGGTAAGTGGGTAATTCCCCATGGCTGGCCTATAGATTCTGCTATAACATCAATGTCCAACCCAGTTTCGGTTTGCATTCCTGGAGCCCGTGTTTGTCCTTCGAATGCAGGTTTAAAGTCGGTATGTGGCGGATTTGTTTCTACAGGGTCCGTAGTTTGTGCACTGACTTGTGCATTGCTATTTTCTTTGCAACTAGATAGCAAGGCAATAAAAACAAACAAACATACATTTCTTAGGATGTGCATATCATGGAAGTTTAACTGGTGGATAGTAATTTTACTTTAAATATAGCAGATGTATTTATTTTTGTACGTTAAAATTCACTTTTTCTATTTCTTGTCTTTCAGTTTTAATTCGAATAGATCTGTTCTTCTATCCTTTAAATTTTGTACCGCACCATAATGATGTAATTCTTTTAAATGGTTTAAATCCACATCTACTATAATCGTCATTTCGGTATTTGGCGTTGCTTCCGCTTTGGTTGCATTTTCAGGAAAAGCAAAGTCTGATGGTGTAAATACAGCTGCCTGACCAAATTGGATATCCATGTTATTTACTCCAGGTAAGTTACCCACACAACCAGCTATTGCAACATAGCATTCGTTTTCTATGGCTCTTGCTTTAGCACATGCTCTTACTCTAGTATAAGCATTTTGTGTATCGGTTAAATAAGGAACAAAAAGGATTTTCATTCCTTGCTCGGCTAGCAATCTAGGTAGCTCTGGAAACTCCACATCATAGCAAATAAGAACACCTATTTTACCACAATCCGTGTCGATAACCTCAATAGAATCGCCGCCAACCATTCCGTAGTAACGCTTTTCAAAAGGGGTGATATGTATTTTTCGGAATGCATCAATTTTCCCGTTTCTATGTAGGATATAGGAAACATTGTAAAGTTGATCGTCCTCTATAAGTGGCATGGTTCCCGAGATGATATTGACGTTGTGGGAAATAGCTAGTTTCGATATTTCTTGCTTTATCTCTTCGGTTTTGCTTGCCAAAGCACGCATAGCTTCGTGTTCGCTTAAGTGGTTGTACTCGGACAATAAAGGTGTGTTGAAAAATTCAGGAAATAAAACAAAGTCCGACTTATATTCCGACAATACATTCACAAAGAAACTTACTTGTTCGTAGAACTCATCGATGTTGTCAAAAGGGCGCATTTGCCATTGAACCAATCCCAAACGAATAATGCTATCGTTCATGGCATTTCGCTTTCGAGAATAATAAATGTTATTCCATTGTAGTAGTGCCGCGTACTCCTCCGACTCTACATCGCCTTCCAAGTAATTTTTCAAAACTTTTACCACACTAAAGTTATTATTTAACTGGAAGTTCAATACCGGATCATGAATTTCTTTAGAGTGCACTTTTTCAATGTATTCTCTTGGAGAAAGATCACCGCTATACTTATGGTATTCTGGCAATCGACCACCTACTATTATACCTTTTAAGTTTAGTTTTTCACAAAGATCCTTTCGTTCATTATACAATCTTCTTCCTAATCGTAAATCACGGAATTCCGGACTTACAAAAACCTCTATTCCATATAATATATCGCCTTCGTCTGTATGGGTGTTGAAGGTGGCGTTCCCAGTAATCTCTGTGTAGGTATGTTCGTTTCCGTATAATTCATACAGCACACAAATAGATAAAGCACAAGCGGCTACCTTACCATTTACCTCCACACAAAACTGTCCTGCAGGAAAAACTTCAATAAGCTTTGCGATAGAACTTTTTCTCCAATACTCGTCCTCGTCATGATACGCTTCTATCATAGATCGCTTTAATCCTGCGTAATCTTCTAGCTGTAACGCCCTAACTTTAATATCCATAATTTGATTTATTACCAAGGGATAAAATAACTCAAAAATCAGATATAAACCTCTATTTATTGGCGATAAATAATGGATTCTAGAATTGGTGAACTAGGCTTAGTAAAGAACCATTCAAAAATTCAAAAAGATTAGTTGCTTTTTAAGCTAATCTAGATGTCGAACCTGTATTCCTGAAAGGAAGCTTGATTATTATAAGCAAGATATTTGCCCACCCTATGAAGGTTTTATTTATCTTTGTTTAGAATCAATTAAAATAAGAAAAATATGCTTCGAGATATATTAAAAAAACAAACGCATGCTGCCCATCAAAAAGCGGAAGGCACCATTATTCGTAGAATTAAAAAGATTCGTACGGAAGAGGATTATATCGATGTACTGAAAGGTTTTTATGTGTACTTTTCTTTGGTAGAGGAAAAAATGGCCCATTATATAACCGAAGATGTTTTGCCTGATTTAAAAGAGCGGAGAGATTCAAGTTATATCCAAGCAGATATAGAGGAACTAGGTGGAAGCATAGAGAATCTGCCAGAGGCAGTGGCGCCAGAAATGAACACGCTAGTAGATGCTTTAAGTGCCATGTATGTCCTGGAAGGTTCTATAATGGGCGGTCCGCATATTGTTAGAATGCTAGAGAAGCAAGGGATAAGCAAAGGTTTTTCTTTCTTTAACGGCTATGGTTCCAAAAGTGGACCCATGTTCGGGAAATTTGCCGCTGTTCTAAATAAACATGGAGAGAAATTAGAAGACCACTCGCAAGCGGTGGCTGTAGCAAACGAAACCTTCAATAACTTTGGAGAGGTTTTCACTTCCTCTGTTTTAAACTAAATAGACAAGAAACACCCTTGAACTATATAGGGTGTTTCTTTGAAAACATGTTTTACTCTTCCTTATTTAAAATACTATAAATGGTCATTTTTTGATGCTAATAGTATTATTAGTAAATTTATAGTGCTTTGCTATATATTCTGATTAGTTCGTTGTAACGAAGTGCCTGGTTTCATCTACAGAATGAGATTCTCCCGGCCATATGCATGAGATGTCAGAAAGGAAAGCTTGTGTTTTTTTGATGAACCGATTTTATAGCAGGAGAGATGAAGGAAGAGTTTTTACATTATGTATGGCAGTTTCAAAACTGGACAGATGTGGCTTTGCAAACCACCAATGCTAAGCAGATTCAAGTGATGCATGCAGGGAGTGTGAACACCGATGCTGGCCCAGATTTTTTTAATGCGCAATTGGTTATTGAAGGACAGCGTTGGGCTGGCAATATCGAGATACATATACGCTCTTCCGATTGGTATGCGCACAAACACCATCAAGATAAAAGATATAATGCCGTTATTCTTCATGTGGTATGGGAACATGATGTGGAGGTTTTTCGAGAAGATGAAACACCGATTCCAGTATTGGAATTAAAAGAATATGTCTCCAAAGAACTACTAGCTACTTACCATCGATTAAATGATAAACCCGCTGCTTGGATTGCTTGCCAAGACCAATTAGCAAGTGTACCCAAATTCACTGCAGATTCTTGGCTAGAGCGTGTTTACTTTGAACGATTGGAACGCAAATCCAAGGAGTTAATAAAAGATGCAGAGCAGAACAAATATCATTGGGAGGCTCTTTTATTTTCAAAACTAGCAAGAAACTTTGGATTGAAAGTCAACGGAGAAGCCTTCTACCAAATGGCTATGAGCTTACCTTTTGAGGTAGTACAAAAGTGCCAAGCCAATCCATTGCAATTGGAAGCACTATTTATGGGACAGTCTGGTTTACTAGAAGATACAGCCGTAGATGACTATTATAAAGAATTGCTGAGCGAATACCAGTTCCTAAGGAATAAATTTTCTTTACAACCAATAGAAACGCCTCCAAAATTTTTTAGACTCCGACCCTATAATTTCCCTACCATACGTTTATCGCAATTGGCAAGCTTATACCATTCCAATACCGCCTTGTTTTCTGAATGGATAAAAGGGATGGAAATTGCAGAGTTTTATGCCAAATATCGAGTAAAAGCAAATGCGTATTGGGATTCGCACTATAACTTTGGTGTAACATCTAGCGTTCGAACAAAGCGGCTTAGTAAAAATTTCATCGACTTATTGTTGATTAACACCCTTGTTCCGATTCGATTTGTTTACAGCAAATATGTGGGGGAAGATAGCGCAGAAGACATAGTGCAACTTATAGAACAGTTGCCTGCAGAGAATAATTCTATAATAGCTAATTATAAAAAGCATGGTTTAAAAGCTGGAAATGCATTGCAATCACAAGCACTTTTACAATTATATGCCAATTACTGTACGCCAAAACGTTGCTTGTCCTGTGGTATTGGCAATGCTATATTAAAAAAATCCATTTCTTAGTAAGACTTATTTTAAAATCCAAACACAATATTCGTGTTGCATGCTTCTCGTGGATTATTTAATAAATAAGTGTATATTTACCCTACGGATAGAAAGTGGTTTATGATGCAATTAGTATATCGTTTACGATATTTTTTCGAAAAGTATGGATTTTATGTTTCCTCTAGAATAGGCGAAAGATTGGGGATACGCGTTAAATCGATTCGAATATTTTTCATTTACTTATCCTTCTTTACCTTAGGTATTGGATTTGCTGTGTATTTGACACTAGCTTTCTGGTTGCGTTTAAAGGACTTGATTTACACCAAACGCACCTCAGTTTTCGATCTTTAAATTGGTTTTGTAACCGATTAACA
>DATGMW010000073.1:0-3997 GCA_035307105.1 Flavobacteriaceae bacterium
TAATCTACCTTGATGGTCTTCCACAAATTTCTCCGATTGTACAAACATTCCACCAGAGCCACAGCAAGGATCAAAAACTCGTCCTTTGTATGGCTCAAGCATATTTACCAAAAGGTTGACTACACTTTTGGGAGTATAGAACTGTCCACCTTTTCTACCCTCGGCTAAAGCAAACTCTCCTAAGAAATACTCAAACACGTGTCCTAATACATCGGCACTTCTACTTTTGGCATCGCCTAAAGCTATATTAGAGATTAAATCGATTAACTCACCTAAACTCGTAGGATCTAGATTTTCTTTGGCATATACCTTTGGCAATACTCCTTTTAAAGAGTGGTTTTCTCTTTCAATAGCATCCATTGCACTATCAATGTCCTTCCCAATTTCTGGAAGTTTTGCTCTTCCTTGTAAATACGACCATCTAGCGGATGTAGGTACAAAAAACACATTCTCTGCTCTATACTCATCTCTATCTTCTGGATCTGCTCCTGTATACTCGCCTTCTCCTGCTTTTAACTTTGCATGTAACTCTTCAAAAGAGTCTGAAATATATTTTAAGAAGATGAGTCCTAATACAACGTGTTTATACTCTGCTGCATCAATATTTTTACGCAGTTTATTAGCCGATTCCCAAAGTTGTTTTTCAATTGGTTCTTGTTTAGGCGTATTCTTTTTAGCCATGTATGCTTGTTTATTTTTTATTTAATATTGTTTGCTTTCTTACACGTAAGCGTATAAAGTGTGAGAAATTATGCTATCAAACATAAGGATTTTTATTGGGAAGAATTAACAATATCAGATTATGGAAGAATGTGAAGGTGTTTTTTCTATAAGTAACATGGGTGTGATGTCTACGAATTGAGAAAGACTCAGCAACTATTCAGAATCTTTTGATTAGTTTCTGAATTTTAGTTCAATAATTTCTTCATTATCATGGCAGTAACTTTTTCTACACCCCGCATGATTATAAAAACAACATTTATTTATGACAAAGTCACTACTAATATTTGATTTAACCTTCAAAGCTTGTCATTAACAGTTCTTATCTTCTATTCCTTTTCTTAAAATCCTCTACAAGTTTAGAAATATCTCCATACTCAATTAGTCGGTCAAGGATGGCATTTATTAGGTCTTGGTTGTTTCTTGTAGCTTGCTCTTTTTCGAGTAATAATAAGTAATCACGCAAAGCTTTGTTTTTGTTTCCAAGTTCTTCTTGGCATCTTGTACTCCAGAAATACAATTCGCCGATATCTAGACTATTGGTACTTGTAGGATCTAACATACATTGATGAAAAATTCTATAGGCTTGTTTTACTTTTCCTTTAAGAAGTTTAACTCTACCCTCTTTTAGTAGTTTTTCAAACTTTAATTCTTGCGTTTCTCCATTTAATTCCATCTGCTTTATAGTTCCTTTAAGCGATGCCTCAACTTCTTCAAGACTGGAATCATACGTCAAATTTTGAACTATAGGCTTATTATTCCCTTGGTCATTTTCGATTTCATCCCTCTGCTCCTCATAAAAGCTTGCCATTTTCATACCCATTCTTAAACTATCGCTATATCTTTCTCTAGCATCTCTTTCTTTGGAAAACATATCTTTGATACCTTCTTTGTTTCTTACAAAAGACATCGTATTTCTAATAGAAATCTTTTCTGCAGAATAGACTACATCGTGATCTGTACCGATATAAGTAAAGGTCCATCCAACTTGCTCCAATTCTTCTACTAACTGCTTTATAGCTGTACTAGTATATTCTTTTGAAGCGTTTTCTGCTCCGTCGGTCATGATGGTTACCAGAACGTTGTACTCTTTTTCGGATTGCAAGGCTTGTCTTATTTTTTCTACGGAAAAGCCTATAGCATCATAAAGCGGAGTCATGCTATTTGGATTGTAGTTCTCTGCGTTTATTTCTTCTAATTTTTCTATAGGCTCCAAAAAATGATGCACTGTTTGTCCTAACCCATTAAAGGAAATAAAAGAAACTCGGTGTTCTTGCTCGGGATACTTCTCGGCTACCCCTTTAATGGTTTGAACTACTTCATTGAAGCCTTGAATGATGGCGTTGCTGATGGACTGCATGGATCCACTTTCGTCTAAGAGAATAAGGTTGTGAACCTGACGTGTTGCTGTCATAGTATAGTTGATTTTGGTGAATATTAGAAATTAAGAGAGGGGAGGTTGGTTGCTGTGAAGAATTACATTTTTCCCATAGCTTTTAACTGCTGGTAAATTTTGTTAACATCTCCTTTATAGGGACCGTTTTTGGTATATATTTCATCCATATTGATTACAAGTAATGGATAACCTTCCTGTTTTATAGGCAATACCCCAACTCTTGCAACTTCAGAGGCTAATCTATAATGCTGCTCTTTATGGTCATCGAAAAGATATACTTCGAGCAATCCTCTTCCAAACCCTGCTAAAGCTAAAACTCTTAAACTATCTTTTTCATTGACTACATAAGGCATTCCAATAGCTTCCTTTCCGTACATATCGGTTTTAGGATATTCTTTATTATAAATATCCGTCGTAGTCAATTCTCTGTCGGCTGTGATGTTTTTGGCCGAAATTTTAAAGATTTGTTTTAGTTGATAGTTTTTATATTCATAGACTGTACTATCTTTAAACTGCGTATTTACATCGGGAGATATCATTTCTCTTTTACAGCAATTCGACTGTGCGTATCAAAAGTCTTGACATCGTAATCCTCAACCCACTCGATAGTTTCAGTCAATCGGAACTTCTCCCCATCATAACTTGCTATAGTATAATTAGGACTACAGCAGGTACCAAAAGATCCTGAGCCAATTATAATATCGTTATATCCATTACCGTTTAAATCACCTTTATTGGAATAGGTTAAATCACTAGGTTCTTTATGAGGGTAGGGAACATCGATGGTATCGTTATCGATAATTGCAATGATTTTTTTACCCCAATCGTTTCTACCAGCTTCTAGCAAATGAACTTCTCCATAATGAATTTTATCTCCAGGATTAATAAAAGACATGGAATAGTAGTCCGAGGGAGTAAGCTCTTCTTTTGTTGGCGTGGTAACCTCTTCCGTCTTAGGAGTTTCAACTAAAATGCTATCTACTTCAGGAGAAGATGAGATTGCTGTTGTTTTCTGATTTTGACCACAAGAAATGAGGTATAGACATGCCGATAAGCATAAAGGGAACACAAGGAACTTCTTCATCTTTTAAAAGGAATTAATAAGAGTTTATGGATATGATTAAAGCCGCAAGACACGAATTTTAACAATACAAACCAAGAAATTCGACGACTTTTAACTATATAAAGTTGCAATCTAATTATAATTATTGTAGTAAATTGATGGTTTTTATAGTAAAGTCAATGCGTTGAGAAGGAAATTATCGGAATTCAAACTTCTTCTATTTTAAAAATATGTTATGGGGCTCAGGTTGTTATGAAACTGCTTCATTCTCTATAAAAAAATGAATGGACCATATTTAGGAAGGTAAAAAGCTTTAAAATGGAGGTAAATCAATACTGCACTAACAGCATAGTCACTTGTTTTATATTATCATCAGCTATTTATCTACACCAAGATCGAATCATTAACAATATATTCGAGTGAATTCTATCTCAGGGATCAAGATGATACAAATAAAAAAACCGTCACATATATTTATGCGACGGTTTTTTATCCATACTATTAAGAAACTTAGATATTTAAATAGTCATCTTCTAAGTCGATATCGTCTTTCTTTTTAAACTTCGCTAGTAAAGCATCTTTGTTTTTGCTTCTGATTAAAGCATCATACATAAGTGGTGTTGCGATAAACAGGGACGAATAAGTACCTACAACAACTCCTACCATCAATCCAAATATCAAGCTACGTATAGATTCTGCTCCGAATAGGAACATAGCGAGTAGTACGATGAACGTGGTCATGGACGTGTTTAAAGTTCTGCTTAATGTACTATTCAATGCATCGTTTACCGTTCGCTCTAGCGACCAGTCATTCTCAA
>DATGMW010000074.1:0-2472 GCA_035307105.1 Flavobacteriaceae bacterium
TACGAATGCAGATTATTTGGAGTTCGTAAAAAAACATCCCGAATGGAAAAAAACCAAAGTCAAAAAGCTGTTTGCCGATGAGGCGTACTTAAGCACCTGGGAAAGTGATACGGATTTTGGGGAATTAAACCCAAATGCACCAGTAACCAACATTTCCTGGTTCGCAGCTAAAAATTACTGCGAAAGTCAAGACAAGCGTCTAGCAACTATGGATGAGTGGGAATTTGCTGCCATGGCCAATGAAGAATTTCCAGATGCAAGAAAGATAGAATCCTACAATAAGTACATCCTAAAATGGTACGAAACCCCAAGAACCTACAACAATTCAGTTGGGAGTACTTATAGAAACTATTACGGCATCTACGACCTGCAAGGTTTGATTTGGGAATGGACTTCCGACTTCAACTCGGTTTTCATGTCTGGAGAATCCAGAAAAGATTCGGATTTTGACTCCTCCCTGTTCTGTGGAAGTGCCGCTATTGGTGCTACAGACCTAAAGGATTATGCTTCTTTTATGCGTTACGCATTCCGAGGAAGTTTAAAAGCACGTTATACTGTGCGTAACCTAGGTTTCCGTTGTGCAAAGGACTTTTAATTAAAAACAGCTTAGATTCTACACTTTTAAAAAATAAAATATGCTTCGATATATATACGTTTTAAGTTTCTTAATCCTTTTCACCTCTTGCAACAATACTTCTCCCGACAAGAAAGAAGAGGTAGCAACCGATGCAATCGATTTATCGGAACTACCAGACATGTCTATTTATCACTTACCTTCTAATTGGACTACACAAGACAATGAGGAGCTAGAGCTGAAAGACCTACAAGGTAAAACTTTGGTAGTAGTTATGATCTACACTTCTTGTCAGGCCGCTTGTCCAAGATTAGTAGCCGATATTCGACATATACAAAGAGATGTTCCCGAGTCCTTAGAAGACGATGTGCAATATGTATTTGTAAGCATCGATCCAGAAGTAGATACTCCAGAACGACTCCACGCTTTCGCAAAAGAAAACAAAATGGAAGACGACAAATGGTTGTTTCTACGTGGAAGTGAGGAGGACACGAGAGAATTCGCAGCTGTTCTAGCAGTAAGTTATAAAGCTATCTCCCCTATCGATTTTTCTCATTCCAACATAATCAGTGTTTTTGATAAGTATGGTGAGTTAAGTTTCCAGCGAGAAGGCTTAGGTGTAAATAATAAAAGCGTTGTAGACGCAATTATTGAAACCACTAATAAGGGCAGTTAAAAATACACCAAACCTTGTATGTGTAATATATGCTGACAAAAGTTTAATCAAACGGCACTACCTTTTTTTAGTGCCGTTTGATTATTTATAAGAAGCTACAATCCAATACAAAAAACTATTTACTGCGTCTTCACCTCTCATATCAAAAAAATATTTCTATATTTGTTTTTCTAACAATATTTTTGATTGAAAGCATTACGCTACATATTACTTAGCTGTTTGTTTCTGGTTTACGTGAGTCAACCAGTGCTGGCTATGCCTTACAATAATATGAGCGAAATGGAGTGTTGTGTAGAGTCAGATAGAAACAGTTCAGAAGAAATGCCTTGTTGCGATGAGAACAGTTCTAACATGGAAACATGTGGAATGGACTCGTGCCATTGTTCCATAGCAACTTCTATCTCGGCATTTACTACCGTTTTCACCAAAGAAATTAAGCTTTTTGCTGCGCATGCGGTACATGGCTTTCCATTACCTTCGTCCAATAAGCAGACGCCACTATTCCCTGTTTGGACACCCCCTGATATAGCATAATACATACAACCACACCTCTTATTTTCTTGCAGGTGTTTCTTCGTATATCCTTATACGAGCTTATTTTGTTGTGTTTAATATTCCAGATTACTCTGAATATTAAACCATGTATAACTGCTTAACAATCAATATAAATGCTAAATAAAAGCATCAAATTTCTCATAGAGAACAAGCTGGTAGCAGTCTTGTTACTCGCACTATTTGTAGGTATGGGTGTTGTAAACGCTCCATTTAACTGGGACACTGGTTTTTTACCTACAAACCCTGTCGCTGTAGACGCCATTCCTGATATAGGGGAAAACCAACAAATTATTTATACCGAATGGGCAGGTCGATCTCCTCAAGATATTGAAGATCAAATTACCTACCCCCTTACCACTACCCTCTAGGGAATTCCTGGTGTTCAGACGATACGTAGCTCTTCGATGTTCGGTTTTTCAAGTATTTATATCATTTTCGAAGAAGGGGTGGAATTCTACTGGAGTCGAAGTAGAATTTTAGAAAAACTAAATTCTTTGCCATCTGGCCTACTTCCTACCGATGCGCAGCCTTCTTTAGGACCAGATGCTACAGGTCTTGGACAAGTTTACTGGTACACCTTAGAAGGACGTGACAAAGATGGGAATACAACTGGAGGTTGGGATTTGCATGAGTTGCGCAGTATTCAAGATTACTATGTAAAATACGC
>DATGMW010000075.1:0-18643 GCA_035307105.1 Flavobacteriaceae bacterium
GAAACGCAATACTTACACATGAAGAGTCGAAATGTAAAAGTAGGAGACTACGTTCGTCAAGGAGATGTAATAGGTTGGGTGGGTATGACAGGTAATACCAGTGGACCACATGTTTGTTATCGTTTTTGGAAAAACGGACGTCAGGTAGATCCATTTAAAGAAGATCTACCAGCATCAGAACCATTAGAAAAAGAATTTCATGAAGAGTATTTCGCATTTATCAAGCCTTTAAAAGAGAAGCTAGATAACATAGCTTACAATTAAAATAGTATTTACAGAATTTATTTTAAGCGGGAATCGTAATTTAATACGATTCCCGTTTTGCATTCATATAGGATTATTACCGTCTTGTTTCAGTATTGTTACATTGTCATTACATTTGCGTATACTGGTAACTTTACCTCTTAGATTGTGTTTTTTATAAAGAAAAGGTGTATTTTTACCCTTGTATTATTAAATCAATCAAAATACTTATGAAAAAAAATACTCAAATTTTATTATTTCTTGTAGTGTTGATATGTACTACAGGGATGGTAGCTCAAGTGACCTCATCAAGTATGAGTGGTCGAGTTACAGATGAATATGGGCCTACTTTAGGAGCAACGGTTATTGCTACCCATATACCTTCGGGTACTGTTTATGGAACGACTACCAATATAGAAGGTCGTTATAATTTACCTGGTATGCGTGTTGGTGGTCCATATACAGTAGAAGTTTCTTTTGTTGGTTATGGAACGAACACCATGACGGATATTACAATAGGACTAGGTAGTGAATATATTCACGACGTAGTTTTAACGGAAGAGGCGGTTACTTTAGGAGAGGTTTTCCTCACTGCTAGAAGTTCAAAGTTTTCAAATGTAAAAACTGGTGCATCCACCAATATTTCAAATGAACAAATGACTTCTATGCCATCTGTTAATAGAAGTATTACGGATGTGGTTCGTCTTTCACCTTATGCAAATGGTATGAGCATGTCTGGAGGGGACGGTCGATCTACAAACTTTACAGTGGATGGAGCTAATTTTAATAATAACTTTGGATTGAGTTCAAGCTTGCCTGCTGGTGGAAGTCCCATTTCATTAGATGCTATTGAAGAAGTTCAAGTTGTAGTTGCACCTTACGATGTACGTCAATCAAATTTTATTGGAGGAGGTATTAATGCAATTACTAAATCTGGAACCAATAGATATAAAGGGTCTGCTTATACCTATTACAACAACCAGGAAATGCGTGGTAATAGAGTGGGTGATGTGGATTTTGGTGAGCGTGATAAACAATCTAAAACAGGCTATGGTCTTACTTTAGGAGGTCCGATAATCGAAAATAAATTATTCTTCTTTGTCAATGCAGAGACAGAAAAACGCCCAGGACAGGTTGTGAGCTGGAGACCTTCCGAAGACGGTGTAGCGGATCTAGATCAGCAGCTTTCCAGAACTAGCATCGCCGATATGGATAGAGTTAGAGATCACTTAATAAACAACTATGGGTATGATCCAGGATCGTATAGTGACTATCCCGCCGATGAAACTAATAATAAGTTTCTAGTTCGTTTAGATTGGAATATTGATGACATTCATAAGTTGAGTGTACGATATAACTATGCTAAAAATCAAGGATGGAATGGAACTAATGGTAACTCAGCAGATGCTGGATATCGTTTTAGCGGTTTTAATCGTATTTCTCAATATTCGATGGCGTTTTCCAACTCCACTTATTCAATGGATAATATTGTAAATTCCTTGTCCGTGGATTTGAATAGTAGGTTTTCTAATAAACTCTCAAACCAACTCTTAGTTACTTATTCGAAAATAGAAGATGCACGTGGTACAAACTCATCACCTTTCCCATTTATCGATATAATGAACGGTTTAACTCCTGATGGGAATCAAATTTTAGAGCCATACATGAGTGCGGGGTATGAATTATTTACATGGAACAATGCTGTAAATAATAATACACTTACAATAACGGATAACTTGACGTATTATCTAGCTAACCATAAAATTACGGGTGGAATTAGCTTTGAACACCAATTAGCAAATAACTCGTACATGAGAAATGGAACAGGGTATTATCGTTATGCTAGTATTGAGGACTTCTTAAGCCAAGAAGCTCCAACGGACTTTGCTTTAACGTATGGTTATGATGGTAATAGAAGCCCTAAGGCAGAAGTTTCTTTTAATCAGATAGGAGTATATCTTCAAGATGAGTGGGATATTACCTCAGACTTTAAACTGTCCTACGGAATTAGAGCAGATTACTTAAAGTATGAAAACAATCTAATAAGAAACAATGCTATATATGACTTGGATTTTAATGGAGAAAGAATTGATACTGGTAAATGGCCAGATGCAAATGTTCAGTTTTCGCCAAGAGCTGGATTTACTTGGGATATTAATGGGGATCAAAGTATAAAGCTTCGTGGAGGTACGGGTATATTTACAGGAAGACTGCCTTTAGTTTTCTTTACAAATATGCCTACCAACTCAGGAATGGTTCAAGGAAGTTATGCAGCAACCACTAGATATAATTCCGATGGTTCGATAATTAGTTCTGACCCGATTTTAGAAGATTTATCGGGACCTATGATGACAGATGTAGACGAGATGATTGATAGATTGGGCTTACCAAATACAATCACTCCTGAAGACGGCGTGTTGCCTCGTGATATAAATGGAATAGACCCTAACTTCAAAATGCCACAAGTATGGAAAACTTCCTTAGCTTTAGATTATGAAGTGCCAACTACTTTCCCATTAGCGGTTACAGTAGAAGGTATTTACACAAAGAATCTGAATGGTGTAATGCTAAAGAACTATAACTTAAAAGATCCAGATGCTTCTTGGGAGCGTTTCTCCGGCCCAGATAACAGGTATATTTATCCTGATAATGAAGATCTTACATATACTTCAAGAAATGCATATATGTTATCCAATACTAGCCAAGGATGGGGAGCAATTGGAAATGTTACCGTTCATTCTGAACCAGTACGAGATTTGAGACTAATGGCTGCCTATACGTATACCGAATCGAGAGAAATTTCAGGTATGCCTGGTAGTAATGCTGCATCGGCATATACCAACCTCGTTGGTGTTAATGGACCTCACTTACCAGATTTACAACGTTCACAGTATGTAGTACCACATAAAGCAATTGGTTCTATGACGTATAAACTTCCTTGGTTTAATGACGCAATGAAGTCTTCTACCTTAGTAAATGTATTTTACTCAGGCTTCTCACCATTTGGTAATAGTTATATGTACGCAAATGACATGAATGGTGATGGAAGTGCTAATGATTTAATTTATATTCCTAACGGTAGAGGAGATATCAATTTCGTAAGTCAAGAGGATGAAGATGCTTTCTTTAACTTTATGGAACAAGACGATTATCTTAAATCTAATAAAGGTAAGTATGCTAAAGCTAATGCGGCGCGTAGCCCATGGGTGCATACTTTTGACTTAAGATTAGTACGTGAGTATTATATCAATGTGGGTAGAGAAACTAAGCATACTTTACAGTTTAGCTTGGACTTTCTGAATGTTGGGAATATGATAAACTCCAAATGGGGGGTGAACAAAACAAACAGGATATCTAATAATGGTCGAGTCTTAAGATATGAAGGGGTAGATAGCAATAACGTTCCTACTTACTCAACGGTAAAAGTCGGAGGAGAATATCCAACGAAAACATACGATTATGACTATCATTATAATCAAACATGGAAACTTCAAATAGGAGCTAAATATTCTTTTTAATTAAAAGTTACTTTTAATTAAGTGCAATACAGAAGGAATGAAATTCACTGCAAAGTCCATCAAACTTGATGGACTTTGTTTTTTTTTATAGGATATAGTCAACCGTAGTAAGAGTTAAGGATAAAATACCTAACTTTGAGCCAAATCTAAAAACCAAAATATATGTATACTGGAGTTTTACACTTGCATTCTTTCTGGGCTTACTTGGTCCTAGGGGTATTATTAATTACGGTTATCAATTCGATAGCTGGCTTAGCAGGAAAAAAAGAGTTCGTTGCCAAAGATTTCCGATTGGCCTTATTTTCTCTTATCGTTACCCACATTCAATTGTTAGTAGGATTGATTCTGTGGTTTGTTTCTCCTTTGGGTTTAAAGGCAATATCCACTGCTGGTATGGGAGAGGTGATGGGAAATTCTGCTATTCGTCTTAACGTAGTAGAACATCCATTGATGATGATAATTGCGGTAATTCTAATAACAATAGGCTATTCTAAGCACAAAAAGAAATTAGAATCTAGTGCTAAGTTTAAAACCATCGTAATCTTTTATATCTTAACATTAGTGGTTATTTTAAGTAGATTGCCTTGGGATCAGTGGTTTTAAGAATCACATAAATCATTTTTACAAAAGCAACTATCTGTCAAGGTAGTTGCTTTTTATTTGGAATTTCTCGTTCTTTTATTAAGTAAATAAAAACTGGAAAATGGTCACTATAGCCACCGGTCCACCCTTCACTAGAATAGCTCCTATAAGGATAGCCTTTAAATTTCCCATAAGAGATCGTTAGGTAAGGTGGATTAAATATTCCGGCTTGATAAAAGCGCAGGGAACTAAAGTCCTTCTTCACCAATTCACTAGAAACCATAATCTGGTCAAATAGACTCCAGCTATCTCTCCATGCTAAAGTGCCTAATCCTTTACGGAACATAGGCTCCATAGGATTGTACATGTCTGTTGTTTTCATATCCTTACTCGAGCCGCTAGTAAACAGTGTTTCTTTAATACTTGGGTTAATGGGGTCGTCATTAAAATCACCCATATTAATAATTTTCGCATTTGGGTCTAAGGTAAAAATAGAGTCCACTATTTTACGATTCAATTCTCCTGCTTTTATACGATGTGAGGTGCTTTTTCTTTTGCCAGCGCTTTGTGAAGGCCAGTGATGTACGATTAGGTATACTAACTCCTCTTCTAAAATACCGCTAACAACTAATTGATCTCTAGTATGTGTTTTTCTAAAAATATTTTCGATATCAAATAATTTTAAACGATGATAGTTGCTACTGGTTGGTATAAAAACACTCTTTTTATAGATTAAGCCAACATCTATACCACGCAGGTCTGGAGAATCATAATGAACAATACTATATTCCGACTCTATTAATGCGTCTTGGTTTACCAAATCATTTATCACATTAAAATTCTCCACTTCGGCTAAACCAACAATACTAGGAGTCGTGCCAGTAAAATCCCTTCCGATAGCTGCAATTACCTTCGACAGGTTTTTTAGTTTTGCATTATAAACATCTTCCGTATAGAAAGATTGACCTTTAAGTGTACTTCCATGATAAACAGTATTTGGGTCATTTTCTAAATCGAATAAGTTCTCCACGTTATAAAATGCAATGGTGTGCGCTTTATATTCTTTTTTAACTTTTTCTGGAAAGCTAGATTTACTAGGTGTACCACAGCTAAGTGCTAGAATAAATACAAGAATTTTGAAGGCTAGTCTTGTCATTTTATTATGAGAGTTAGTGAGTTATTTATAGCTTCTAGTGTTAATTAAGTGGTGTAGTGCTATAAAATTAGCATTAATTCGCTAGATTTGTTTAGTTGATACAATATTTAACAGTATTTAGATATGATTAGAGACTGTTTTTTAATCTTATTTCTGTCTGTTGCATCGAACACCGTCACCGTAGCACAGCAGACCGTTGTTCGGGGTAAGATGGTAGAGTGGACTACAAATAGAGCTGTTGCCGATGTAGAGGTGTTTATAGAAAACTCCAGCTTAGTGCAAACAACTGATTCTAACGGAGCGTTTATATTTAGTGGGAGTACACTTCCTTTAGGTGAGGGAGCACTTATTATACGTAAGTCGGGCTATGAAATACAACGCCTACCTATTGTAATAAACGAAGGGAAGGAGCTAGTTTTTTCAGAGATTTATCTTCATTTAGATAGAACAATACATGTTTCGGACGTTGGGCTGGTTAGTTTATCTCATGAAGAGCTAGATCAAGAAGAAGCAAGTACCTCAAATATATCTGGATTATTACAATCCTCAAAAGATGTTTTTTTACAAGCAGCCGCATTTGATTTTAGCACCACATTCTTTAATCCTCGTGGGTACGATTCAGAGCACGCTAAAGTACTTGTAAATGGTATAGAGATGAATAAATTATTTAGTGGCAGACCAGAATGGAGCAACTGGGGTGGATTGAATGACGCCACTCAAGAGCAAGTGTTCTCGATGGGAATGAGTCCCAATGATTATAGCTTTGGAGGCTTAGCAGGCGCAACAAATATCCTAATGCGAGCATCTAAATATCGCAAAGGCGGAAAAATATCCTTTGCTTCTACAAATGCGAGTTACTTAGGGAGACTTATGGTTTCCTACAATACAGGCATTATGTCAAATGGCTGGGCTATAAGCTTAGTTGCTTCTAGGCGATTTGGTAAGGAAGGATATAAAGATGCAACACTATACGAATCAAATTCGTTTTTTGCTGCTTTCGAAAGAAAAATAAGCGAGAAACACAGCCTAAATTTTACAACCATCTTTACACCGACTAGAAGAGGAAAATCTTCGTCTAATACACAGGAAGTATATGACCTTAAGGGCGGACGATACAATGCTTATTGGGGGTGGCAGGACGGAAGGAAACGTAACTCTAGAATTCGTGAGGTAGAAGAGCCTATCATCATGCTAAATCATTATTGGGATTTTAATGAAAGTATGAGTCTCAATACAAATCTTGCCTATCAGATCGGGAGAGTAGGGGACAGTCGCTTAGGCTATGATAATGCGCCAAATCCAGATCCAACTTATTATCAAAAACTTCCGAGCTTCTTTTTAGACAACTCAAATGATGCTGGAAACAGTCAAGCAGACCTAGCTAAATCTAGATTTCGAGAAGATGGACAAATTAATTGGAATCAAATGTATTATACAAATCTTGCCTACGGAGGAACTTCACGGTATTATTTATACGAAGATCGCAGAGATGAACAGCAAGTCTTTGCCAATACTATCTTTATTAAACGTTTAGATAATATACTAGTAAATGCAGCATTCCAATATCGAGGTTTAAGCGCACACAACTATGCCAATATGCTTGACTTACTGGGTGGAAATGGCTATTTGGATGTAGATACTTACAGTTATGGGGATGGTGCACAAAGTGACTTGAATAATCCAGATAGAATAATTTATAAAGGCGATAGTTTTAAATATAATTACAAGTTTTATGCAGAACAGTACGATGCATTTATACAAGCGCAATTTAAATATAGAAAGATAGATTTTTATTTAGCAGCAGAAGTTGGAGACACCAATTATCAAAGAGATGGTTTATATAGAAATGGTGCTTTTGCGGATAATTCCTATGGTAAGAGTGAAAAGCTAAGTTTTACTACTTATGGAGCCAAAGGAGGTGTAACCTATAAAATTACTGGAAGACACTTATTGAATCTTAACTTTGCTTATTATACCAAAGCACCTACTTTACGCAACTCATTTTCCAACGCAAGGCAGAATAACGAAACAGTAAGAGGTATTACCGAAGAAAAAATTCAAAATGTAGATTTAAGTTATATTTTTCGATCGCCATGGTTTAAAAGTCGTTTGACTGGATATTATACAAAAACGAAAGATGCCTCCCAAATCTCTTTTTATTACGCAGATGGTATATCTGGAATAGGTAGAAATGTTACTACGGCTTTTGTACAAGAGGTACTAACAGAAGTAGCTAAACAATACATAGGAACAGAGCTTGGAATGGAAGCGCAAATAACACCTGCTATTAAGTTGAAAGCTGCCGCAGCATTAGGACAATATACCTATGCTAATAATCCAAAACTGTACTTGACCTCCGATGACTTTGAACAAGAATTAGATTTGGGAAAAACCTATCTAAAAAACTATAAGCTCTCTGGAGGGCCGCAACGTGCCTATCAAATAGGAATGGAGTACCGAAATCCTAAATACTGGTGGATTGGAGCCACAGCAAATTTATTCTCTCATTCCTATGTTGGGATAACACCTATAACCAGGACAAAGAACTTCTATATGGATAGTAATGGTTATCCTTTCGCCGATTACAGCGAAGAGGTTGCAAGAGAGTTATTAAAACAAGAGCGCTTTGGGAGTTATCCATTGGTGAATCTAGTTGGAGGGAAGTCTTGGAGGGTAAAGGCCTATTATATAGGACTCTTTGCATCGATCAATAATGTGTTGAATGAAAAGTATAAAACAGGTGGTTTTGAACAAGGTAGAAGTGCTAATTATAAAACCTTAAAAGAAGATGTAGATAGAGAGAAACAGATTTTTGGGTCTAAGTATTGGCACGGAAACGGCGCTACTTATTACTTAAACGCATACATAAGATTTTGAAGTTTTTAGAAATCATATTTATAAATGAAAATATATCCAATCATGAAAAGAAATTTAAACCACCTCGTGTTTTCCCTTTTTATGACATGCATAATTGGGGGTTTTATAGGTTGTGTAAACGATGAGGATTACTCCATTCCCACATTTGAAGTGCAAGAACCAGATGTTGTGGTTAACTTTACTATTGCCAATTTAAAGAGAATGATTGCGGATACACCGTCTAAAATAGAGTCCGAGACACCACTGTACTTGGAAGCTTATGTAGTCTCTAGCGATGAAGCGGGTAATTTTCATAAAAACCTGGTAATTCAAGATGCACCAGAAAATCCTACAGCGGGAATATCTATTGCTACACACGCAACGGATATGTATGCTTTTTTCGAACCAGGAAGGAGGGTATATATCCGTGTAGATGGATTATACGTAGGCCATTTTCATGGATTGCCTAGTTTGGGAGCTAACGGCGTTGAAAATATCGAAAGAATGAGCATCGAGGAGTTCGACAAAAGAGTTTTGCGCTCTACGATTACAGAGGAAATTATTCCAACCGAGATTCCAATTAATCAAATAAAGGATACACATATTAACACATTAATTCAGCTTAATGAAGTAGAATTTCTTTCAGAATATGTTGGATTGCCTTATGTTGGTGTAGATAGTGGTTTTGGAGAAGACCGTATAATACAGGATTGCTATGATAATAAAGTAATTATGAGGAATAGTGGGTATGCCGATTTTCGAGGAGATATCATGCCCGAAGGTAATGGTTCCTTAGTTTCTGTATTAAGCATATTTTACGAAACCCACCAACTACTTATTCGCGATACAGACGACGTTCAGTTTTATGAAGAGCGTTGTGCGCTTCCGGTAGAAGGAGGAATGCCGTTTAAAGAAGACTTTACTAATCACCCTGCTGGATATGGATACCAAGTAGAGCTTCCAGGTTGGAGCAATATTAATGTAAATGGGGGAGATGGACATTATGAGGTAAGGGAGTTTGGTGGTAATAAGTATGCACAAGTTTCTGCATACGGATCCAATGAAGACCCATTTGAGGTTTGGTTAATAACACCTGGTGTGACTTTAGATAAAGTTGACCCAATACTTGTTTTTGATTCAAAAGACGGACACTTCAATGGTGATGCATTAACGATTCATCTTTCTACAGATTTTGAAGGGAACATAGAAACTGCATCTTGGGTCGATATAACCGATCAAGCCGATATCCCAACTGGACATACGGGTTGGGAGGATAGTTTTACTAACTCAGGTGAGATAGATCTGTCTGATTATGCAGGTCAGGAGGTGTTTGTTGCATTCCGTTATTTGGGAGCGGACTTCATGAAAACCACCACTTATCAACTGGATAATATTGAGATTAGGTCTAGGAATTGAGATTCATTCACATAAAAAAACAAAGCTTCTTAGATGTCTAAAGAACTCTGTTTCTGTGTTTTGTGACAATATTTTAAATTCTAAATCCTAGGGTAAAAACAAAGTTCTGTTGCGTTTTATCCATCCGATAGGTGTTGCTGTCGGTTGGAAGCATTAAACTATTGCTTTTTTGCGAAGATTGTAGGTAGGCCAAATCTAGATTCACTCCTCCAAAATTAAAGCCAAACCCTAAAGAGTATCCTTTTGCGTCCCCCATAATATCAGAGTCTTTATAAGGTGACTGTTGGTAATGTATACCACCGCGTAAACTCATAAAGCTAATAATGTTATATTCTCCTCCTAGTCTAAGGCTTGAGGATGCTTGCAAAGCATCTTGTATAATATCGTTTTGATCTCCAAAATAGGAGTTGCTTCTTGGCTTAAAGCGGATGTTGGCATTGTTCGTATAGTCGTACTGTAAACTTATCAGTCCATCGGTGCCGAATACATAAGCAAAGCTCGCACCTATTTTTCCTGGTGTACGTAATGTATACCTCTCAAATACATTTAGCACATGTGGATTTACTACAACTGTTTTTAATACGCCATTGTCAAAATAATCCGATTCAATGGACTGTCTAGTTTCCTCTTCTATTCTTGTCCATTTTGGGGTGCTATAGGTAAGACCAAAGCGCATGCCATTATCCAATCGATAGATAGCACCTAATTGAGCAGAGAATCCCGAACCATAGGTTCGTAGGTTTTCTGTAAAGGCAACGTAATCTATTTTGCTATTGGCGTCTTGAGGGACTTCTTGAAAAACATCGTTGCGCTCATAGTCCAAGACATGAGAATTTAAGTTCAATCCTAGATATAAATCGTCCATTAATTGTGCTCCTAGGTTAAAGGAGAAGGTGCCCTGATATCCTCTCTCGGCTAGGGATTTTCTTTGATCAAAACTATTTCCGCTCGTATTGGGCGTATAGTGTGTGTTATCGGGGTTGTCTGGATCTACTGGATCAATAAGATAGCCTTGATACCCTAGAAATGCAGTTTGTGCATTACTGCCATAGTTTTGACCTAAGTAGGTGTATAAATCGGCATAAGACTCACTCCCTGTTAAATTTAAAAGATCTAGCTGTATGCCATTAGCTAAATTTACGAAGTGGTCTGCTAATGAGTAATCATTTATACCTTGAATTCTATTGTTAAAACCATAGGCGTTATCTAATTTATAATTTACTCCCACAGTGAACTTATTCCATATAGAAGATTCATCCCAATAATGGTATACAAGATTTATTCCTGCATTGGCCACTTGGAAATCGGTGTAGTTTCCGCTTTGAGAGGTATTATTAAACTTGCTTTTAGCCTTGTTTCCACCTATTAGTAGGGAGAAATCCATTTTATTATCTAAGAAGACTGCACTAGCAGCTGGGTTGTCGTTTATAGCAGACATATTACCACCCAGGGCGCTAAAAGCACCACTCATAGCTGTATATCTTGCGTTTCCGTATATTCCATTTTGAGAATACCGCAAAGCGTCGTCTATGTTTTGAGCATGTAAAGTTACTATACCTAACAGACTAGCTGCAAGTAGTATATGCTTTTTCATAATATAATATGTTTTCGAATAGTGTTAGATTTATCTTCGTCCACGAGAACTACCTCTACTGGCCGGTGCAGAACTCCTGCTTGGCGATGAGGATCGCATAGTAGGACCTGAGCTCCTGCTCGGTGATGAGGATCGCATAGTAGGACTTGAATTCCTTGAAGGTGACGATGACCTTGTGTTGTTTCGTGGACTACTAGGTCTTTGCGTACGATTGTTTATTGGTGTTTGTCTACGCATTTGTTGTGACCTGCTAGGTGTTATTTTATTGCTCCTCTGAGTTGATTGTTGTGGGAAGGTAACACGACGAGCTGGGCTAGTTGCTTCTCTTCGAGTATTGGTATTAAGAGTATTGCTGTTTCTAGCATTAGTATTGGCAGGTGTGTTTCTGCGAAGTTCCCCATTTGTAGCTTCTCTTCTTGAGAGTGTGCTATTTGAGCTGCCACGTCTTCCGTCAGCATTTACAGCAGAGCGTCCTCTAGTTGCGTTATAGTTGGCAGTTCGTCCTCCTGTAGTAGTAGAACGTCCTCTATAATCACTATTCCTTCTTCCACGATTGTAAGATACGTTATTATAGTATGGTCTATAATAGTTATAGCTTCCGTATCCATAGTAGTAAGAAGGGTAGTAAAAGGGTGAATAAAATCCATTCCATCCATACCACCAGCTAAATCCACCATACCAACGTGGACTGTAGTATCCGTATCTATAAGAATAAGGGTAGTATGGAAAGCCCCAATTTCCATAGAAAGAGTTGTAATAACCGCCCCCATAGCCATATAAATTAATGTTTACAGAGGTTTGGTTGTCACCCCATCCAGCATAACCTTGTTCTTGTTCTGAGATATTTTCTGTATATACGTATCCGTCTTCACCCACGTACTCCCTGCTATTATAAGCCTCCACATCTGTAAATACTGCAGACTGATTATCCTCAGCTAAGAGTTCTGAATAAGAGCCTTGTTTTGATTGGAAGTACTGTTTGTAATAGTTGTTTGTTTCCGCATAACCATCTGCTTGTCCACGATATGTTCTAGAAGAGGAGTATATTCCATCTTCTGTCATTCCCTCTGGATATTTATAGACAGTACAAGATCCCATGAATAATACTGCAAGAGCAGGCATTATTAACCTAGGAACTATTGATTTTATTTTAAATTTGCTATACATAACTGTTGTATTAATGAATTATAAATTGTCGGACAATATAAAATTAGCTAGTTTTGTCGACAATTCACCATAAGTAGTGAACATTTAACTAACACATATATAGGCGCAATAGTTGTGCCAAAGACGAAGCATTATGGCTAAAAAGTTAACAAGTAGAGAAGAGGACTATTCCAAATGGTACAATGAGCTTGTAGTTCGAGCTGATTTAGCCGAAAATTCGGGAGTTAGAGGGTTTATGGTTATCAAGCCTTACGGCTATGCTATATGGGAGCGTATGCAGGCAGAATTAGACAGAATGTTTAAAGAAACTGGGCATGAAAACGCATATTTTCCATTGTTGATTCCTAAATCATACTTTTCCAAAGAAGCAAGTCACGTAGATGGTTTTGCAAAGGAGTGTGCGGTAGTTACCCACTATAGATTGAAGAATGACGAGAATACTGGCGAAATCGTGGTCGATCCAACTGCTAAGCTAGAAGAAGAGTTGGTGGTTCGTCCGACTTCTGAAACCATCATTTGGGATACCTATAAAAGATGGGTTCAGTCCTATAGAGACCTGCCAATAAAGCTAAACCAATGGGCCAATGTAGTGCGATGGGAAATGCGTACCCGCTTGTTTTTACGCACCTCGGAGTTCCTGTGGCAAGAAGGACATACAGCACATGCTACGAAAGAAGAGGCTGTTGAAGAAGCGGAGTTAATGCTTAGAGTATATACTGAGTTTGCAGAGAAGTTTATGAGCGTCCCCGTTTTACAAGGATACAAAACGGAGAGTGAGCGGTTTGCTGGCGCATTAGAAACCTATTGTATAGAAGCACTTATGCAGGATGGAAGAGCATTACAAGCAGGAACTTCTCACTTTTTAGGTCAGAATTTTGCCAAAGCTTTTGATGTGAAGTATGCAGATAGAGAAGGGAAACTACAGCATGTATGGGCAACCTCCTGGGGAGTTTCTACACGCTTGCTAGGAGCGCTTATCATGACGCATAGTGATGATCATGGATTGGTGTTGCCTCCCAAATTAGCACCATACCAAGTAATTATTGTGCCGATCTATAGAAGTGAGGAGCAAAAGCAAGCAGTGGCCAAGAGAGCAGAAGAAATGATGAAGGAGTTACGCGCTGCTAATATAACGGTTCGCTTTGACGATAGAGATACGCACAAACCAGGTTGGAAGTTTAATGAATATGAGCTAAAAGGTGTGCCAGTGCGTATTGGAATAGGCCCAAGAGATATAGAAAATGGCACTTTGGAAATAGCTAGGCGTGATCTGTTGAGTAAAGAAATCGTAAAAGCAGATTCGGCAGTATCGTATATCCAAAATGTATTGGAAGAAATGCAAACGGGACTGTTTAAGAAGGCATTAAAATACAGAGAAGAGCACACCACTGAAGTAGATAGCTACGAAGAATTTAAAGAAGTGCTAGACACTAAAGGGGGGTTTGTAGTAGCGCATTGGGATGGTACTACGGAAACAGAGGCTCAAATTCAAGAGGAGACCAAGGCAACTATTCGTTGTATTCCTTTAGATGCAAAGGAAGAAGCTGGAGTTTGTATACTTACAGGTAAGCCTTCCACTCGCCGTGTTGTTTTCGCTAGAGCTTACTAATTCTTAATTACGTATGAATCTAAGAGTAGAAGTATAGATTATTTAGAAATAAGTGATGACGTTAATTTTGTTATCACTTATTTATTTAAAGTTAGGATAGAGAGTATAGCTTTGTGAGATAATAAGTTAAGTGCTTTTGTTGTGCGCTTTTGGAGTATCAAATAAGCACTATTTCTATGTATTGTTTGGAGGTTGATTTTATTTATGTATATTTGCATCGCAATAAAAATCACGGCCCGTTCGTCTAGGGGTTAGGACGTCAGGTTTTCATCCTGGTAACAGGGGTTCGAATCCCCTACGGGCTACAAGTTTTTCGAAACTAAAGCAGGTTAAGTGATCGATGGTCTTTTAATTATATTGCATTTAATTTTGTTGATGTGTTTAAAAACCTTTATGTTTGCACAACAATAAAAAAATGGCCCGTTCGTCTAGGGGTTAGGACGTCAGGTTTTCATCCTGGTAACAGGGGTTCGAATCCCCTACGGGCTACAAGTTTCACTAATAACAAAGAATTAAAAATGGCAAATCACAAGTCAGCAATAAAAAGAATAAAAGTAAACAATAAAAAGCGTTTACTAAATAGATATCAGAGTGCAACTACTCGTAATGCTATAACTAAATTTAAAGCACTACAAGACAAAAAGGAGGCAGAAGAAGCACTTCCAGGAGTTGTGTCTAAAGTAGATAGGTTAGTAAAGAAGAATATCATCCACGCTAACAAAGGTTCTAGAATAAAATCACAGTTAAGCAAACATGTTGCTGCACTATAAGTGAAGTAACTTTTAGTGAAACACATCAGTATAAAGCTCTTAAGTCTACTTAGGAGCTTTATTGCTTTTTAAAGGTATGGGTTTAATCGCCCTTTGCGTTCGCTTCAGGCGACGAGAAGATGGTATAATTCGATAGAAATACTGCGCGGCTCTGCCTCTAGATACTTCATTAAAAAAAGAGTATAGATGTACTTGTCTATACTCTTTTTTCATTCTATAAATATAGACTACTTTTTCTTACTCTTCCTAACTTCTTTGGGTACCAAGGATGTGTAATCTCCATCGTACCGCATAATGTCGCGCACTATAGTGGAAGAGATATTAGATACCTCTGGGGTGCTCAAAAGGAAAATGCTTTCCACCTCGGCTATCTTTAAGTTGGTTTGAGCAATAGATTGTTCAAAATTGTAATCGGTAGTATTTCGTAATCCGCGTAAAATAAACTTGGCGCCTATTTCATTACAATAAAGTGCGGTAAGGCCATGATAGGT
The DNA here is from genome assembly GCA_035307105.1 of Flavobacteriaceae bacterium. GTDB lineage: Bacteria > Bacteroidota > Bacteroidia > Flavobacteriales > Flavobacteriaceae > JAJYTI01. The sequence goes on from DATGMW010000075.1 coordinate 15,403, forward strand.
TGCTACTTTTATTTTAGGATTGTCCTGAAAAGTATCCCTTATGAAGTTTAAACGTTCATCTAAGGTAAACATATATTTCTTGTCTGCATTGATTCCAATGGCAATGACAATCTCGTCAAATAGCGGCATGGCACGTGAAACAATATCTAAATGCCCTAAAGTAAAAGGATCAAAAGACCCTGGAAAAACGGCTTTTCTCATAAGATTAAATATTTAAAGCTTCTTGAACCAAGATATCAAAAAGTTTTTCCAAACTCAAACCTGCTTCTCGAGCCTGTTTTGGAACAATACTCTCTGTGGATAATCCAGGATTCGTGTTCATTTCCAAAAAGTAAGGTGTGCCATTTTGAATAATAAAGTCTGTTCGAGTTATTCCTTTCATCTTTAGAATACGATGGATATTAACTGCTTCCTTTTGGACTCTTTCTGTATCTTCTTCAGAAATACGCGCTGGTGTAATTTCCTCCGACTCTCCATGATATTTGGCATTGTAATCGAAAAACTCATTGTGTGATACAATCTCTGTAGTGGGTAAAGCCACTTCGCGTCCTTGGTAAGTATAAACACCTACCTGAACTTCGGTTCCTACCAGTGCAGTTTCTATTAAAATCTCATCGTCTGTTTCAAAAGCCTTTTCGATTGCAGGAGCTAATTCATCTAAGGTTTTTACTTTGCTTATGCCAAGGCTAGAACCGGCTCTATTTGGTTTTACAAAGCATGGTAATCCTACAGTTGTACTGACAGTATGCGTATCATATGGAATATCTTTATTCAAGTAATAAGAGTTTGCACAATGCACTCCAAAGTTTTTTAATACCGATAAACAATCGCGTTTATTAAAGCTCAAAGCCGCTGGATAAAAGTCGGCACTTGTTTGTGGTATATTTATCAAGGCTAAGTAGGCTTGTAAGTAACCATCTTCTCCTGGCGTTCCATGAATCGTATTAAAGACTACGTCTGGAATTATTTTTTTATTTTCAACCATAAAGCTGAAATCTGCTTTGTCTATCGGTATCTCTACATTATCCTTTGGAGAGTAAAACCAACCTCTCTCTGAGATAATTATAGGATATATATCGTATTTATCTTTGTTCAGATTAGCAGAAACGACACGACCACTGCCTAATGAGACTTCGTATTCACCTGAATACCCACCCATTGCAACTGCTACACGTATTTTACTCATAGTGATGATTCAAATAATTTGTTTAACAAAAATATCACTAAATAAGGGAAACAAACTAACAATAGCTTTGTATTTTTGAACGTTACTAATATCTGAATAATGTCATTGATTAGATTTGTGTTTTCGAAGAAATTTCTCCAGCAGATTTTACTAGCTGGAATCGTGGTTATCGCCATGGTGTTTGGTTTACTTTGGTGGTTAGGTTATAGTACAAATCACAATCAAAAACTAGAGGTTCCCGATTTATCTAAACTCTCGCTAGATGAGGTAGAGGTGGTTCTAAACAGAAATAAAATGCGCTATGTTATTTTAGACTCTGTAAACTACAACCCAGATTATCCACCTTACTCCGTAATGGAGCAAATACCTCCAGCAGGGGCTATGGTAAAAGAAAATCGAAAGATATATATAAACTTGAATCCATCCAATTACCCGAAGTTAGCTATTCCCGAGGTGTTAGGAAAAACCTTACGTCAAGTGGAGCCAACATTATTAGCGATGGGTTTCGAAATAGGAACTATTAGCTACAAGCCATATCTAGCCGAGGATGTGGTGCTAGAGATGCATTATAAAGGAAGTAGAATTCAGCCAGGAGATAAAATACAGAAAACATCGACTATCGATTTAGTAGTTGGAAATGGATTGGGTAGATTAGACGGTCGCGATAAAGAAATAGAGGATGTTGAAGAGGAAATTTTTGATTCGGAATTAGATTTTTAAATACTGCAATAAAAAAGAAATTAAACAGAAGAAGGATGAACGATACGAATAATGAGATGCATGAAGAGGATTGGGATGAGGAGGATACCGTATCGCTATATGAACATTTTAGATTCGAAGTAGATAAAGGTCAAGGACCGCTTCGTGTAGACAAATACTTGATGAATAGAATTGAGAATGCGACACGAAATAAAATCCAAAAAGCCGCTAAGGAAGGTAACATTCTGGTGAATGACGAACCAGTAAAGTCTAATTATAGAGTGCGACCACTGGATGTAATCCGTATTGTTTTTGAACACCCACCACACGAGTATTTACTAACTCCAGAAGATATTCCTATAGATATAGTCTATGAAGACGAGCATATTGTAGTGGTGAATAAAGAAGCTGGAATGGTAGTACATCCAGGGCATGGAAATTACTCTGGCACATTGATCAATGCCTTAGCCTTCCACTTTGAGAACCTACCCGTAAACTCTAGCGAAAGACCTGGTTTAGTACATAGATTAGATAAAGATACTAGCGGCTTGCTGGTAGTAGCAAAAACAGAGGAGGCGATGGCACATTTGTCAAAACAATTCCATGACAAAAAGCCCACTAGAGAATATGTTGCTTTGGTGTGGGGCGATGTTGAAGAAGATACTGGAACAATAGAAGGCAGTATAGGTCGAAACCCTAAAAATAGATTGCAAAACGTAGTCTACGAAGGAGTGGATGCAGAAAAAGGGAAGGAAGCGATAACGCATTATAAAGTAATCGATAGGTTTGGATATGTGACATTGGTTTCTTGTCAATTAGAAACTGGGCGTACCCATCAAATTCGAGTACATCTAAAACACATTGGACACACCTTGTTCAATGATGAACGTTATGGAGGGAACAGAGTGCTAAAAGGCACCGTATTCAATAAATACAGACAATTTGTAGAAAACTGCTTTACCGTTTTGCCAAGACAAGCACTACACGCAAAAACCTTAGGATTTTTACATCCAGAAACCGAAGAGTATATGGAATTTACTTCCGAACTTCCAGAAGATATGACTGCCTGCTTGGAGCGTTGGACTAATTATGCGAAACATGCGCTTTAAAATCACGGCTAACAAGAAAAATAGCTGAGGCTTTTATCCGATTTAAAATAAAATAGAATAAAAACGGACAATACAGGTATATTATTAACCTATTAGTCATCAAGATAATTGCCTTTTAATCTTTGTATATTTGTTTGTAAACAGAAAACAGATTATGAAGATATTAGTTTCCCCTGCAAAGTCTATGGATTACAAATCCGCTTTGCCTATAGATAAATATACACAGCCTACATTCACGAAAGAGGCA
>DATGMW010000076.1:0-5143 GCA_035307105.1 Flavobacteriaceae bacterium
CTAGTAGAATCAATTGATATTGAATACATTACCTCCAAAATAATATCAAATATTGAGGATTTTGGGTTTATAACAAATACTCATAAGTTTAAATATCAAGTCATTACGTGAAATTGAAATGGTGCGAAACTTGAGTTATAACTAAATATAATAAAAATACTGGAGACTGGTCTCAAGTCCAAACTTTTGGAGATGAAGTACCGTCGCCGAGATTTTTTTCAGGAAGTTTTAAAAACGATAATAAACTCTTTGTTTTTGCAGGGCTCGAACAGAACCCTAAAAAATTTCGAAAGCATAAATTAGTGGACGATGAAGTTGTTTGGCAACTTGATATGGAAGAAATGCGATGGTCCAAAGCTGGTACGTATAATTTCGACCTGATTGGAGAAAAAAGTTATATTTCTTTTCAAACTTCCGATAAGTTATATTTATTGGACGATTACATCTATGAGGTGGATATAATTAATAATACTTTTATAACCTATGCTTTTAATGAGTGGAAAGATGTTAGAAGAATTATTTACGATGTTAATGAAGATAAAGTAACCTACACTTATAGAAGAAGTATAACCTCAGATACGTATAGCATTAAATCAGAACCTTTAGCATCTTTCATTGGTAAGAAAATGAGTCAGGAGGATTTTCTAAATAAAAACTCCAACTCACTATTTTTAGGTATTGGTGTATTTGCACTTGTTTTGGGATTAGGCTTTGGTACAATCGTTTATAGACGATATGGTAGTGGCGATAGAAGTACAAAAGTAATTTATAATAAAAAGCAAAAGGCGTTTTATTATAAAAGAAATAAGATCTCTAATTTAGATGAAAATGAATCTAGTTTATTAGAATTTCTTGTTCAACATAAAAGCGCTTTTGTGCCATTAAACAAACTCAATGAGCTATTCCAATTAGAAGACACAGAAAGCTTTAGTGTTATTAGTAAAAGAAGGGAGACCACTATGGCCAACTTGCTATTTAAACTTAGTACCCTATTGCAGATACCAAAGGAAAATATAATAATAGAACAAAGAAATCCTGCCGATAGGCGATTAAAAGAGGTAAAACTAAATCAGGAACTGTTTAAGCTTAATTAACCCACAAGAAGTGTTTTGGTTTAGATAACTACCATTATTTGCTGAATACTGATAAAAGTCATTAAATTTTATTCTTCAAGTATCTAAGTTTACCCACAAAAGAAACTCGGTGAGAGCGATTTACACATATCTGTTTGTCTTCCTATACCTCGGAACGCTGATTAGGCCTATCCTACCAGTTCTTGAGTATGGTTGGAACTACGAGTATATCTCGAAGGTATTGTGCATTAATACCGATAAGCCCGAGCTTAAATGTGATGGGAAATGTTATCTGACCCAAGAAATTCAAAAAACCTTTCTTTTTGAAACTACCGACGATTCCTCTGCTATATCCATTATAGAAATAGGAGTGGACCGATTTACCATTGCATTTCAGAATACCTTTAAGTACACTTCCTACACCCTTAATTTATTTAAGAAAGTTAAAATGTTTAGTCCTAGTGTAGGCGAAATAAGAAACTATATCCCGCCAGTTTTACACCCTCCAGAGTTTTTAATTTAATCCGTTTTTTGAGGCAATGCCTCACACTAAATACATTATCCAAACAGAAAGCCTCTGTTTAGGAACTATACGTATATCTATACATTAAGTGCTTTCTTTCTTTAAAAGGGAAAAGGCTAGGGTATGCTTATAGGATTAAATTAAAACATAAAAATGAAAAAATATATTTTTACGCTACTCTTTGTAGTATGCTCTGTCTTTCCTCTGTTTGCACAGCAAATAACAGTGAAAGGCCAAGTAATAGAAGCGATTAGCAATAAACCTGTTGAGAAGGCTTCTGTCCAAGTTAAGAATGGAACAAAAAACACCACTACCAATAGAGATGGTAGCTTTGAATTGAAACTTAATAGCAATGATATTTTAGTGATCAACCACCTAAGCTATAATACTAAAGAAGTGGTGGTCGATTCAGAAAATATGGTAATAGCGCTGGATGTTAAACTGATTTTTTTAGACGATATAATCATTCAGTCGGATGTGTTACGAGATATATCCCAATCTACCGTAGTGGTAGACAATATAAAAAGCACCACCCAACCTAGGAATGTGGGGGATTTGTTTAGAGATATAAAAGGCTTTGGAGTTCAGAAAAGAGGTGCTTATGCTTCCGAACCATTCTTTAGAGCATTTAAATACGAACAGCTAAATATTCAATTGGATGGCGGAATGAAAATCCAAAACGCTTGTCCAAGCCGAATGGATCCGATAACTACCCATATTATCTCCGATGAAATCGAAAGAATAGAAGTGGTAAGAGGCCCATTTACCGTTAGATTTGGTCAAAACTTTGGAGGGATCATCAATATGGTTTCCAAAAATCCAAACACGTTGCCAAAAGGTATTCACGGCGGTGTTACCACAGGATATGAAACCAATGGAGACAATCTTTCTACCACAGGAAACATTACCTATAGAGGCGATAAGTTTGATGTAACCCTTAACGGAGAGTATAGAAATTACGGAGATTATAAAGATGGTAATGGCACCAAGGTGACTTCCTCTTTTAGAACTACCGACTATTCTGCAAAACTAGGATATAATTTTACGGAGCAACAACGTTTGCAACTAAGCTGGAGACAATCTTTTGGTCGCGATATTGATCATGCAGGATTAGGGATGGACTCGCCCTACGACGATAGTTTTTTGGCAGGAGTAGATTATAAAATATCGGATGTGTCCGATCTTATAAATTCCTTTTCTGTGAAAGCATTTTACTCGGAAGTAGATCACTTAATGACCAATTGGAATCGTCCAAGTTTTATGATGACCGATGCAGCTTCGGAAGTTTTTGCAAGTACTTATGGCGGAAAAATGGAGTTAGTGCTTTCTCCAAACAACGACTTGTTTATTTTTACTGGGGTAGATGCAGATTTTATAGAAAGAGAAGGGGACAGAATACGAAAGGTGAAGATGATGAATGGGAATCCATTGCCAACGCCGATGGTTTTTACCGATAAAATTTGGCAAGATTCCAAACTAGGTGACATTGGAGTTTTTGCAGAAGCTAAATATAGGCTATCGCATTTATATACCTTAACCGCTGGCTTGCGAACCGACTTTGCTAAAGCAACTATAAATGATCCAGAACAGGATTTCTCAGACCTGTATGGTGGAGAGATTAAAAGTGTAAACGAAACAAATGTCAGTGGAAACATATCGGTCAAATACCAGGATGGAAGCAATCAAGTGCAACTGGCTGTGGGTAGGGGAGTACGTACTGCTTCAATGATAGAACGTTTTATAAACCATTTTGCAGTAGGAGTAGATCCTTATGAATATGTGGGGAATCCGTATTTAAAACCGGAAATAAATAACCAGGTAGAGTTGTCTTACGGAAAAAAGCTATCTCAAATGGAGTTTGGTGCTAGCGTATTTTATTCTTTGATAGAGGATTATATCGTTCCGATTGTAGACGAGAATATTCCGCGTAAGTTTATGCCTAACACAGAACCAACACATGCCAAGCGTTTTATTAATATTGACAAGGCAATGCAAACAGGATTTGAGCTGTACTGGTATTATAATATAACCCACGACCTTAAATTCTCTTCCGATTTCTCTTATACCTATGCAAAGAATATAGATTTTGATGAGCCTCTGGCACAGATAACTCCATTTACTACCAATCTTGCTTTAAAATATGAGAGAGATTCGTATTGGTTTAATCTTAATTCAAGGTTTGTAGCAGCACAGACTAGAATCTCCGAAAGCTTTAGAGAAACCGCTTCCGAGGCATTCCAAACTTTCGATTTTAGTGTGGGATATACTCCTATGAAGAATTTAACGGTAGGTGCATCGATACTCAACATTTTCGACATTGCTTACTACGAACACTTGAACTTTTCCTATCAAAACTCCGACTTACTAGCAGGTAGGATTTATGAACCAGGAAGGAATTTCACCGTAAGAGTGAACTATAGTTTTTAAACGCAAAAAAATCCCTGAGACAAAATCCCTGAGACAAAATCTCGGGGATTTTTTGTCTTAAATAGAATGCTGCATAGAAGCAATGGGATAAGGAACCGTAGTTGAAATTTGAATAAGGAGTGGATAATTGTTAAATTGTAGAGAAATGTATCTCTAAGTGCTAAAACAAAGAAAATGAAACAACTCCTTTTAATCCTCGCTTTTATGACCGCTTTATCTACCCAAGCCCAATCCTACATCCGACAAGGAAAGGGAGATTATAATCAGGTGCTATATACTTGGGATGGAAAATATTTACGACAGGGAAAAGGTAACTATAATACCGTTCTATATACTTTAACCGACAAGTATATCCGTCAAGGGAAAGGAGATTATAATAATGTATTAATCACCTGGGATGGTAAATATGTCCGACAAGGAAAAGGCGATTATAACGAGGTAATCTATACTTGGGACGGGAAATACTTAAGACAAGGCAAGGGCGATTATAATACCGTACTTTATACTTATGACGGCAAGTACCTGAGACAAGGCAAAGGCGATTACAATACCGTATTATATACCATCAATGGCTACATCCCGATAGAGGTGTTGATTATTGCAGTTATGTGAAAATCACTATAAAGAAATGGTTAAGCGCTCTGGATCGGATTTAATAACAAAGAAACAATCATACCACAGAGTACAAAGTCCTTATCCAAAAGCAATAGGTGAATTGTAGTGATATCCATCCTTGCTTTGGAAGGTACAACCGCCTATACTTTTGAAGATTGATAATGGATTTAATTTGCATCCTCAAACAGACGAGTAGTAAAAATCTTCTTGTCCTAATTAAATTACAAACTCTTCGTATGGTCGAAATGATACTTCGAAGAACTGACTCTTATATTCACAATGAATAAAATCCTGAATCGAATCTAGTTCGGGATAACAGGTAGATAATCCGCTTGAGTTATCTAAGGTTCATGCATCGCCACCCACTGAACCCCGAGCACTAGTCACCAATTACGATTCACCACTCACAACCCCTTATTTTTCCTTTTTAATTTTATCCTGAATGGCATTCAACACATCTTGAAGGTTTTTGTCAGGATGGATGGTGTTGTTTGCCCCCCAGAAC
>DATGMW010000077.1:0-24758 GCA_035307105.1 Flavobacteriaceae bacterium
TGAAACCATCCATCCGTATGAAGATGGCAATGGACGAATTGGTCGTGCTATTGCTGAAAAATGTCTTTCAGAATCCTTAGGACGTCCTCTCATTTTGAGTATCTCCACTAGCATAGAGAAAGATAAGCCTGCTTATTACAATGCGCTTAAACAAGCACAAAGAACTTTGGATATTACGGAGTGGATTGTTTATTTTTCTCAAATTATATTATCTGCTCAAAAACAAGCGAAAACAACAATTCGCTTCACTTTAGAAAAGGCTAAGTTTCTAGATAGATTTAAACCTCAATTAAATGAACGTCAATTAAAAGTGATCTTAAAGATGCTCGATTACGGCATAGAAGGCTTTGAAGGAGGAATGACCGCAAGAAAATATACATCCATCACCAAAACTTCCAAGGCTACTGCCACCCGTGACTTACAAGATATGGTTGAAAAGGAATGTTTATCTCAAATTGGTGCTGGGCGAGGAGTACGATATGAATTGAAGTTGGGATTACAATAAAATAAAACCATTTACAATATTATCTCTCAAATCTCCTAGTCTAGTCATAACTGTCTAATTATACCATAATAATTTAAGTACCTCGTCATTTTGTGACGAGCATTTAGCGTGGTGTTTTCGTGACGAGACGAATTTCATTCTTTTTTCAACACAAAGCACTGATAGTTAGGTGTCTAATGTTATTTTAAATTCGTCACAATTCGTCAAAATCCTTCTCGTCATTTTGTGACGAGCATTTAGCGTGGTACTTCCATGACGAGACGAATTTGACATGTATTTTGCTGTAAGAGTCTGTTAGTTAGTTCTTTGCGCTTAGTTTTAGCTCGTCACAATTCGTCATGAACCTTCCGTAATGTTGTTTTTAAGCTTCAGTAGCATTTTATATAAATGTATGAGGATATAATTATAACCTGATAATTTACTTTCCTTGAATTTAGCTGTAATAGAGTAGGAGGAGTATTTTCTATTTATTCCAGTTTTCTACCCAATATGATCTGTGAGATAAAAAGAAGAAGTAATTGATTGAATCGTACTAGAAGAATGTCTTTAAATTCCATTGAAATTCGCGTAATGTCACTAAAAGAAAAAACCCAAATCTTTACCGCTTTTGGGTGTAGATTTGGGTGTAAAATAATAAGATTTCAAATTGCATTTATTTGCACAGATAAAATTCACACCTTGATGGAAGTATTCTCACCTAAATTCACACTTGTAATAATGTAATTGAAAATTATATAAAGGATTCTGCTTCGCAGATCCCTTGGGTGGGGATGCTAGAACACAAAACCGAAGTGCCTTTTCAAGTCCCTTCTGTTTTTTTATTTCCATACACTTAAGCAAGTAAACTTGCTACGCGTATTGCTTTGTAATAGTTGGTTATGTAGGATTCTGCTTCGCAGATCCCTTGGGTGGGGGATGCTAGAACACAAAACCGAAGCGCCTTTTCAAGTCGCTATGTTTTTTTATTTCCATACACTTAAGCAAGCGAGCTTGCTACGCGTATGGAAATAAAAAAACCGACTGGATAAATCCAATCGGTTTAGTGTTCTGCGGAGGAAGAGGGATTCGAACCCCCGGAGGTGTGACCCTCAACGGTTTTCAAGACCGCCGCATTCGACCGCTCTGCCATTCCTCCGTTATGCTAGTTTGGAGCCGTAGCTCCTTGCATAACAGGTGCAAATATAAAACGCTTTTTTGATATCCGCAAACAAAATCCACTCATTATTATAATTATCCTAATGCTTGTGAAGTGCGTTGTAGCTCTGTGTCCTTGCAAGCTATTGAGTGTTAAATTGATAGGCGTGTTTCTTTGGGTAGAAAAATATTAATAAAATACTTTTCATTTATTCAAAACGCTTCAACTTTCGCTCCAAATGCCTCATTTCCTTTTGCATCTGGATCATTTTCTCTCGCATATGTGCAATTACTTGTAGTCCTTCCAAGTTTATTTCTAGATCGTAATGCAAGCGAACCATGCGTTCGATTGTCGGTAATTCTTCCTGGTGAATAGCTGGGGCGTTTCCATGTTCTAAATGCCGAATAAGTCCATATTCAAATAGTTGTTCTATGAATTCAGGATCTACCGAGGTCGTTTCACAATAATGCTGGATTAGTATGTAGGATTCTTCTTTCATGAGGTTCTTAGTTTTTGTAATTCTTGGAATAACTCTATCTCCTTTTTGGTTAGCTTGGTAGGCATGGTGATTTGGTAGGTGATAAATAGATCTCCGTGCTTGGTTTCGCTCTTATACTTTGGCAAGCCCTTCCCTTTTAGCCTTACCTGTGTACCGTTTTGTGTTTCTGGCTTTATAGTAAGCTTTACTTTCCCTGTTAGGGTATCTATAATCTGCTCCCCACCCAAGATAGCGGTGTAGAGCGGAAGGTCTACCGTAGCATGAAGATCGGTGTCGTCTCGTTTAAACTGGGTATTGTTTTGGATGTTGAAAGTGATGTATAAATCTCCTTTCGGTCCGTTGTTTGGTCCGGGAGCACCGTAGCCCGGAATACGTATGGTTTGTCCGTCTTGCACTCCTGCAGGAATGGTGATTCGGATTTTCCTTTCTCCTAGATCGATGGTACGCTTATGGGATTTTAAAATATCGGTTAGCTGCAAGCTTAGTTGTGCTTGGTAATCTGCCCCACGGAACGAACGTTCTCTACCGCCAAATCCAGCTGAACCACCACCAGCACCTCCAAACATGGACTCAAAGAAGTCAGAGAAATCGCCACCGCCAAAGCTTTGTCCACCTTGGTTGCTATAGGTGTATGACCTTCTGCCACCTTGTTGTTGCTGTTGTTGCCTTGCTTGCTCGTAAGCTCCTGCATGTTCCCAGTTTTCTCCGTACTCGTCGTACTTCTTACGTTTTTCAGGATCGTTTAGCACTTCGTATGCTTCGCTTAATTGCTTAAATTTTGCTTCTGCCTCGCTGTCGTTTGGGTTGACATCGGGATGGTATTTCCGGGCTAACTTTCGGTAAGCCTTTTTTATATCTGCTTGGCTGGCCGATTTGGAAATGCCTAAAACCTTGTAATAATCGATATATTTCATAGGATTAAAAATACAAAATTTATTGTAAATCCAAACTTAAAAAATGGAGGATGCTTTTTAAAATAAACTGTACATTTGCATGGCGTAAACTATACTTGCAAAACAAGCAATATATGCGTATATTTGAGAGAATACGCAACGTACAAGCTTTACTGAGTGTTTTTTATCTATTATAGGATAAAAATCCATCAGTAAACCGACAAGATTAAACTTCAAGCATTTAGATTATTTATGACAAACACACAGTATACCGAAGAGAATATTCGCTCATTAGATTGGAAAGAACATATCCGTATGCGTCCTGGGATGTATATAGGAAAATTGGGCGATGGATCTTCTTCGGACGACGGTATTTATATCTTACTTAAAGAGGTGATAGACAATTCTATAGATGAGTATGTTATGGGTGCTGGAAAAACTATAGAGGTCCGAATTAAAGACAATATAGTGAGCGTACGAGATTATGGGCGTGGTATTCCACTAGGGAAAGTGGTGGATGTAGTGTCTAAAATGAATACAGGTGGAAAGTACGACTCCCGTGCTTTTAAAAAGTCGGTAGGACTAAACGGAGTAGGTACCAAAGCAGTAAATGCACTTTCTACCTATTTTAAAGTAGAATCCGTTCGCGATAAGCAATTAAAAGAAGCCGAGTTTAATATAGGAGAGTTGGTGTTAGACTCCGAAATTCAAGAGACTAGTAGAAGAAAAGGAACCAAGGTTATTTTTACGCCAGACGAAACGGTGTTTAAAAACTATAAGTACCGAAAGGAATACGTAGAGAAAATGTTGCGGAACTACGTATATCTTAACCCTGGACTTACCATTGATTTTAATGGCGAAAAATTTATTTCCAAAGATGGACTGAAAGACCTCCTTAAGGATAATATGAATGAGTCGGAAATGCTTCATCCTATTATTCACTTGCGTGGAGACGATATAGAGCTAGCTCTCACCTATAGTAAAACCCAATATAGCGAAGAGTACTACAGCTTTGTTAACGGGCAGCACACTACCCAAGGTGGAACGCACTTAGCTGCATACAGGGAGGCAATAGTACGAACGTTTAGAGAATTTTATGATAAGAATTATGATGCTAGCGACGTTAGGAAGTCTATTGTTACAGCCATCAGCATCAAGGTTATGGAACCGGTTTTTGAGAGTCAGACCAAAACCAAACTCGGTTCTACCGATATGGGTGGCGACCTCCCTACGGTGCGTACCTATATAAATGACTTTGTGAAAACCAATTTGGATAACTTTCTACATAAGAATCCAGAGGTTGCAGAGAAGATTCAGAAAAAAATATTACAAGCAGAACGCGAGCGAAAGGATTTAACCGGGGTGCGTAAACTGGCAAGAGAACGCGCCAAGTCAGCTAGCCTGCATAATAAGAAACTAAGAGATTGTAGAGTGCATCTTGGCGATATGAAGCACGAAAGGCGTTTGGAAAGTACCTTGTTCCTTACGGAGGGAGATTCAGCAAGTGGTAGTATTACCAAAAGCCGGGATGTAAATACCCAAGCGGTATTCTCCTTGCGAGGAAAACCCTTGAACACCTATGGCATGACCAAGAAAATCGTGTACGAGAACGAAGAGTTTAACCTGTTGCAAGCCGCATTAAATATTGAAGATTCCTTAGAGGATTTACGATATAATAATGTGGTAATAGCTACGGATGCCGATGTTGATGGAATGCACATTCGATTGCTGATCATTACTTTCTTCCTACAGTTCTTCCCAGAACTTATAAAAGAAGGCCACGTATATATATTACAAACACCATTGTTCCGCGTGCGCAATAAGAAAGAAACCATTTATTGCTACAGCAACGAAGAACGCTTAGAGGCGATAGAAAAGCTTAAACCAAATCCAGAAATCACTCGATTTAAAGGATTGGGTGAGATATCTCCAGATGAGTTCAAGAACTTTATAGGCGAGAACATCCGCTTAGACCCAGTAATGCTCGATAGAGCTTTGGAGTTAGAAAGCTTGCTGTCGTTCTATATGGGCAAGAATACACCAGAGCGACAAGAATTTATTATTGAAAACTTAAGAGTAGAATTAGATACTGTGGAAGAGTAATTTCCTTTCTATAAATTAAAAAATAGCAATTATATAATATGAGTGACAATACATTGGAAAACGATCCATTAGATTCGAACGAATCGCAAATGCCAGGTGAGGAAGAGAGCATTAAGCGGGTTTCGGGAATGTATAAAGATTGGTTCCTAGATTATGCTTCCTATGTAATATTAGAACGTGCCGTGCCAGCCATAGAAGACGGGTTTAAACCCGTGCAACGACGTATTATGCAGTCTATGAAAGATTTGGATGATGGGCGGTACAATAAAGTAGCGAACTTAGTTGGGCATACCATGCAGTATCACCCACACGGCGATGCGAGTATTGGCGATGCCATGGTGCAAATAGGACAGAAAGACTTGCTTATAGATATGCAAGGTAACTGGGGAAACATCCTTACGGGAGATAGAGCCGCTGCACCTAGATATATAGAAGCACGTTTGTCTAAATTTGCCCTTCAAGTGCTGTTCGAACCTAAGATTACAGAATGGCAAGCAACCTATGATGGCCGACGAAAAGAACCAATAAATCTACCGGTTAAATTTCCATTACTCCTTACGCAAGGAGCCGAAGGTATCGCAGTAGGCTTATCAACAAGAATATTACCTCACAACTTCAACGAACTTATAGACGCTTCTATAAGTCATCTAGAAGGTAAAAACTTTAAAATCTATCCAGATTTTTTGACAGGTGGAGAGATCGATGTGTCCGAATATAACGAAGGTCTACGTGGCGGAAGAATTCGCTGTCGGGCCAAAATTCACATCGATGATAAGAACACTTTGCGTATTTCTGAAATACCATATGGGACTACCACAGGAAGCTTAATCGATTCTATTTTACGTGCCAACGAGAAGGGAAGTATAAGAGTAAGAAGAATTGAAGACAACACGGCAGCCGATGTAGAAGTATTGGTTCACCTGCCGAATGATATCTCGCCAGATAAAACCATCGATGCTCTTTACGCATTTACTAATTGCGAAGTGTCTATCTCTCCATTGGCTTGTGTTATAGAGAACAATAAGCCGCTTTTTATCGGTGTAAACGATATGTTACGTCATTCTACCGATAGAACGGTGCAGCTGCTAAAGCAAGAGCTAGAGTTTCATTTAGGAGAGTTAGAGAATAGATGGCATTTTGCTTCTCTAGAGAGAATTTTTATAGAGAATAGAATCTACCACGATATCGAAGAAGAAACTACCTGGGAAGGGGTTATATCAGCGATAGATAAAGGCTTGAAGCCACATATAAAACACCTAAAGCGCGAGGTTACCGAAGAGGATATTGTAAAACTAACCGAAATTCGCATCAAACGTATTTCTAAGTTTGATATTGACAAAGCACAGCAGCGAATAGAAGCATTAGAGGAGGAAATAGCCAAAGTAAAATACAACTTGGCAAACCTAATCGAATATTCTATAGCCTACTTTAAGAAACTAAAAGAAACCTACGGAAAAGGAAGAGAGCGTAAAACAGAGATCCGAGTTTTTGAGGATATCGAAGCAACGCAGGTAGTTATCAGAAACACGAAACTCTACGTTAATAGAGAAGAAGGGTTTATAGGCACCAGCATGAGAAGAGATGAATATGTGCTGGACTGTAGCGATATAGACGATATTATTGTCTTTACCGAAGAAGGAAAGATGATGGTGACCAAGGTGGATTCAAAAACCTTTATAGGTAAGAATATCATTCACGTAGCCATTTTTAAACGCGGCGATAAGCGTACGATTTATAATATGATTTATAGAGATGGGAAGGCTGGTAGGAGTCACGTAAAACGATTTGCAGTAACAGCTGCCATACGCGATAGAGAATACGATATGACCGCTGGAACCAAAGGCAGTAAAGTCTTGTACTTCACTGCAAATCCAAACGGAGAGGCAGAACTTGTAACCATACATCTACGTCAAAAAGCAAAGCTAAAGCGCTTAAAATTTGATTTGGACTTCGCAGAGCTAGAAGTTCGAGGACGTACTGCAAAAGGAAATATTGCCAGTCGTCACCCTGTTAGAAAAATAGAACTTAAAGAGGAAGGACTTTCAACCTTAAAACCAAGAAAGATTTGGTTTGACGATACGGTACGCCGATTGAACGTAGATGGAAGAGGCGATTTACTTGGAGAGTTCACCAGCGAAGATCGATTGCTAATAATCAATAACAAAGGACTTTTGCGTACCGTTATTCCAGAGCTAACCCTGCATTTTGAAGATAATATGGTGGTGTTGGAAAAATGGGATCCAGAGAAACCAATATCGCTTATTTACTGGGACGGAGAGAGAGAGTTATTCTATGTGAAACGATTCTTAGTAGAGAATCCAGATAAAGAAGAACGCATTATTTCCGACCACTCGAAATCCTATTTGGAAATAGTATTTACAGATTACCGCCCAATGGCAGAAGTGATCTTTGTAAAAGAACGCAATAAGGATCGAAAAGATAACCTAAAGGTAAATCTAGAAGAGTTTATTGCCGTAAGAGGAATTCAGACATTAGGAAACCAACTAACGAAAGATAAAGTGTTAGAGATAAATGCTTTGGAACCACTAGAGCCGCCGGTGAAAGAAACGGAGGAAGAGGAAGAGGTAGAAGCGATGACACAGACAAAGTCCAAAGGGGATGATAAAGACAGCCAGACAAAACTGTTTGACGAATAAACCTCTGTAGAATGAAGGAAGAAAAGTCAGATAAAAAACCTAGAACCTCGTTTTTTAAAGAATTCCGAGAGTTTGCTGTAAAGGGTAATATGCTCGATATGGCGGTGGGTATCATTATTGGTACAGCTTTTAACAAAGTGGTGAATACTATGGTAAAGCAGGTCATTATGCCGCCACTATCAGCTATGACCGATGGTGTTCATATATCCGACAGAAAATATGTTATCCGCCATGCAGCAGAGGGAGTAGAGGAAATTGCGATAGAGTATGGTGCGCTGATCGAAGCGTTAATCGACTTTTTTATCATCGCATTAACGGTCTTTGTATTTATTAAATTTTTCAACACCCTACGTGAGAAAGCTTATCAGGCAAGGATTCGTACAGAAACCGATAAGCTAAAAGAAGCTTTAGAAGGTGTAAAAAAACCCGAGGTCGTGGAAGAGTCGCCTTTACCACAGCCGCAACCAGAACCAGTTGTAGAAGAGAAGATTATTTCCGAAGAATCACAATTACTAGCAAATATTGAGAAGTTGCTACAGCAGCAGAATGAAATTCTGAAAAGTAGGGGTTAACTAGGAACTAAACTACGTAGAGAGGTAATGTGTTGTGTAAGAAAGAATTCAACATATAATCTAAAAATAAAATACCCTGCTTTTCAGCAGGGTATTTTCGTAATCGCGGAAGGATTCGAACCTTCGATCGTCCCGACTAGTCGGGATGCTCTATCTAGCAGAGCTTGACGCTACTAACATCAGGTTAATCTCACTAGCCTCATTCTGAGGTTTCTATCAACGCTACTATTAATCTTCTGCTTTTCCACGCTTTTATTTCCCTTTCCCGACGATATGCCGTTGATTTATCGGTGTAAGGCTCTGAGTATACAACAATCCAATCTTTCGTCTTAGAAGTAAATCCAGAATGATTTGAAAGGTGCATACGCATACGCTCTTTTATAGTATCACACGTATGTCCAACGTAATATTTATCTAATTCAAAGCTGTAAAGAATATAAACGTAACACATATTATAAGCTTAAATAAGTAACATAGGTTTGGATACTTAAAATTAAGCATTCTTTTAGGAACAATAACGATTGTAAAAAATGATGTATAATTAGAAATGAAAAAACCCTTGATATTACACTGATATCAAGGGTTTGTGTAGAAGTGATCGCGGAAGGATTCGAACCTTCGACCGCCTCCTTAGAAGGGAGGTGCTCTATCCAGCTGAGCTACGCGACCATTTTTATAGTGATTGATTACACTCGCATTCTAACCTTCGACCATCCCGACGAGTCGGGATGGTCTATCCAGCTGAGTTACGCTACCGTTATAATTAATTACTCAATTATGGATGCAAATATAAAGGTTAAATTTACAATCTCACAACAAATAAGAGAGATTCTTTTTGAGTAAAATGCAAAAGATTATGCAATCGATTAGCTTACAAAAACTTAGAGTAAAATAAAATACTAAAAAAGTGTTTTATTGATGCGAAAAACAAATGAAATGCATTTTTTCGATATACGCTCATGCATGCAAAGAGAAGTTTTTAAGAAGTTATGCAATTTTCCGGCCATTTAAAATTTGCTTCCAAGATATAAGAAAGAGAGTTGAGGTGCTCATCGAGAACTTTACTCCAGTAAGTTGTCGGTACATCGATAAGAAAGAAGGTGGCTATATTAGCTTTCGATTAAGGAAGTATATAGAGATGTTTTGAGCCATTGCATTGCTGCAACTAGCAGATAGAGTAAGATGACGATGATGGGTATATATGATGGATATATAGAGTGGATGTTGTAGATAGATGCATAGCATCTTGGAGCGATCTGCGTAATATATAAGAGCTAGAAATAAAAAAGAGCGGCTTTAAAGCCACTCTTTTTAAATCGTTATAAAAACGTAAATTTAGTTTTTATGGATTTTGAAAGTTTTGCTTACACCATCAATACTTACTTTTGTAATATAAATACCTGGTTGTAGCGCAGAGATGTCAATTGTCTCTTGGTTGTTATTAAGCATTTTCATAACTACTTCCTTTCCTATAATATTGTAGATGCTTATGTTTTGCATTGCATCATTCGAAGAAAGATTTAAGGTGTTATTATTCACAAAATAGTTGAATCCTAGGAACTCATTGTCGTCTACTGATAGAATTTCTTCTGCAGTAACCTTTACGTCGTCTATAGAGATCCAATCCATATCGGTAACATCGTGATGTCTAAAAGCAACATACACAACCTCACCCATTAAGCTAGATAAATCTAGCGTGCGTTCATATTGTGTTCCTTGATTAGTTGGATCATCATAGGTTTCAGTAAAAGTGACATCAGAAACTAATAAATCCGCTATTTCGTTACTAGTTGCAACGTATACACTATAGTTCTCATTATCCCAATCCGCTGCAGCAGCCATTACTTTCCAGGTAAGTTCGGCAGAACCAGAAGCTCCGGTTAAATCGATTGCAGGTGTTATTGCCCAGTTGTCTGGCGTCAATGGACCTCCTTGCCAAGATCTCGATATGAGTGAGACTGGCGAAACAGCATTTCCACTTCCGTCTGTTACTTGGAACATGTCTCCCCAATTAAAGCCATCTCCATCTACATCATGAAGAGTCCATTCAGATAGGTCTTCCGTTTCAAAGCCTTCAAAATACACTTCTACTTGTGCATTCATAGCAAAGCAAGCTAAGACTGCGATAAAAAATGTTAAAGTAATTTTTTTCATGTTTTGTTGTTTTTATGATTATTTATAATACCAATATACAATAAATATTTTGATTGACAAGAGTAGAATGGTTTTTTGAGCATTAAATTAACTATTTAGCGTAATCCTGCTTAGCGTTTGTTTCGGCAGATGGGAAATTGAGCTAAACTCCCGAACCCAGTACGTCGAATAGATAAACCTAGTTCACTGCGGAGGTGTGGAAAGCTCTGTTTTATGGGAGCTCATTTGTAAGTTGAATCTAGGAATGAATTAAATTTATGTAGTGGTAGAATGATAAGAAAAATAGAAATGCTTAACTTTAAAGTAACGTGTATTTCTGCATTAAAAAAGGATTTTAAAGTAGAGACTCGTTAAAAAGTATTAATAAAAGAGCTATAACAAGAATCAAGAGAATGAGTAGGGAATAGGTTACGCGTTTGCGAATCCTATGCGACTCTCGAACTACTTGTCGCAATAAAATCATTTCCGCCAAGCGCTTTTCTTCTTCTGAGTGTTCGGAAAACTTGACGTGATCTAATGGTTGATTTACATCGGTTAAGTCTCTGAGGTCGTTATTTTGCATGCTATATAGATTTACAGTCCTATAAAAATAGGAAGAATTGTTTAGATTCGATTTAGCTAGGCTTAATTAAAATTAAATAAGGAGTAGAGTGGTGCTTTCTGTTCTTTAGATGTTTAAAAAACTGTATTTTTGCATGAATTTACAGCATAAACTTGTAGACAGAAAAATAAAAAGCTATGAAATACCAGAGATTGACCAAAGAACAATTAGACGAGCTGCACGAAGAGTTTGCCACTTTCCTAGCTACTCAGTCTATAGATGCACAGATGTGGGTGAAAATTATAGCAGAGAAGCCTGATGTGGCAGAGAAGCAATTGGATTTGTTTAGCGATATTGTGTGGGAACGTGTGTTGGAAAAAGTCACTTATCTAGAAAATATCGCCCCGGATTATCTTTTCCTATTTCATATTGGGGAGGAGGCGATGCATACCATTATCATTCAGATTTTAGACAAGCGTGTGGATGTTACCACCAAAGAGGGATTCCTATGGTTAAAAGAGAATATGCTCGGCGAGAGTGTGCAAATTCGACGTGGTTCTAAGCAGTTTGGAGAAGATAAGTTGCAAGATGTTTTTGCTCTCATCCGCCAAGGTGCAGAGATATCCAAAGGAATCCTGTATCGTGCTATCGAGGAATCACTCGTATCGTAAACTCTCTACCGGATCTAAGTTTGCAGCCTTCTTTGCAGGATAAGTCCCAGCTAGAAGAGCGGTTACTAAAGCTATAATAATAGCAACGATGATTACCGTCCAAGGTATTGCCATAGCGAAATCAAATAGTTTTGCAAAGATCATTGCCGTAGATATTCCCATAATAATACCTAATAAACAGCCAAGTTGGCTTATGACCAAGGTTTCTATAAAAAATTGCTGAAAGATATGACGTTTTTTAGCACCAAGAGACTTGCGTACACCGATTTCTCTAGTCCTTTCGCTAACCGAAACGAGCATAATATTCATCAATGCAATCGACGACCCCAAAATGGTGATGATGCTAATGGCGGTACCTGCTATCCGTAGTACCATTGTGTTTTCCTTTAGAATACGCAGAAATTCATCGCTTTTACGGACTCCGAAGTTGTTTGCGTCTCTTGGTGTTCTGTTGCGAACATTGCGCATGGTGTAAATAGCCTGATCCATACTGTCGTCTAGCATCATGTTGTCTGGGATATACACGCTAATATTAAAATTAATATCTGGGTTTGTGTACATGCCTCTTGCTAGATTAATGGGCAAAAGTAGGTTGTAGTCCTTGTTTCCAAAGAAACTCCCACCTTTAGACTTCAATACGCCAGCAACTGTAAGTCGCATGCCTCGCACATTGATAATCTTTCCGATAGGGTCGGTGGTTCCGAAGAGGCTTTTTGCTAAATCAGCACCTATAATAGAGGTGGTTTGGTTGTTTTGCACATCGAACTGGCTCAGGTCTCGTCCGCTTTCCAATTCCAATCCCGAGTTGATTAAGTAATTTTCATTAATCCCTATAACACTTACTTCTGGCTCTGTTTTCTTGTTTTCGAAACTCACTTCTGCATTGTTCGTTCCAACAAATGAAACCGAGGTGCGTGCATCAGTGACATCATAATCCTCCATAAATCGCTGTGTTTCGCGATAAGTGATAATAGGATTTACTTTCATTTCGCCACTTAAACGCGTTTCTGAATCAAATCTTGTGATAGAAAAAGTATTGGCTCCCATAGAACTAAAAGAGTCTAAAATGCTGTTTTGAATAGCATGAATCGCACCAAAAATTCCAACCAACGCCCAAATTCCAATGCCGATTATGGCAATGGTTAAGCTGGTACGGAGAGCTTGAGAGCGGATAGATTGGAGGGCCATTGCCACCAATTCACGGAAAATATTTAGCATATAGTTTCAGAATTGTTACCCTATTAGTAGAGAAGAGTAGCGGTTTGTTACATAAGACTAGAGATTTTTAATTCCTCTTTTTCTTTGCATAAAATAAGAGGGTATATAGGTGAAATATCATAGGAAATCTTGCAGTGTCAGTATGTCATGCGTCGGTTTGAATAAGTTCTTTGTTTAAGATAAAATTGCATATATAATAGCCGCATTATGAGTGTTTTAGGTGTGATTATGTAAACAATTGATTGATTAAAAGTATTGAGTGTTAATGAAAAAGAGGTGTAATTGCATATATACACATAACATGTTTATTTTCAGTTTGTTATACTAACGAATCTAATTTAATGATTTAATAAAGGTTTGTAAGGTTAAATTTTCGTTTTCGAAGCTCTTATAAAAATTAATTTGGAGGTTAATCAAAGATAAAATAATCGAAATCGATTCCAACGGTTATATTTTTTAATGGAGATAAAGGGAACTAAGGCTGCGAATTGTAGTATATTTGCATCCGATTTATGGAGCGAATTAAGAGGCTTCAAAATCATTTTTTGAAAGAGATTATTTTGAAAATATAAATATATTTTAACGTGCGTATAAAACCAACATTAGCAAAAGGGACTAGAGATTTTAATTCAGAGGAAGTTGCCAAGCGAAATTATATTTCCCAAACCATTCAGAAGTGGTTTACCCGATTTGGATATGAACCGATTGAGACGCCTTCGTTCGAAAATAGCGAAACCTTATTGGGAAAATATGGGGAGGAGGGCGATCGCTTAATATTTAAAATTTTGCGTAGTGGCGACTTTTTAAGAAAAGTGGATCCAAAATCCTATGAAGAGAAAGATTTAAATAAAATAAGTGCTAGCATAGCCGATAAAGCACTTCGATATGATTTGACCGTGCCTTTTGCAAGATATGTAGTGCAGAATCAAAACGATTTGGTGTTTCCGTTTAAGCGTTATCAGATACAGCCAGTTTGGCGAGCGGATAGACCTCAGAAAGGGCGTTATAGAGAGTTCCATCAGTGTGATGCCGATGTAATCGGTTCTAAGTCGCTCTGGCAGGAAGTAGAGTTCGTCCAGTTATACGATGCTGCTTTTAGCGAATTAGGTGTACCAGTGCGAATACAAATAAACAACCGAAAAATTCTTAGCGGCTTAGCTGAGGTGATTCAAGCGGAAGATAAACTGATAGATTTTACGGTTGCTCTTGATAAACTCGATAAAATCGGGGAGGACGGTGTTAAAAAGGAAATGCTAGAACGTGGGATAAGTGAAAAAGCAATTCAAACCATCCAACCTTTGTTCGAGACAGGTAGAACAGCGGAAGAAGACCTGCAGATGTTACGAGATTTGCTTAAAGAGTCGGAGATAGGATTAGAGGGGGTTTCCGAGCTAGAGTATGTAGTTGCGCAAGTAGCAGCGGTGGGACTTGAGAAATCTGTGCTGGAAGTGAATATTACACTGGCAAGAGGATTGAATTATTATACAGGAATTATCTACGAAGTTGCAGCACCTAAAGAAGTAAAGCTTGGTAGTATAGGTGGAGGCGGCCGTTACGATGATCTTACTGGGATCTTTGGAATGAAAGATATGAGTGGTGTAGGAATATCCTTTGGTCTAGATAGAATTTATTTAGTATTGGAAGAGTTAGGGCTGTTTCCAGATACGGTGGTAAAAGGAACCGAAGTCTTGTTTATAAACTTTGGCGAAAAAGAAGCCGCCTATGCTATGCAAACAGTTGCTAAGCTACGTAAAAATGGTGTGCGAACGGAGATGTATCCAGATGCCGGAAAGATGGGGAGACAGATGACTTATGCCGATAGAAAGAATATTCCTTACGTTGTGCTTTGCGGTACAAAAGAGATAGCTGCATCTAATTACACGGTCAAGAATATGATTTCGGGAGACCAATTTAGTCAGAGTTTCGAGGAGCTTTTGGTACTGTTGGGCGAGAAATAATAATAATGTTCATAAAAGATATAAATTGCTTTTTGATAAAATTCGAAAGGCAATTTGTTATATATCGCTAGTGCTCAAAGCGTTATATAACGAATGGATAAGCAGGATTTATTCGGAAAATTCAGAAGTAGAAAGTCTTTGTTTTATTCTTTGTAGAAATGTTTGTGGGATAGATATTTGTTTCTATATTTGCCATCGCAAAATAAGGATAAGTCTTGTTTGGTATCAAAAACAAGCATCAACCACAAAAATAATGGCGAGATAGCTCAGGTGGTTAGAGCGCAGGATTCATAACCCTGAGGTCGGGGGTTCAACTCCCCCTCTCGCTACAAAATCAAAACCAACGGGAAGCCGTTGGTTTTTTGTTTTTAGTGGCATTGCATTTTACAGGGAAAGTGGCGTATCTATACGTAGCAAGCTGTTTATAGATAGATGCGTGCGTTTGCCTATGGCAAACTGACAGGTGAGTGTCCAGAAGCAAGCTTCTGAACGGATGAGTTATTACTAAACTGCACTATGCGATTTTTCGAGGTAAAAACGAACTGCTCTTGAAGCATGAGGTTGATAAGTAGCCCATCCTTCGAGTGTCTCAGGGCTCGATGAGTAAAGCTTGAAGGCTGAGGTACTCGAAGCCCGGTACGGATAAGAAACACTCCTAATAAGTAATTAATTCCTTTTATTTGGAGAAAATTAAAAACTCAGCCATCCGTTTTTGCAAAGGAAAACCGATATACCCTTTCCTAAAACAACTAGTTGTTTTAGGAACTACTCTACAATTCCGAAGGAATTGTACTACTCAATATACTCAGTTCCTTTTGAAGATTAAACACATAAGGCGATTACCTAATAACGTTAAGCTTGCAAAGCTCATAACGTCATAACGCTAGGCTTGCGAAGCAAAGCCCATAACCTCATAACGCCATAACGCTTCTCACACTTGTATCGAGGTCTCGCTATCCCGCATTACGCATCACTTATTGCGATTAAAAAATCACGTTGCTATAAAGGCTTATAGATTGAGGAGTAATTTTGTATTTTTTTAAGAATCACAATGAAAAGCCTATCAAATATTCGTATTTTTGCACTTCTAAAATAAAAGTTAGCTTAAAAGCAACTTTCTTCATTAATTGCTAAAGAATCATAGATGAATTATAATGCAAATGAAGGGTTTGAAATTCCAGAACCCTTACAAAATTTAGGAAAAACCCTCCAGCAATATCGAAAAGCCATTATTCTTGGAGTAGTAGCTTTGGTTATTGTTTTTGGATCTTTTTTTCAGATAGAACCAGAAGAGCTTGGCGTAATCACAAGATTTGGAAAGTTCGTAAGAACCGTAGATCCAGGTCTTAACTTTAAGATCCCTTTTGCAGAAACCGTATACAAGGTTCCTGTAGAACGTCAACAAAAGCTAGAATTTGGATTCAGAACTACCGATACTCGTGGCCTTAAAACCAGTTATAGTAAAGGAAACACACAGGATGAGTCCCAAATGCTAACCGGTGATTTAAACCTTGCCGATGTGGAGTGGGTAGTGCAATACAGAATTGAAGATCCTTATAATTTTCTCTTTAAAGTAAAGAACCCAGAACTTACTTTGCGTTATATGTCCGAAGCGGCTATGCGTCTTGTAGTGGGAGATCGCACGGTAAATGAGGTGTTGACCGTGGGAAGGACTGAAGTGGCTAGTAGAGTGCAAGTAATCGTTCAGGAATTGAGTAACGAGTATTCTCTAGGTATTAAAGTTGACCAAGTAGTCTTGCAAGATGTAAATCCTCCAGATGCGGTAAAAGCAGCGTTCAACGCGGTAAACTAAGCACAGCAGGAAAGAGCCACTTTAATCAATGAAGCGGAGTCCGAATATAATAAAGTAGTCCCAAGAGCAAAAGGACAAGCAGAAGAGACGGTTCAAATGGCGGAAGGATACGCAGCAGAAAGAGTGAATAATGCACAAGGAGAAGTTTCTAGATTTAATGACTTGTATGCAGAATATATCAAAGCACCAGAGGTAACTAGAAGGAGGATATACTTAGAGACGATGAATAAAGTACTTCCTAAACTCGGAAATAAAATTATTACCGATGGAGAGGGAAATAATGTGTTGCCGCTCTTACAGATGCAAATGCAAAGTAAAAACACGCCAAAACAAAATTAATTATGTCGAAGAAAAAATTAATTATATCAGGAATAGCTATAGTACTGCTACTTATTGGCGTTATGTCTAGTGCATATATAGTCGATGAAAAGGAACAGGTGGTTATCACCCAATTCGGTAGACCGATTGGAGAGGCGGTAACCACGCCAGGAATCAATTTTAAAATCCCGTTTATACAAGATGCTAATTTCTTTGATAAACGCTATCTAGAGTGGGATGGAGATGCCAATCAAATCCCAACAAAAGACAAGAAGTTTATCTTTATAGACACCTATGCGCGTTGGCAGATTACCGATCCACTTCAGTTTTATAAAAGATTGACCAACGAAAGGGGTGCAAAGTCAAGGTTGAACGATATTTTAGATGGAGAAACAAGAGATTATATCGCCAATCATGATTTGGTAGAAGCGGTTAGAAATAGCAATAGAACAGCAAGAGTAACTGACACCCTTACCGAACCTTCTTCCGATACGTTGATCGACATTAAGATAGGACGTGAAAGAATAGAGAAGATGATTTTAAAAACCGCCAATGAAAGAGCCTCCGATTTGGGGATTGAAATTCTGGACTTTAAAATAAAACGACTGAACTATGTGGCGGAAGTACGTGAAAATGTATTTAAGCGGATGAATAGTGAGCGTTTCCGTATCGCGGATAAATTCCGATCGGAAGGACAAGGAGAAGCTTCTAAAATCAATGGTCAAAAGGTAAGAGACCTGAAAACCATCCAATCTAAAGCTTTTGAAGAGGCAGAGCGGATAAAAGGTAGAGCAGATGCCGAAGCGGCTGCTATTTATGCCGAAGCTTACAATCAGTCCGCCGATGCTAGAAAACTCTATGCGTTTTTAAAATCTATGGAAACTTTCGAGAAAACGTTTGATGAGCAAACCTCTATCATCCTTTCCACAGATAGCGAACTGTATAAGTATTTGAACTCTATGCAGTAGGGTTTAAATTTAAATCAAATGTAATTTAGAAATTCCCCTTGTATAGAAAATGATTCTATGTAAGGGGAGTTTTTTTGCTTTTAGTGTTATGATTTAACTTGGAAGCATTGGTCGACTAGGGTAGTAAGTAATAGCACTTATTCTAAACTACTAGGTGGTTAAAACAAAAGAATACTTATATCCAACAAGCTTTGTACTGATAGAGTATTGCATCTGCCTATGGCAAACGGAAGAGAAGAGTTTCGGAGCAAGTTTCGCAACGGATGGGTTTTAATTAATTTCACTCAACTACTCATTTCTGCATAGTAAAAATCGTCTTCTCTAGAATTCTGAAAGAATACTACCCTACTGTTTCTATAAAAAAACATTTTTAAATAGATTTTGCTTAGAAGCCTAGTATAACAAAAGATCAGAGCAACCTTATTTCGTGTACTCATGGGAATTTGATAGGATTCTTGAGTATATTTACACGAAAATTTAAGTTGTTTTACCTAAGCTTATGGAGGAATTATTAATTAATCATGAGAGTTTTCAATTGACCCAAATGGAGTTTCTAATCCGTTTGGTAGTTGGGCTTGGGATTGGTTTTTTGATAGGATTGGAAAGAGAGCATGCAGCTTTGACCAAGACTATTAAGCCTTTTGCTGGAATTCGAACCATTATCTTGGTGGTACTTTTGGCATTCTTATCCATGATGATGTACTACATGATAAGCCCATGGATATTGGTGGTAAGCTTAATTGGTCTATTTGGGTTGGTTAGCTTCTCTTATTTTGTTGTGCATAGGGACGATGCAGGGGGTACTACCGAGTTATCGGTAATTATCTCCTTTTTCTTGGGAATGCTAACGTTCCTTGGGTTTATGGAAATAAGTTTAGCGATTACTATGATAGTAGTAGGCTTGTTATCTTCCAAAATCCGATTGCATAGGTTTATAGGAACGATTACCTCCGAGGAGCTAGTTGCCGTTATTCGATTTGGGGTTATAGCGCTGTTGATTTTTCCGTTTTTACCCAATTACTCTATAGATCCGTATGATGTAATCAACCTAAGGGAAGTGGGATTAATCGTACTTCTAACTTCTGGATTAAGTTTTATCGGGTATATTCTGATGCGCGTATTTGGTAAAGATTATGGTATTCTTCTAACCGGAATTGTTGGGGGCATAATTTCCTCTACCATGATTACTTGGATTTTTGCTAAGAAGAGCAAGGAGCAACCGAGCTTAGTCCATAACTGCATGGCAGCTATCATGGCTGCTTCTACGGTAATGATGGTAAGGGTAATTATCTGGGTGTTTATTTTTAATGCACCTTTATTCAAGGATTTATTGGTTCCGATTTCACTAATTATTCTTACTTCTTTAGCCCTTACTCTATATTATAACTATAAAGCTAAAAAGCAGCCCAAAGAAGACCTTGATATCCCTCTAGGGAAGCCTTTGAACCTACGAACAGCGGTGTTCTTCGCAGCGCTATATATGGGAGTACTATTGTTTATCAGCTTCTCTAACGAGCAATTTGGTGATAAAGGAATTTACTTAACTACTGCGATTGCTTCCTTGACGGATGTAAACGCGATTACCATCTCACTTACCAAACTTGCAGGAGATTCTTTAACGTTTTTAATCGCAAGTAATGCTATTATCCTTGGTACATTATCCAACACCCTTATAAAAATAGGGATAGCGCTATATGCTGGAGGTAAAGAATTAAAGAAAATGATTTTCTTTGGGTATGGCATGATTTTTCTAAGTGGAGTTATCGCTTTCTTGGTATTGAATATGTAGAGGTTTTACTAACAACCTATTTAAAAGCCTATTGATAATACTTGTTCTTAGAGGCTTTTTTGACTTTGTATTATGGCTAAAGCCGACAGTAATAGTTAGGGATTAAGGAAAAATATCTATTGCCCACTGCTTTAGCTGTGGGAATTAAAGGATGGAAATAATTTTGGGCTTAAACCCAAATCAAAGCTACTACCTATTACTCGGGACCAATCTCCGAAATTGGCTTCATCTTTCTCCTTCTAAAAAACAGATGTTGGTTAAATAGAATTACTGCACCAAAAATCAACAGAAAAGCGATTACTTGAACATCCTGAATCACTTCTTTCCAATAGAAAACGGAAAGCAAGAAAATTATAATCGGATTGATGTTGATCAGCATTCCCACAGTTGCAGAACTAGCGCCTTTAAGAGCATAGATATTCAGCAATAGTGGAATGATGGTAAAGAAAACAGCTATTATCAGCAAGAGGATATAAAAATTAGGTTCGGTTGGAATAGTAAAATTTTCTTTTTGACTCCACACATAAATTAAAATAGCGGGTAAAGCGATAAGCAGCTGCATAAGGAGTAGTGGGGTGCTACGTTTTATAAATATCTTCTTTTGAATGACCAGATAGATAGCAAAGGTAAAACCAACAAAGAGTGCCGCTAAAGCATCGAAGGGTGTGTCGTATGCAAGTAGGATACAAGCAAGCACACTTATAATAATGCTTATCCATTGCCAAGAGTGGAGTTTTTCTTTTAATAACCAAACTGCCAAGAATGCGGTGAGGATAGGTGCGATTAAATAGGCTAGAGAAGTAGCGCGTACGCTTACGTGGTTTACCGTGTAGATAAAAGAAAGCCAGTTTAGACTTAAAAAAGCACCGTTTAGAATAATATAATACGTTTGTTTTTTCTTAGCTTCTCTTGGTAACTTCTCCCAATCGGATTTTATTTCCCGTAAGTAATTGGTACGAGTTGCCACATAGATAATCAAAAGCAGAATGCTGAAAATCACACGAAACAAGAGGATGCTGACCGAACTGTATTCCTGTAATGGACGTAGCGGTAGGCTAAAGAACCCCCAAATAAAAAAAGCTGTGATAGCAGCTAAAATGTATTTATTCATCCTAAAAAAGCCTTATTAGTTCTAAGGAATAGTTGTAAGGATATTACGGGAGTGTGCCTACTGAAATATCGAGGTAAAGATATTAAATAAGTAATAGGAAGTCTCTTAACTTGTAAAATTGATGTTGTCTATACGAATAATATTTTTAATACGGGTTTATCCTTAATTTGGTGTGAATTATTTAGAAGAATAAGCGCGTGAAAGCATAGAAAAGAAAAACTGCGGGAGAAAGAAAGTTTACTCCTTCGTATTTTTTATCTTTACAAGTATGAAAATAGCTATTATAAACGGTCCGAATTTGAATAAAGTCGGAGAACGCGAACCGGAGATATACGGTACGGAGACTTTTCAAGATTTACTAAAGAGCTTAGAGGAAACTTATCCAAAAGTGCAGTTTGTGTATCACCAATCGAACGGTGAAGGTGCACTAATCGATTTTTTGCAAACTGCCGATGACCAAGTGGATGGAATTGTACTAAACGCTGGTGCTTACACTCATACCTCGATAGCGATTTCTGATGCTATTCGAGGATTGAAAGTTCCGGTGGTAGAAGTGCATATGAGTAATGTGTTTTCTAGGGAAGATTATCGACACAAGTCGTATTTATCTCCTCATGTATCCGGCGTTATACTTGGTTTTGGTATGCAATCCTATGTTTTAGCAGTACAAGCATTAATCCATAAATAAAAATGTCAAAAACGTTTCTTCATTGGAGTTCAGGTAAAGACAGTGCTTTAAGCTTATATTACCTACAAAAGAAAGAGCCCATTAAAAAACTCCTAACCACCATAAATGCAAGTACAAATCATGTGAGCATGCATGGAATTTCTGCGGACTTACTTCTAGCACAAGAGGAAAGTCTCGGTATTGAAATTCAGCAAGTTCACTTAGAACCAGACTTATCTTTAAAATCCTATAATAACCAAATGGAAAAAACCTATCGTTCGTTGCTAGACGAAGGATATAACACCGCTGCATTTGGAGATATTCTTCTAGAAGATTTAAAAGCATATCGAGAGAAAGAATTGGATAGAATAGGAGTGAAGTACACCTTTCCTTTATGGGGACAGAACACAAAGTCCGTGATGGAAGATTTTATTGCACTCGGGTTTAAAGCGGTGGTAGTTGCAGTGCAAGCAGATAAACTATCGAAAGAGTGGATAGGTCGTTTGATCGATGAGGATTTCCTGAAAGACTTACCAGCCGATGTGGATTGGAGTGGGGAAAACGGAGAATACCATACCTTTGTATTTGACGGGCCAAACTTTAAAAAACCTATAGACTATAAGATTAACGGTGTTTTGGAGCGAAGTTTCGGCAAAAATAAAGCTGTAGAGGATAATTGTTTTGATGAAGAGCAACAACCTACTTGGGCTTCTGAATTTTATTATGCCGATCTTCAGAAAGTATAGCTTCTATGGTATGGCGTGAGTAATTAAGAAGTCAATATAATATTTAAGTTGAAGGAAAAATTACTCCTATAAAAGTAGTTTTTAAGTAATCTCCCTTATAAATTGTACTTTTGCAAAGACAAAATCTCTATAAGTATTATGAATAAAGATTTGCTAAATGCCTTGAACTGGCGATATGCTACAAAATCATTTGATCCAGAAGTCACTATTTCTAAGGAGCAAATCGATAGAATTGTAGAAGCATTCAATCTTACTGCAACTTCTTTTGGTTTACAGCCAGTGAAGTTATTTGTTGTTAAGGATAAAAGCTTAAAGGAGCAATTAACGCATGCAAGTTGGGGGCAAAACCAAGTTCGAACAGCTTCGCATGTATTGGTGTTTTGTATTAAAACGGAAATCACTCCCGAATATATTCATGAATATTTTAATAGAGAAGAGGAAGTCCGTAGTACCGATCCAAGTATCCTAAAGCCATATCGAAAGCGTTTGATTGAAATGTTTAGTGAATACGATGCAGAGAAAATAAAAAATTGGGCAACCAATCAAGCGTATTTAACGATGGGAAATATGCTGGCTTTTTGTGCGTCCGAAGGAATAGACAGCTCTCCTATGGAAGGTTTTGATCCAGAGCGAGTCGATGCAATTTTAGCGCTTGAAAAGCGTAATTTAGCCTCGGTTTTGTTACTTCCTATCGGTATTCGATCAGATGATGACTTCTTTGCTAGCTTAGAAAAAGTACGCAAACCGATTGAAAATGCCGTCGAACATTTATAATACATCGGCAGTTAGAACCTTACTCCCTTTACAATCCCGACTCTTCTATTTCGCGTTGGGATTTTTGTTTCTTTTCTTTTTGCTTTCGCTCTTTTTTTAGCTCTCGGCCGAAAAGAAAACCTTTTTCTTCTACATAGTCATCGTCGGTATGTCTGTCCAATCGGTACGACAACCCAATCCTCCCATAAGTTTTGGTGGGGGTGTCCTTAAAGTTTGCCTGTATAGAAGCGTCTATGTGTAAATTTTGGTTTATTAACTGTGCAACTCCAAGTCGTAAGATTTGATCGGAATAGAAATCTCCAAAAATTCCATGGTTTTCAACAAACATAGAGGTGCCGCTGCGCATAGTGCGAGTTAGGGTAAGGATGTATTCGTAAGAAGGATAATCTGTAGAGATTCTATCTACGATGAAGTTGGTAACAAAAACCCATCCGCCTATCCAGTTATTCTGCGTAACTACCATAAACTTTGGACTTATAGTGAATTCGTTTTCATATATAAATGGATTGTCTTCGGTATCTAAATTCACGCCAGCGTAAACGGATATTGCTGGGATGAGGTCTTCTACTTGGAATCGATTGTTTTTTCTCCAACTATATAAATTCGGTCCTTTTTGTACGCGTTTGATGTTTGGGTCGTAAATTAAATATTTCGCTCCAACGGTATTCTTAGCGAAGTTTCTAACTTTTTCTGAGTAACCCAGATCCAAATACTCTATATCGTGTTGTTGAAATGCACCAGTAATGTTGATCTCTAACTCTTCGGCAACCACACCAAATCGGAGGGCATATTCCGTGAGCATCCCAGTGGTTTCTGTATTTAATAATTCATGCTTTTCCTTACCGTATCCCAATCCCCATTCCAGTTGGTACACACCTCGCCCAACGGAATACGCTCCTTGGGAATGCCCGGGTCTATTGGTATTTATTAAGTCGGTATATTGTGAAAAAGCCTGTGGGCTTACAAAAAGAAGAAATACAAAAACAATGCGATAACACAATTTCATACTAGAGATTTTACCCAAATATAGAGTATTTAGTTTATAATTGTGAGAAGGCACCTCGATATTTTATATAGTATTTGTAGATTTGAGCGATTGATACAATAACTCAAGAAATATCACTTTTGAAAACAATATTAATAATCATACTGGCTTTTTTGGCCTTGCGTATTATTTTTCGATTCGCACGCCCATTCATAATGCGGTTTGTAATGCGTAAATTGGAGCAGAAAGTAAACGCCTCTATGGGTTTTAATCCGCCACCTCAACAGGAAAAATCTAGAAAACAAAAGGAAGGTAAAATCACCATTGATAAAATGCCCGAGACAAATAAACCAAAAGGCGATACTTCGAACCTAGGAGAGTATGTAGAATACGAAGAAATAGAATAAATCCACCTGATAAAACACGTAAGTGTATACATTTTACTATGCAAGCAATACTGAAAAGATTCTTACCTCATTTTGTTGTTATATTATTATTTGCAGGTGTTGCAGTAACCTATTTCAGTCCAGTACTAGAAGGGAAAGTTATTTACCAAAGCGATATTGTACAATATATAGGTATGGCCAATCAGCAAAAAGAACACGCAAAACTACATGGCGAAGAAACTTATTGGACCAACGCGGCTTTTGGTGGAATGCCTACTTACCAGCTAGGAGCACT
>DATGMW010000078.1:0-35854 GCA_035307105.1 Flavobacteriaceae bacterium
AAAAACGCCGATACCTACACGTTATATTATAGAGGTTCCCATCGATGAAGACAACAGCTTACCAGTTGGGTTTTTCTCGGTAACGATAAACTCTACACCGCAGGATTATGTGCATTACAAAAACTACTATGAAGCAGCACATGAGGCGTATGATGCGTTATTAAACGAAGCAGAGGTCATTATTGGATTAACTCATGTTTCTTTAGGAATGGACAAAGACCTGGCAGAAAATATGGAGCATGTTCCGCTGATCATGGGAGGACATGAGCATTACAATATGCTAGTGCCAACAGAAAATGGAACAATCACAAAAGCAGATGCCAATGCTAAAACGGTATATATACATACTGTACAATACAATCTGGAGACCAAAGAAACCAATATTCATTCCACTTTGCTACCCGTAAATGATAAAGTAGTTTCTCAAGCTAAGACACAGGAGGTGGTAGACAAATGGCAAGCGATTTTAGAAGTGGAATTAAATGCTTTTATAGATAATCCTTCCGAAATAATATACCACGCAAAAGAAGCATTAGATGGAACAGATGATGCTAGTCGTAGCGAACAAACGAATCTAGGAGAGATAATAACAAAAGCTATGGCCGCATCGTATAATAACGAAGTAGATGCAGCTTTGGTAAACGGAGGCTCCATCCGAATTGATGATAAGTTAAAAGGCGACATTAGCAGTACCGATATATTCCGTGTATTACCTTTTGGAGGAAGTGTGATTAAAGTAGATATAACAGGAGGTTTGTTAGAGCAATCTTTAAATT
The DNA here is from genome assembly GCA_035307105.1 of Flavobacteriaceae bacterium. Classification (GTDB taxonomy): domain Bacteria; phylum Bacteroidota; class Bacteroidia; order Flavobacteriales; family Flavobacteriaceae; genus JAJYTI01. Next base: position 777 of record DATGMW010000078.1, read on the forward strand.
ACGCTGAAACCAAAGATGGTACAGGGGCCTATTTACAACGCTATAACTTAGAGCGTAAAGACGGGCAGTGGTATATAGCAGGAAAACCTTTGCAAGTGAATATGGTATATAAAGTGGCCATGTCGGACTTCTTAATCACTGGTTATGATATTCCATTTTTAACGAAAGAAAACGAAGGTTTGATAAAGGTTTATGAGCCGACAAAAGAAGAGAAAGCATCCGATCTACGTACTGCGATTATCAGTTATTTGAAAAACAATAAATAACTTGATGGGATTGCCTGCATTCTAATAGAAAAGATTTATATTTGCATGCAATTAATCACAGAAACTACATTTCGATTCCCTCGATAAAAAATTTAATTGCAATGGACATACACAACCAAAAAATTCTACAAGAAGGTCTTACTTACGATGACGTACTCTTAGTACCAGCATATTCCAATGTGCTACCACGTGAGGTATCTTTAAAAAGCAAACTCTCAAAAAATATAGAGCTGAACTTACCTATTATCTCAGCTGCAATGGATACAGTTACCGAAAGTGCTATGGCGATTACCATGGCAAGAGAAGGCGGGATTGGCGTGTTGCATAAAAACATGAGTATTGAGCAGCAAGCTTTCGAGGTTCGTAAAGTAAAACGTGCCGAGAGTGGTATGATTCAAGATCCAGTTACCTTGCATATAGATGCAACGGTAGAGGATGCACAAAAGACCATGCGAGAGTACAGCATTGGTGGGATTCCTATTATAGATAAAGCAGGGAAATTAATCGGTATCGTGACCAATCGTGACCTGCGATTCCAAAAAGATGGCAATCGCCCCCTAGTGGAGGTGATGACCTCTAAGGATTTAGTTATCGTAAAGAAAGGAACCTCTTTGCAAGAAGCAGAAAAAGTGCTGGAAGAACATAAAATTGAGAAACTACCGGTAGTAACCGATGGTAATAAGTTGTTAGGACTTATTACTTATAGAGATATTGCAAAGCTAACACAAAAGCCAAATGCTAATAAAGATTCCTATGGACGGTTACGAGTAGCGGCAGCAGTAGGAGTTACTGGCGATGTGATGGAGCGAACTAAAGCATTGGTGAAAGCGCATGTGGATGCAGTTGTGATAGATACAGCACACGGACATTCAGAAGGCGTGATTAAAGTGCTAAAAAAAATTAAAGAAACCTATCCAGAAATAGATGTAATAGTTGGCAACATTGCAACTGGAGAAGCAGCTAAGTTTTTAGTAGAAGCTGGGGCCGATGCAGTAAAAGTAGGAATTGGACCAGGTTCTATTTGTACTACGCGAATAATAGCTGGAGTGGGGTATCCACAGTTCTCTGCAGTCCTTGAAGTAGCCGCAGCTATAAAAGGATCTGGCGTACCAGTAATTGCAGATGGAGGCGTGCGATATACAGGAGATATAGCCAAAGCAATTGCAGCTGGAGCAGATAGCGTAATGCTAGGCTCTCTTTTAGCGGGAACCGAAGAAGCACCTGGCGAAACGATTATTTACGAAGGAAGAAAGTACAAGTCTTATCGTGGAATGGGATCGGTAGAAGCGATGAGTAAAGGCTCTAAAGATCGTTATTTCCAAGACGTAGAAGATGATATTAAAAAACTTGTTCCAGAAGGTATTGTTGGAAGAGTAGCCTATAAAGGAAGCTTGGAGGAAAGCATGACGCAATTTGTTGGTGGACTTCGTGCAAGCATGGGATATTGTGGATCTAAAGATGTAGAAACTTTAAAGGAAACGGGTAAGTTTGTGAAAATTACCGCTTCTGGGATTAACGAAAGCCATCCGCACAACGTTACCATTACCAAAGAAGCACCAAACTATTCACGATAAGTAAAGAAATATAATTAGGATTAAAAAGTGGCTTGAGAGTATTTGCTTTTAAACCACTTTTCCTATTTATATATTTCTATAAAGTAGCTTGGATTCAAGGCTAAAATGACATTCTTATTAAATAAATCTTTAGAAACACGTTCCGTATTAAACCGCAAAGGGAATTCTAACAACCTAAACTTGTATGACGAGTGCTTTTTTATATTTTTGCTTAGCAACCACCCATTCTATGAAACGCTTTTTCTTTTTAGTAGTCTTACTAATTTCTTTATCCCCATCATTAGTTCTGTCGCAGAACGAAAAAGAAGCATTTCTCTACATCGATGAAAAACCTGTTTTCCAAGAAGAATTTATTCGTTTATACCAGAAAAATTTGAACCTTATTGCGGATAAAGAACAAAAAGACTTAGATAACTACTTAGATCTCTTTATTGCCTATAAGTTGAAATTGGCCGAAGCGAAACAGCAAAATCTCGATGGTGAAGAGGCGTATTTACAAGATATAGCTACATACAGAAAAACTTTAACATTGCGTTATTTAGAAGAGAGTAAGCTAACAGAAGCAATTTTGGAGAATATATACAATCGCAGTAAAAAGGAAATACATGTAAGCCATATTCTTATTAACCTACCAGCCTACGTCTATGGGAAAGATACAATTAAGGCGTATAATAGGATAAATGCTTTGAGAGAAAGAGCAATTGCAGGCGAAGCCTTCGATCATTTAGCACAGAAATACTCAGAAGAACCAGACGCGCAAAAAACAAAGGGTGATTTAGGCTATTTTTCTACCATGCAAATGGTAATGCCTTTTGAGAACGCCGCTTATACCACTTCTATTGATGAGATTTCTCCGATCATACGAACAGGTTATGGATACCATATATTGAAAGTGCATGGGGAGCGCCCGGTTGAAAATAAACTGGATGCAGCGCACATCATGGTTATGAAGAGCAAAGACAGTACTGCAGATAAAAAGCATATCCAAAAAGCGTATTCTGCTTTACAAGCCGGCAAATCGTTTGCAGAGGTAGCCAAAGAGTACTCACAAGATGAGGTTACTAAAAGTAAAGGAGGACAGTTAGATCCTTTTGGAAGAAAAGATATCCGACTACAGGTTTTTACTGATACAGCATACACTTTACAAGAAGGAACCTATAGCTCTCCCTTTGAGTCAAATATTGGCTGGCATATTGTGAAGGTAAACAAACATCTGCCACATCCTTCAAAAGAGGAGATGATAGAGGAAATAATAGAGTTTTTTGAGTCTAGTGTAGGGAGTGCTTTTTATGATCAGAAAAAGTTTGATAAGCTTTTACCCATGTTAAGCTACGAGCAACTATCAAACTCCTATGCCGAAGATTTATTGGCTAAAATAGATCGCAACTACTTGTTAAAGAAAAAGAAATCCATTCGTTTATCGAATGTAGATAATAAGGAATTGTTTAAATTGGATAGTCGGGTATATTATTATAACGATTTTTTAGCTTTTCTAAGCGACAATGAACAATATGCCACGGATGGAATGCGTACCGAACAAATACTTCATAATGCATTTGACGATTTTAAGAAACAGCAAGCCTTGGAGGAGTACGGAAACAAACTTTATAGAGAGGATGAAGGGTATAGGGTGGCTGTAGAGGAGTATAACAATGGCGTATTAATATTCAATTTAATGCAAGAGCAAGTTTGGGATAAAGCAGCGATAGATACCATTGGTCAAAAGAAATATTACCAGCAACATCCGCATAAATTTGACCAGCCAGAAAGATGGGAGGTAGTAGTTTATAATACAAAAGACAAATCTATTGCCAGAAACATACAAGAAAAGCTGTATTCTAACGTTGCTATAGAGGAGATTAGCAAAGAAATCGGGATCGAGCCCGTTGTGGAAATTTGGACTAAAAAATCGAATGCGCATGCGTTGAAGAGCTTTAAGCCTGGAGAAACTTCAACCTTGATTCAAGAAGGACAATATTATAAAGTGGTGGTAATACAAAAACATATACCACAAGCAAAAAGAGATTTTATATCAGCTAGAAATGACGTAGTACAAGCCTATAGAATAGAATTTGAGGAACAATGGGTAAGATCGTTACACAAAAAGTACAAGGTTAAGCTAAGAAAGAAAAAATGGAAAGAACTAAAATCCAAACTTATATAAGGCTTCCATTGCTAGTTGTTGCTATGCTTGGACTTCTAGTTATAGGTTGTGATATGTTTCGTGAGGAACAAAGAAAAATACCTATCGCTAGTGTAAGCGATTCGTATCTATTTTTCGAGGATATAAAGGATATATTACCAGAGAATGTTCATGGAGCGGATAGTACAGCAATAGTTGAAGCGTATATTAATAGGTGGGCTGTAGAGCAGTTGTTGCTTGGTCAAGCCAAAGTAAACCTACCGAATAGTACACAAGAACGCTTCGAAAAAATGGTAAAAGAGTACGAACGAAATCTGTTTACCGAAGCGTATAAAAACACCTATGTTTCTAAGCAGCTAGATAGTGTTGTAAACGAAGAGGATATACGGCAGTATTATGAGCTAAACAAAGAAAACTTCCATTTGAACAATGAGCTATTAAAAATACGGTATATCAGTTTAAATAAGGAGTACTCCGATGTTAAAGAGGTGATAGATCATTTAAAGCAATTTAATGAAGAGGATAAAGAGGAGTTAACTAGGAAAAGCTATCAGTTCAAACAAATAAATTTAAACGATTCCGTTTGGGTAAAGAAAGACGTGTTATTGGCAGAATTACCTATTTTAAAAGAAAGCTCCGATGAATTAAATAAAACGAAATTTATTGAGTTGCAAGATTCAATAGGAGTATATTTGCTGAAAGTAGAAGATAGATTGGAGCGAAATGATATTGCACCTTTGGAATATATACGACCAACGATAAAGCAAATATTATTGAACGCGAAAAAATTAGAATTAGTAAAAAGATTAGAAAAAGATATTATAGAAGATGCGGTTAAAAACAAAAAGTTTCAAGTTTATGCACCATAAAGGTTGGTTTTTTATAGTTGCCATGGTTTTCCATTTTGGCTTGTATGCACAAGAAATGGGAGTCATTGATACAACTGGAACAGTTAAAATTGGTGAAAAACAATCCCCAGTTCTAAAGAAAGAAGAAGCTAAATCATTGCAATCTGCAACACGCTACAAGGTGGAAGGAATTGCTGCCGTGGTTGGTAGTTATATGGTTTTGGATAGCGATATAGATAAAGCTTATTTAGAAATGGAATATAGCGGTATTTCTATCGAAGGAATTACACGTTGTGAACTATTAAGTAAGCTAATGGAGGACAAACTATACGCACACCATGCAGGAGTTGATAGTTTGAGAGTGGATGAACAACGTATCCAATCTTATATAGAGCAACAAGTAGACATGATGGTAGAGCAAATGGGTTCCGAGCAAGCCTTAGTAGAGTTTTATCGAAAAGAGAATATGGGTGCATTACGCATGGAGTTGTTCGAGCACCATAAGGCTAATGAATTATCGTCCATGATGCAATCGTCTGTAGTCGATGCGATTCAAGTTACACCAGAAGAAGTTCGTCAATTTTTTTATAAGATCCCAGAAGACGAGCGCCCATATATTAGCACTGAAGTAGAACTTGCACAAATTGTTTTTGAACCAAAGATCTCTCAAGAAAATAAACAGTTGGTAATCGATAGGTTAAATGAAATGCGCGACGAAGTTTTAGAAGGGAATTCAAGCTTTTCTACCTTGGCAGTATTGTACTCTAAAGACCAAGGATCCAGGCAAACAGGCGGAAAAATTCCAAGTATCCGAAGAGATTCTCCGTATGCTAAAGAATTAAAAGACCACGCGTTCTCTTTGCGTAAAGAAGGAGATGTTAGCGAACCGTTCGAAACAGACTTCGGATTCCATATTGTGTATTTGGATAAAATACGAGGACAAGAAATAGACATACGACATATCTTATTATATCCTACTGCTTCACAAAGCGCTATAACAGAAGCAAAACAATTGGCAGACTCCGTAAGAGTAGAAATAGCCAATGGGAACATAAGCTTTGCAGATGCCGCTAGAAGATATTCCGATGAAAAAGAAACTCGTACCAATGGGGGACAGCTATTTAATCCGCAGAACTTAGATGTGCGTTTTGATTTAAACAAATTGGATTCCGATTTAAACTCACGAGTCTATAACCTGAAAGAAGGAGAAATGTCGCCCGTTATTTCCGATAGAGATCATTTTGGAAAAAGCTATTATAAAATTATAAAAGTGACCAAGCGATTCGAAGAACACCAAGCAGACTACCAACGAGATTATGTTAAAATTAAAGATCTGGCACTGCAACAAAAGCAAATCAAAGAATTGCGTAAATGGCGTAGTGAGAAAGTGAAAGAAACTTACATTCATGTAAATAAAGACTATGACGAATGTAAATTAGGAGATGATTGGTTAAACTTGATAAAATAAAAAAATATCTATGTCAGATGTGGCTGCATTAAAACAGTTGGTAATAAAACATAACCAGCTTAAACAAGAAATAGCAAAAGTAATAATTGGACAAGAAGAGGTAGTAGAAAACGTATTGAATGCTGTTTTTTCCGGAGGTCATGTTTTATTAATCGGTGTTCCAGGATTAGCAAAAACACTCTTGGTACATACTGTTGCAGATGCGCTAGGACTAGATTTTAAACGGATACAGTTTACTCCAGATTTAATGCCGAGTGATATCTTAGGCTCCGAAATATTGAATACAGCCAGAGAGTTTGAGTTTATTCCTGGACCGGTATTCTCTAATCTTGTACTTGCGGATGAAATAAACCGTACTCCGCCCAAAACCCAAGCGGCTCTTTTGGAAGCAATGCAGGAAAAAGGCGTTACGATTGCTGGAAAACGTTATGCGTTAGAAGAGCCATATTTTGTACTTGCAACACAAAACCCTATCGAACAAGAGGGAACCTACCCGCTACCTGAAGCGCAATTAGACCGATTTATGTTCTCCATAGAATTGGACTACCCAAGTTTTGAAGAGGAAATAGATATTGTAAAAAACACCACCCAAGAGCAAACAGAAAAGGTAAATGCTTTGTTTACTTCCAAAGAGATTATTGATTTCCAGAAGTTAATTCGACGTATTCCAGTGGCAGATAATGTGGTGCAATATGCCGTCTCTATAGTTAGTAAAACTCGTCCGAATACCGAAGAGGCCACCGTCTTGGTTAAAGAGTATATAGATTGGGGAGCCGGACCAAGAGCATCACAAAACCTGATAATCTCCGCAAAAACAAGAGCAGCGCTTAATGGAAAATTATCGCCAGACCAAGAAGACGTCAGGGCAGTTGCCTTAGAGGTACTTCAGCATAGAATAGTGCGAAACTATAAGGCGGAAGCAGATGGGGTGAGCATGAAAGAAATCATACACTCATTGTTCTAAAAAACCTAATCATTTTAAAAAATATACCAAGTAATAGAAAGCCATCATTACGAAAGACTTCTATAATAAGCAGTAACAAAAATACTTTCAAAAAGAGCAGGATTCTCCTGCCTTTCCCTTTTTATACCCTTTCCTAAAGAATTTCACAGACTATTGCTAGCTTTTAAAACAAGAGTGAATTGTGAAATTATCATTTTTATCTAGATACATCTATTATTGTGTTTGATTAGCCTATCGGTATGTTCGAATTACTGCGAATATTGGTGTGTATCTTCCAAATAGGTTGATATCTTTCAAGTGATGTTTTTATTTTGTACTTTTGTATCACTAAAACAACATCATAAAAATATTACTATGGCATTCGATATCGAAATGATTAAGGAGGTATATTCCCAAATAGCAGAGCGTGTAGATAAAGCACGTGAGTTGAAGGGAACGCCTCTTACACTTTCAGAAAAAATACTTTATTCCCACTTATGGGATGGCATGCCGACCGCGAGTTATGGTCGAGGAGTTGACTATGTAGACTTTGCTCCAGATAGAATTGCGTTGCAAGATGCAACCGCACAAATGGCATTGCTACAATTTATGCAAGCAGGAAAAGAAAAAGTAGCAGTACCTACCACCACGCATTGCGATCACCTTATTCAGGCAAAACAAGGAGCAGCAGCAGACCTTTTGCAAGCAAACGAAACGAGTAGTGAGGTATTCAACTTTCTAGAGTCTGTTTCAAATAAGTATGGAATTGGGTTTTGGAAGCCAGGTGCAGGAATTATTCACCAAGTAGTATTGGAGAATTACGCTTTCCCAGGAGGAATGATGATCGGTACTGACTCCCATACAGTTAATGCTGGTGGATTAGGAATGGTTGCGATTGGAGTAGGTGGAGCAGATGCAGTAGATGTTATGGCAGGAATGCCTTGGGAACTTCGCTTCCCAAAACTAATCGGTGTAAAACTTACTGGAAATATAAGTGGATGGACTTCTGCAAAAGACGTTATCCTTAAAGTAGCAGATATACTTACCGTAAAAGGAGGTACTGGTGCTATTATAGAGTATTTTGGTCCAGGTGCTATCAACCTATCCGCTACAGGAAAAGGAACCATTTGTAACATGGGAGCTGAGGTAGGAGCTACTACTTCCGTTTTTGATTACGACGATGCAATGGAACGCTTCCTGCGTGCCACAGAGAGAGAAGGAGTTGCAGATGCAGCAAATGAAGTAAAAGAATATTTAACGGGTGATGCAGAAGTATACGAAAACCCAGAAGAATATTTCGACCAAGTAATCGAAATCAACTTAGATACATTACAGCCGCATCTTAACGGACCTTTCACACCAGACTTAGCTACACCAGTAGGAGAGTTAGGAGAGAAAGCACTTGCTAACGATTGGCCACTAAAAGTAGAGTGGGGACTTATAGGTTCTTGTACCAACTCTTCTTACGAAGACTTATCTAGAGCAGCTTCTATTGCTAAACAAGCAGTAGACAAAAAAATCGTAGCAAAGTCAGACTTCGGTATCAACCCAGGTTCCGAGCAGATCAGATATACCGCAGAGCGTGATGGAATCTTAAAATCTTTTACAGATTTAAACGCAACCATCTTTACAAACGCATGTGGTCCATGTATTGGACAGTGGGATAGAAGTGACATGCTAGGCGACGAGAAGAACACTATTGTACACTCGTTCAACCGTAACTTCTCTAAACGTGCCGATGGAAATCCAAACACACACGCTTTTGTAGGTTCTCCAGAAATGGTAGCGGCTATTACCATTGCAGGTAGACTGGATTTTAACCCGATGACCGATACACTGATTAACGAGGATGGCGAAGAAGTTCGCTTAGATCCACCGATGGGATTAGAATTGCCACCATTAGGATTCGATGTTAAGGATAACGGTTATCTTGCGCCAACAGAAGATGGAAGTAGCGTAGAAGTAATCGTAAATAAAGAAAGCGATCGTATTCAGTTATTAGATCCTTTTGAGCCGATCAAGCCAGAAGAGCTAAAGGATGTAAAACTGCTTATAAAAGCAGAAGGAAAATGTACTACCGACCATATTTCTATGGCAGGTCCATGGTTGCGTTACAGAGGTCACTTAGATAATATTGCTAACAATACGCTAATCGGTGCAGTGAATGCATTTAACGGCCAAACGAACTTTGTAAAAAGCCAAATCACAGGAGAGTACGCTGGAGTTCCTGATACACAACGCGGTTATAAAGCCAAAGGTATTCGTACTATAGTAGTAGGCGATCATAACTACGGGGAAGGTTCTTCTAGAGAGCACGCAGCAATGCAACCTAGACACTTAGGTGTTGCAGCAGTATTGGTAAAATCTTTTGCACGTATTCACGAAACAAACCTTAAGAAACAAGGAATGCTAGGTCTTACGTTTGCAAATGAAGCAGACTACGATTTAATCCAAGAAGATGATTCGTTTAACTTTGTAGATATCGAGTCGTTTGCACCAAACAAGCCACTTACTTTAGAAATCACCCATAAGGATGGAACTAAAGATACCATTAAGGTGAACCATACTTATAACGAGCAACAAATCGCTTGGTATAACGAAGGGTCGGCTCTAAACCTTATTAAAAAGAACAACATGTAATTCAATAGAGTTATAAATAATAATAAAAACCCCATTTGTACTTAGTCCAAATGGGGTTTTTATATCTATTACTTCCAAAATAAAACCAATTTAATATTAGTTATATTGCACTTTGGTATTATTTTGATAAACTGTTTAAACCTTTAAGAGTTTTTAAGGTCTAAACCCCATACTCTTATTATAAAACAAAGAAATGAAGAAGTTTAAACCTTTAGCTTCCCTTTTAGTTATTCTACTTTTTATTATATGCAACGCTGGTGCACAATCTATTATAGAGATAAAAGGTAAAGTATCCGATGCCGAAAGCGATGAGCCTTTAACAAGTGCTACGGTAGTTTTTTCCCCAATAGATAAACCAAGTATATTAGGTTATGGAATCACCGATAAGGAAGGAACTTATCATGTGAAGCTTAATCCTAAAAGCGATAGTCTACAGCTAAAGGTTTCTTTTTTAGGCTATAAGACTTTTGAAAAGAAGATTTTAGCCGAGGGTCAAGATTTAGTTATTGCTTTAGAGCCAGTTTCTGAGAGTTTGGAAGAGGTATTCTTGCGCCGTCCCCCTATCACACAGCGTGGAGATACTTTAGTTTTTGATCCAGCTGCATTTAAGAGCGGTAAAGACCGAAGCATTCAAGATGTTTTAAAGAGAATGCCGGGAATTGATATCTCGCCAGAAGGTGAAATTCAATATCAAGGAAAACCTATAAATAAATTCTATGTAGAAGGATTGGATTTGATGGGCGGACAATATGGAATGATCAGCAAAAACTTATCGCCAGACAAAGTGAGCTCCGTGGAGGTACTGGAAAACCACCAACCTATAAGAGTGTTGGATAGTATAGAACCTTCAGAAAATGCAGCTCTAAACATCCGCTTAAAAAACAATGTCACCACGACTGGTAATGCAACCGTAGGCGGGGGTGCCTCACCAGGATTATGGTACGCCAATATAGTGCCGATGGTGTTTGTGAAAAACTTACAAATCTTAGCTTCTTATCAAACCAACAATACAGGCGAAGATTTGAACAGTGGGTTTAGAAGGTTCTCTGTTCGCGCTTTCCGCTTCGGACAATCCTCCAATCGCCGACAGGATTGGTTATCCACTGCAGGAGTTTCTGCGCCGTCGTTTTCTTCTAAGCGATGGCTAGACAATACGTCACACGCTGGCTCGATAAACCTATTGCATAAAGATAAAAAAGAAATAGAATATAGCTTAAAAACCTCCTATCATAACGATTTTAGAGAAAGACAAGGCGGGGTAAGAACCACGTACACCTTGCCCGAAGGCGATTTTGTAATTGACGACAGAACGGAACAGCATACCCAAGCAGAAAAGTGGGAGGCTTCCTTGTCGATAGAACGAAATGAAAGCTCTAATTTTTTTAGAAACCAATTAGATTTTTCCAAACAATGGGATGGTGCTTTTGCTAGGATAATTCAAAACCAAGAGCCTCAAGAACATCGACTGCATAATCCGTTTACTAACATCAGCAATAACTTCGAGAGAATTTTTTCGTTAGGGAAACAGTTGGTCACTTTAAATTCCAATATCGGATACAACGAGTCGCCACAAGAGTTGGCGATTATGCCCGGGGTTTTTGACAATATTTTGACCAACGACGAGCCTATAGACCGATTGGAGCAGAAGGTATTTCATAAACGATTTTTTGCAAACCATTCTTTAACACTAACAAAATCATTAGGCAAAATAAATTTTGATATTCGTCCAGGATTCAACTATACTACACAATCTATGGATTCTCATATGATTTTGGATGACACACCACTTTCCGATAGGCAATATCAGAACGATATGCGATGGCGACAGATGACAGGTTTCGTGCATGTAAATACTAGATACCGAACAGATAACTTAGATGTATCCTTGCGTATGCCAATGGAGTGGAATAGATATGAGATTGAAGATAAATTAAATGACACCAAGACTGTGAAATCGCCATTCACCCTAAACCCCTCGTTTTGGTCACGATATAAATTTGCGAGTTATTGGCAAACCTCCGTCAATGCATCCTACTCCAAAAATTATGGACCGATAGATAATCTATATTATGGCTATTTGCTGAGCAATTTCCGTAGCTTAAATCGACGAGATGTGCCAATATCGAGCTCTTCTAGGTACTCTGGCACTTGGGGATTGGAATACCGAAATCCGCTTACTACCTGGTTTGGACGTATAAATTATCGATATAGCCAAAGTGATAATAGCCAGATTACTAGCACAAAAACACTTCCAGACGGCTCTACCGTATTGGACTTTATAGAGCGTAAAAACACCATTGACTCCCATAATTTTAGTGGTTCGGCAAGTAAATTAGTTTCGCCTATCAGTACTACATTTACTTACAATACTAGCTATGCCATCAGCGAAAGCGATATGTTTTTAAATGACGTATTTTATAAAAATAAAGGAAAAACTTGGTCCAATAGTCTAAAGTTAAGCTCGGACATTACCCGTTGGCTAACGGCGGAATTTACAGGAAGCATAAGTCAAAGAACCAATAAGTCTGCCCTTCGTAACGATACGAAAATAACAACTCAGAATCACGAGTTTGGTCTGTATGTATATCCAGCAGACGGACATACCATTAGCTTGTCAGGCGAGTGGTTGCAAACAAAATTGAGCAATCAGGCAAGAGAAGATTTTTTTGGCGACTTTATGTACCGGTTTACTTTCTCTGAAAAGAAAATTGACGTGGAGTTCTCCGTGATTAATATTTTTAATAAAGATATGTACCGCGATCTTTCTGTTGGAGACTACACTTTGTCGGAATCCTACTTTGTTTTGCGACCAAGACAGTTTTTGGTTACCTTACGTGTGCCGTTATAAGTGAACAAGTAAAAGTTTAATTATTAAATTGAAATAATATGAGAAATTTAAAGAATATATGGTTTCTATTATTTTGTATTTTTCCTCTAGTGAGTTTGGCACAGGAGGTATACCCTACAGAATATGAAATTCAGTATAGTATAGAATACAGCATATTTGGGGATAATCTAGATGCCAAGCAAACCGAAGTGCTATACTTATTTTCGAGTCCTCAAACTTCTGTGTTTATGAATCATAATTCTGCAAAAGCCGATGAGATTAAAAAAAATGTAGAGCGTATGTTGCAGTCGGGCAGTATTGATATGAATAAGGCTGGGCATAAGACTAGTGATTTCCCATTAGAGATTTATAAAAACCTGCATGAAGGGAAAACCATCGTGAAAGATAAACTAGCTGACAAGAATTATGTTTATCAAGAGTCGCAAGTACCCTTAGATTGGAATATAACTTCCGAAAGTAAAGACTACTCAGGATATCAAACACAGAAAGCCACCACGTCTTTTGCAGGACGAGATTACGAGGCATGGTTTACTATGGAAATCCCACTTCCTGATGGACCATATGTGTTTTCTGGCTTACCAGGTTTAATTGTAGAGTTATATGATACCCAAAACCACTATCATTTTACATTGTTATCCGTTGATAAATTGGAAGAACCTAAAGACTGGGAATTAGGGAAAGTAGAAAAGGTTTCGAAAGAAGAGTATAGAGAAATAAGAGCAAAGATTTTAGAAAATCTAAAAAGTTCCAACCCTTTTCTTAACCAAGGTCCAAATGCTACCATAGAGATTAGGGGTGCCGATGGACGAGAAATTTCTCAAGCTGAGTTTATGCGCGATCGGAGAAATACAAGAGAAAGTAAAAATAATCCGATAGAGCTAGAGTAGAGCCATGAGAAAGATTCTAATAGTATTATGTTTTGTTATTACAGCTCAAATCCAGGCACAAGTAAAAGGAAAAGCAGAATACGTAATAAGATATGAAGTAGATTTTATACTAGATAGTACCAATAGGGCGGATGTGAAAAATGAAGTGCATCGACTATACACAGGTTCTTCGGTAAGTTACTATGCAAGTGAAGCTAGTGTTTTAAGCGACTCAATATATCAAACGCTAGGCAATAGATACAGGAGTGCCATGCTTGGTGGTGCGTCTAGTGGCCCAACATCTAGTTTTATACCAACAGTGTATAAGGATTTTGATAAGGAAGAAGTATGGGTGACGAATTCTATTCTTCTAGATCATTATCTATATCAAGATTCCGATATACCGATTGCCTGGAATGTCACAGAGGAGGTTAAGGAAATTGGCCAATACACCGTTCAGAAAGCCACTACAAGTTTTGGTGGTAGAGACTTTGAAGCTTGGTTTACTTTAGAAGTTCCTATTGTAGATGGGCCTTATGTGTTTGGTGGCTTGCCTGGTTTAATTATTGAGTTATATGATACAGATAAAGACTATCATTTTAACCTAGCTTCTATCACTCCTTTAAAAGAACCGTATGAAGTCGAAATCAAAGGGCAAAATATAAAAGTTAGTAAAGAAGAAATAATCAAAGCTTATAGAAAATATCTTGAAAATCCAGGGCATTCGTTAACAAGAAGGCTGCCAGATAATTTTAGAGTAACCGAAGCAGATGGAAGTGTAGTTACTAAAAGAGATATAGATAGACAAGCAAGAGATAATGCTGCAAAGAAAAATAATCAAATCGAACATTGGTAAAATAACATTATGAGAAAGACACTTTTAATACTCCTACTATTTTCTAGCTACTTAATCCATGCGCAAGTAAAAGGTGAAGCAGAATATTTAATTAGATACGAAGTAGACTTTGTATTGGATAGCACGAACAGGGAAGAGGTAAATCACGAAGTACATCGATTGTATACAGGTTCTACCACTAGCAACTATATAAGTGAGGGAATGTTTTATAGAGATTCCATTATGCAGGTAATGCGCAACCAACCTAGAGGGAATTGGCGTGCAATGCGCGGTGCAATGGAAAATATGCCTAGATCGGAGTTTAATGCTAGTGTGTTTAAAGATTTAAAAAACTCCGAAGTATGGGTGCAACATAATCTAGCACAAGACCGATTTCTTTACCAAGAAAAAGCAGTGCCTATGCAATGGGAATTTACGGACGAGTCCAAGATGATAGAACAATATATGGCGCTTAAAGCCACTACTAGTTTTGGAGGAAGAGATTATGAAGCATGGTTTACTTTGGAAGTACCTATTCTCGACGGCCCTTATGTGTTTAACGGACTGCCTGGCCTTATCCTAGAATTATATGATACAGAAAAGGACTATCACTTTAATTTAGCTTCCATGCAGCCACTAAAAGAAAGCTATCCTATCGATTCAGAAGATGGTAATACCAAACAAGTCAGCAAAGACGAGTTTATCAAGTCTTATAAAAATTATAAAGAAAATCCATCCGCATCTTTCTCTAGATATCTTCCATCCAATTTTGAGATGAAGGACGAAACGGGTAAAACCATTACCAGAAGAGACATAGAACGCCAAGCAAAAGAAGCAGCAGATAAACGCAATAATCTGATAGAACTATGGTAGCAGGTCATTGTGTAGTAAATTCCTTTTAGGTATATTTAATTCCATTTTTTGCCTTACGTAAAGAATAGGTTAGAGGAGGCAAAAACAGTTTCAGTTATTAATATATAGGGTTATATTTATGTATTTCCTATGATTCAAATACAAAGATGTTGCCCATTAAAAGTAAGTACTATAGCTATAGGGCTACTAACCCATATTAAATATAAAACAAAAATAAATGGAGTTTCTTAAAAAACATTGGAGTAATATATTATTTGCCTTGTTTGTCGCTGCCATGCTTATCCCACAAACACGTACCCCTATTGTAGTCTTTGTACAGCGAACATTTGCCATTGGACCATCGGTAAAAAAGAATAAGGCACAACTACAAGATTACGATTGGCAAGTTCGAAATTCAAAAAATGAAAGCATTTCATTTACCGAGGCACAGGACGAGGTGGTACTTCTTAACTTCTGGGCGACTTGGTGTCCGCCATGTATAGCAGAAATGCCTTCTATGCAAAAGCTATATGATTCGTATGGCGATAAAGTGCAATTCTATTTGGTTACCGATGAAGAACCTGAAAAGGTTAATCAGTTTATGGAGAAGTACAACTACACGCTCCCGATCTATTATAGTGAATACGCCCCCCCAAAACTACTACAATCCCGTGCTTTACCAACCACTTTCGTAATAGGCAAAGACGGAAAAATCCACATTAAAGAAACCGGTTCTGCCAGATGGCATGGAAATAGAGTAACCGATTTGTTAGATGAGCTTTTAGCGGAGTAGGGGGAATAGGATATAATTATTAATAAGCATTCATTTGGCTTCGTAACCTTCGGTTACTTCACGTTTAATCGGTGAATTGTTTAATCGTTTAGAACCTAGTTGTGGTTAAATCATAATCAATTCTTAAATAACAACAGTGTAGTACAATTCCTTCAAAATTGTAGGGTAGTTTAAAAAGCAACAAGTTGTTTTTTAAAGGGATATATCTTTTTTGCTTTGCAAAAACGGATGGTTGAGTCTACTAAGTTTCAACTCATCCGTTCTGAAGCTTGCTTCAGAACAATCATCTGCTGTTTGCCATAGACAAATACACTCATCTATCTTTAGCAGCTTGCTGCTTAAAGATACTCCCCCCTTCGCTATTAGGATTTTACGTATACCTATTAGAACTATCTATTTTAATATTTTAAAAAAAGCTTTTACTTCCTCTTCAAATATATCTACTGGAATCCGATGTGCCAAATCTTGTCTGATGTGGAGGTTATAATTATCCTTCCCTATAGAAGCTCCAATAAAATTTAAAGTGTCTTTTGGAATGATTAAGTTATCGTTTGCTCCTAAGACTAAATATTTAAAACGAGACTTTACTTTGGTGACTTTCGGAATTTCCTGATGCACCGAACGATAGGCAAGAGCTGGATTGAAAAGTAAAGCGGGCACTTCTAGTCCATTGGCTACATAATAACCAACAAAACCTCCCATACTGCTTCCTATTACAATAGAAATACTCTTGTCTTTAAAATCATTAAGTAGACTTTCGATACTATTCTCTTCCTCTCTGTAATCTATCTCCGGCGCGTGAACCGTTCCATGTTTCTCTAGAATCGATTGCTTTTCCGCAGTCAACCTGCCATCTAAACCGTGTAGGTATAATATATTCATGTTGTAAGTAGTTGTGTTTTTAAAATTTACTGATAATTTCTATAATTCTTTGCTGGCGTGCTTTAGTTGTGAACTTGTAAACAAGTAAACTGGTGAACGATTGGAGGCTAGGTGAGCAATTTTGCTATTCCTCGAGTCACGCGAATTTTTCGTGTGCCTTTAGTGTTATATATAAAGCTTTTGGTATCGAAGTAGCTGCGTTGAGGATACGCAATGCAATCGCACACCAGCGAAAAGATTTAGAAAGCGGTTTTGCAAGTATTCGAATTAGTGAATTCACTACTCCCAAAAAACAAAAAAGCTTCAGATTTCTCTGAAGCTTTTTGTGACCTGACTGGGATTCGAACCCAGGACCCTCTCCTTAAAAGGGAGATGCTCTACCGGCTGAGCTATCAGGTCTTGTTTTTTACGTTTGCAAACATAATAATCAAAACCATTAAATCCTAGTATAGGAAGAAGATAATTTTAATTAGTATCAGTTCTTTGCTACTTTGCTGATAATTAGTTGGTTGAAACTTGGTTCAATTGTGCCCGGAATGAGAGTCGAACTCACACGTTCTATTGAACACATGGCCCTCAACCATGCCTGTCTACCAATTCCAGCATCCGGGCAAAAAAAAAGTTAAACAGAAATGTTTAACTTCAAAATTAAAAGTATCTAGGATACTTTGTGACCTGACTGGGATTCGAACCCAGGACCCTCTCCTTAAAAGGGAGATGCTCTACCGGCTGAGCTATCAGGTCTATTATTGCTCAATGCGGTGCAAATATAATAGCCTTTGTTGGAATTACAAACTATAAAAGGATTAATTTTGAAAACATAATCGCCATTTTGGTCTAAGTCGTTGATATAAAGCTAATAGTAAAAACAAAAACAATGAAATATTTTTTGATTGGATATATGGGAAGCGGAAAGTCTAGCCTTGGTAGGTTGTTGGCAGAGGAATTAAACATTCCTTTCTATGATTTGGATACCTATATAGAAAGACAAGAAAATCTAACCATAGCCCAAATATTTAAGACGAAGGGCGAGATCTACTTCCGAAAGATAGAGCATGAAAAGCTGAAAGAACTTCTTGCTGAAAGAAAAGCTATGGTAATTGCCTTGGGCGGTGGCACTCCATGCTATGCAGGAAATATGGAACTTTTATTGGAAAATGGTAAGAGTATATACCTACAATATCCGTTAGAGGTATTAGTAGATAGGTTGTGGATAGCCAAAGAACAGCGTCCTTTAATAGCACAACTAGAAACTAAGGAACTGCTAGAAGATTTTATTCGCAAGCACTTATTTGAGCGTGCACCCTATTATATGCAAGCAAACCATAGGATTAAATTAGAATACGAATCACTAGAAGAGGTGGTTCAAAAACTACAAGTTTTACTCCAGCAGGGCTAACGCTTTACTTTCGGCAAATTCCACTGCTACATTCTCATTAAGCGAAGTGGATAGAGAAATACCTTTGTAGTCGGCCTTAATCGGATATCTTTTATGGTTTCTATCTACCAGTACGGCGGTTTTAAACTGCGTGAGTGGCACATCTAAAAAGTGTTTCACGCCATAAATCAAGGTCGTTCCCGTATGTAACACGTCGTCTATAAGAACCAAAGATTTGTTTTGATAGGTAGCCACCGGAATACTTGTAGTAATCTGTTCTCTTGGGTGTTTCTTGTCGATCTGCACTTCGCATAAGACTATTTTCAACGGAGAGATGCTTTCGAGTTGCTCGGAAATCATCTGCGCAAGCTTATAGCCGTTGCCTATGATTCCAGCAAGGATTACTTCCTCTTCATTTACGTTCGATTCGAATATTTCGTAAGCTATTCGTCGAATGCGTTGTGCGATTTGTTTATCGTCTAGAATAATGGTGTTTTTCATGCTTATAAATCTTCTTCTGGGTTGCGGTTACTGTCTATATACTCTTCAATCTCACGGCGGTCTTTTTTCGTAGGACGCCCTTGCCCTTTATCGCGATAGTATTGTTGGGTGCTTTGGTTTTCTCTTGCCTGCTCTATGGCTTCCTTTGGGGTGGTATCTATACGATACTGGTCTACCAATTTCGCGCCTACACGTGATTTTGGTATGTCGATTACCCGAAGCGTATACGTTATTTGATTTCTGCGAAGACTTATTTCATCGCCTACAAATACATCTTTGGCGGGTTTAGCTGATTTTTTATTTAATTTTACGGTTCCTCCCTTACAGGCTCTTGCAGCAATACTCCTTGTTTTGTAATATCGCGTAGCCCATAAGTATTTGTCAATCCTCATTTTGTGATAAATATTAAAATCTAAGTTAATAAGCTAAACAAAAATACAAGAAAATTGTATCTTGCCGCCAACAAATATTAGATAATGAAGAAAGTAATCTTAGCACTGTTTGCTGTATCGGTACTAGTAATCTCCTGTAAGAAGGATGATGACAACAAGGACGAATCACTTAAGCCTAGAGATAGAGGCGAGGAAGCAATAGCTGCACAAAACCAAATCGAGGAATACCTTACTAATTATGCATATAATTATGAGGATTTTGAAAGCCCAGTGGAAGGTTTCGATTACCGCGTGGTAATCGACAGTATACTTCCTGGAAGCGATAAAATACCGCTGATCGAGCAAGTAGAGTATAAAATGGTAGAGGATCCATACGAACCGGAGGTGAAGTATAAGCTGTACTATTTAAAAGTAGCGCAAGGCGAAGGGAAGCCAGTAGATGGAGCCGAAGCTGCGCATATTACGTATGAGGTTTGGAATTTAGAGACTAATGAGCTGTTAGAACAAACAAATAGTAGCGAGCCAAAAGCTTTTGTAATTGATAATAAATCTACTAATGCGGGTTTAAAAGAAGCGCTGAAAGAATTTAATGCTTCGGATGGATTTATAGAAAACGAAGATGGAACGATTAGCTACCAAGACTATGGTATTGGTGCGGTATTTGTACCGTCTGGTTTAGCATTTTTTAATAATCCGCCACTTTCCACTCCAATAGGATATTATAATCAACTTATTTATACCTTCCATGTAATAGGTGTTAGCGAGAAAGACGAAGACGAAGGATAAGAGTAGTTCTAAATATTCAATAAAAAAGCACGATAGCTCTAAAGGTTATCGTGCTTTTTTTATGAAAAGGTAAATAATCTGTAGAGACTATTTTTTTCTATTCATAACCTTTTTTGCTTTAGTTACTATCGCTTCCGCATTTAGTCCGTATTTTTCCATTAATTGCGCGGGGGTTCCCGACTCTCCAAAAGTATCGTTTGTAGCAACAAACTCTTGCGGTGTAGGATTGCTAAGTGCTAAAGTACGGGCAACGCTTTCGCCCAATCCTCCCAAGAAGTTGTGTTCTTCGGCAGTTACCACGCATCCTGTTTTAGCAACACTATCTAGAATAGCTTTCTCATCTAGAGGTTTTATCGTGTGGATGTTGATCACCTCGGCAGAGATATCTTCTTCATTAAGTTTCTTTGCAGCTTCTAGAGCTTCCCAAACCAAATGCCCTGTTGCGATAATAGTTACGTCGCTACCTTCTTGTAGTTTAACCGCTTTCCCAATCTCGAAAGGCATATCCTCCGACGTGAAGTTCGGTACAGATGGTCTCCCAAATCGTAGATATACTGGACCTTGGTGATCTGCTATAGCAAGAGTAGCAGCTTTGGTTTGATTGTAGTCACATGGATTGATTACGGTCATTCCTGGTAACATCTTCATAAGGCCAATATCTTCTAATATCTGATGCGTAGCACCGTCTTCTCCTAAAGTCAACCCAGCGTGCGATGCGCAAATCTTTACATTTTTACCGCTATATGCTACACTTTGACGAATTTGGTCGTATACTCTACCTGTAGAGAAGTTGGCAAAAGTTCCGGTAAATGGAATCTTCCCGCCAATGGTTAGTCCTGCTGCCATTCCAATCATATTGGCTTCGGCAATACCTACTTGGTAGAAGCGCTCTGGATGGTTGGCTTTAAACTCGTCCATCTTTAACGATCCTGTAAGGTCGGCACATAGGGCTACTACATTAGGGTTCTTCTTTCCTAATTCCGTAAGTCCCGCACCAAAACCAGAACGTGTATCTTTATTACCTGTATTTTTATATTCTTTCATGCTCATGTTCTTTAAACTAAATAAAATCTCGTTTATAAATTAATAGTCGCCAAGACTCGTTACTGGGTTTTGTGCAAGTGCTATTTCTAATTGCTCATCGTTTGGCGCTTTACCGTGCCAAGCGTGTGTGTGCATCATAAAATCCACACCATGGCCCATAACCGTATGAAGTAAAATACAAACAGGCTTTCCTTTTCCAGTTCTAGACTTAGCTTCCGCCAATCCTTTTCGGACCGCTTGTAGGTCATTTCCATTCTTAATATCTAGCACATCCCACCCGAAGGCTTCTATTTTATCCTTTAAACTTCCTAGTGGGAGTACATCGTCTGTGCTACCATCTATCTGTTGTTTATTTAGGTCTACCGTTAAGATTAAGTTGTCTACTTTATTTCCAGCAGCATACATTAAGGCTTCCCAGTTTTGTCCTTCTTGTAATTCCCCATCTCCACAAAGTGTGTAGACTAAATGGTTGTCTTTATTTAATTTCTTGGCTTGCGCTGCTCCTATAGATACTGAAATGCCTTGACCTAAGGATCCAGATGCGATTCGAACTCCTGGCAATCCATCATGCGTAGTTGGATGCCCTTGTAAACGAGAGTTAAGCAGACGGAAAGTTTTTAGTTCCTCTACAGGGAAATACCCAGATCGCGCTAGGACGCTATAATAAACTGGAGAAATGTGTCCGTTGGATAAGAAGAATAAATCTTCGTTCTTGTCCTCTACAGTAAAAGGTTGCTTGGTTTGCAATACTTCTTGGTAAAGTGTTACAAAGAATTCAGCACAGCCTAGAGATCCACCAGGGTGTCCAGAGTTTACTGCATGTACCTGGCGAAGAATATCTCTTCGTACCTGTGTTACAAGTTCTTCCATTTGTGTTGTGTTTGCCATATTTTGCGTAGGTATATAGTTTTGTTGCCCAAAAATACACCTTTTATATAAGTGTTACAAAGTAGAGCCTATCGAATATTCTAGAGAATCTCCATAAGCTAGGCCATCTCAAAATCCAGTATCTATATAGAAGGTCAAACCGATAAACCTTGTATCTTTGCATTTGCTTTAAAAAGAGAGTATGAAATTTGAATTGAAAGCTACAGACACTGCGAGTAGAGCTAGAGCTGGAAGAATTACATTGGATCATGGCGATATAGAGACGCCCATTTTTATGCCAGTTGGTACATTAGGAACAGTAAAAGGTGTACACCAACGTGAGCTGAAAGAAGAAATAAAACCAGATGTTATTCTAGGCAACACCTATCACTTGTACATGCGTCCGCAAATGGATGTAATAGAGAAAGCAGGTGGCTTGCATAAGTTTATGAATTGGGATGGTAACATTCTGACCGATAGTGGTGGTTTTCAAGTGTATTCTCTATCCGATACAAGAAAGATTAAAGAGGAGGGAGTAAAGTTCCAATCGCATATAGATGGTAGCAGACATTTGTTTACTCCAGAAAGCGTTATGGACATACAGCGTACCATCGGTGCAGATATTATAATGGCATTTGATGAATGTACACCGTATCCTTGCGATTTGGACTATGCACGCAATTCTATGCATAGAACGCATAGGTGGTTGGATAGGTGTATGGCTCGATTTGATGAGACAGACAGTAAATACGGACACAATCAAACGTTATTCCCTATTGTACAAGGAAGTACTTACAAGGACTTACGAATAGAGTCTGCCGAATATATCGCTAGCAAGAATGCCAAAGGAAATGCTATTGGTGGACTATCCGTGGGAGAGCCTGCCAAAGTGATGTATGAGATGACCGAGGTGGTTACAGCGATTCTTCCAGAAGACAAACCGCGTTATCTGATGGGAGTAGGTACGCCGATTAACATCTTGGAGAATATCGCATTGGGAATAGACATGTTCGATTGTGTGATGCCTACCAGAAATGGAAGAAATGGCATGTTGTTTACCGCACATGGCACCATAAATATAAAAAACAGAAAATGGGCAGAAGACTTTTCGGCGGTGGATGAAGCAGGATATACATGGGTAGATACCGAATATAGCAAGGCCTACTTGCGCCATCTGTTCTCGGTAAATGAAATGTTAGCAAGACAAATTGCATCTATTCACAATCTAGGGTTTTATCTTTGGTTGGTTAGGGAAGCAAGAAGACGTATTTTAGCAGGAGACTTTACGCAATGGAAAAATAAAATGGTAAAACAAATGGACAATAGGCTATAGTATGTTTAGTATTCTAGATAGATACATATTAAAACGTTACTTAGGAACTTTCGCTTTGCTGATGTTGCTGTTTATCCCTATTGGGATTACGGTGAATTTGGCAGAGAAAATAGGTAGAATCCTAGAGAATGAGGTGCCTTTTATTGAGGTAGCAAAATACTATTTGAATTTTACGATCTATTTTGCCAACCTTCTGTTTCCATTATTCCTCTTCTTATCGGTTATTTGGTTTACTTCAAAACTCGCAAATAATACAGAGATAATAGCCTTCCTGAGCAGTGGCGTGTCTTTCTCTAGATTCCTGCGTCCTTATTTAGTAGGGGCAACCTTGATTTGTATTTTTGCATTGGTTTTAGGAATGTACCTAGCACCAGAAGCTAGCAAAGGGTTCAACGAGTTTAAATATGAGTATTTAAAAAGGAGTGGATCAAAAGATCGCAGCCAAACAAATGTTTATAGCCAGCTTAACGAAGATGACTATATTTACGTTAGTTACTTCAATGCAAGGAATAACACAGGAAATGATTTTAGTTTAGAGCATTTTGATGGGAATGAATTGCAGTATAAAATCAATGCTTCTCGTATTGTGTATAATGCAGATAGTACCTATACGCTCTATAACTATGAGAAACGGACAATAGGAGAGCTGAATGATATAATCGAAAAGCAATACCGATTAGATACGGTGCTGAATTTTACCATAGAGGAGCTTACGCCAGTAGATTATATAGCAGAAACCTTGAACTTCAACGAGCTGAATGACTTTATAAAAAGAGAGCAATTAAGAGGCTCTTCGCATATTAATAAATATAAAGTGGTTCGTTATAGACGTTGGAGCCTGCCCGTGTCTGCTTATATTCTTACCATTATAGCAGTATCGGTATCTTCCATAAAAAGACGAGGAGGAATGGGAGTGAACCTTGTGATAGGAATCAGCATTGGAATGATTTATATCTTTTTTGATAAAATATTTGGAACCATGGCAGAGAAGAGTAGTTTCTCTCCTTTCCTAGCGACATGGTTCCCGAATATTGTTTTTGGAATTCTAGCCTTATATCTTTTAAGAAATGCTAAACGATAAAGTTCGTAACTACCTCCACCTACACCTTATTGTGTTTATTTGGGGGTTTACGGCAATTTTAGGTGCGCTTATCACCGTTGGAGCAGAAGCTCTAGTGTGGTATAGAATGACGATTGCAGTGGTTTTTATGTTTATATATGTGAGGTATATCCAAAAGGAAAACCTGACGTTTCCACCAAAGGTCTTGGCTAAATTTCTTTTAGGGGGATTGTTGATTTCTGCGCATTGGCTTGCATTTTTCTCTGCAATCAAAGTGTCAAACGTATCCGTTACCCTAGCAACATTGTCTACAGGTGCATTTTTCACCTCTATCTTAGAGCCTATATTTTACCGCAGACGAATTATTTATTATGAATTGTTCTTTGGTTTACTTGTTATCGCTGGGCTTTATACCATATTTAAGGTAGAAACAGAGCATGCATTAGGCATACTTCTGGCGCTGATAGCCGCTTTGCTGAGCTCTTTGTTTTCTATACTTAACGGCAAACTTATACAAGAACATAAGGCTTCTGTAATCTCGCTATACGAGATAGGTTTCGGAATTTTGTGTTTAAGCATTTATATGGCATTCACAAATGGTTTTGATGCTTCTTTCTTTGCGGTATCTTTGTCAGATTGGACATATTTATTGATATTGGCATCGGTATGTACAGCCTATGCTTTTATTGCATCGGTACATGTAATGCGATGGATAAGTCCATACACGGTAATGCTCACCATTAATTTAGAGCCTATTTATGGAATACTAATGGCATTGCTTATTTTTGGCGAAGAAGAAACTATGAGTTCTAGTTTTTACTTAGGAGCCTTAATAATCCTAGTCACAGTAGTGCTAAATGGGATTATAAAAACCGTATTAGAAAGAAAGCGCAATAGAATACGCACGTCATAGAAACAAAAACTATATATTTGTATTCTTAGTACAGAATGCAATTGATACAAAATATTATGGAATATTTAGATTTTGAGTTGCCTATTAAGGAACTGCAAGAACAGTACAACAAAGCATGTAGGATTGGTGAAGAGAGCGATGTAGATGTATCCAATACATGTAAACAGATTGAGAAAAAACTCAACGAGATAAAGAAAGAAATATACGATAATCTTACGCCATGGCAGCGCGTACAATTATCCCGACATCCAGACCGTCCTTATACACTGGATTATATCAATGCGATGTGTGGAGATACTTTTTTAGAGCTTCATGGAGATAGAACCTTTAAGGACGATAAAGCAATGGTAGGTGGGCTTGGTAAAATAGGCGACCAATCTTTTATGTTTGTCGGACAACAAAAAGGACATAATACCAAGTCAAGACAATTCAGAAACTTTGGTATGGCAAACCCAGAGGGATATCGTAAGGCACTGCGTCTTATGAAGTCTGCTGAGAAGTTCGGCGTTCCTGTAGTAGCTTTAATAGATACACCAGGTGCTTATCCGGGACTAGAAGCAGAAGAGCGTGGACAAGGAGAAGCGATTGCTAGAAACCTGTTGGAAATGACCAGACTAAAAGTGCCTATCATCGTAGTCATAATCGGTGAAGGAGCATCTGGAGGTGCATTGGGAATCGGAGTAGGGGATAAAGTATTGATGTTAGAAAATACCTGGTATTCTGTTATTTCTCCAGAAAGTTGTTCCTCTATCCTTTGGCGTAGCTGGGAACATAAAGAAAGAGCTGCCGAGGCGTTAAAGCTTACAGCTACAGATATGAAAGCGAATAAGCTTATCGATAAAATAATAAAAGAACCTTTAGGTGGTGCACATAGCGATAGATATGCTACGTTCAAAACAGTAGAGAAAGAAATCGTAAAGGTGTATGACCAATTGAAAACACTGTCTCCAGAAAAATTAGTGGAAAACAGGATGAATAAATACTTAAAGATTGGAGTGTATAAAGATTAATCTGGAAGCTCCATATTGAAATTATTAAAAAATCCGAAGCAAATGTCCTTCGGATTTTTTATCAAAAAACATATAAAACTCTTATATTTATATGTCATAATCGTTTAAATATGATTATGTTATTAGCAAACCAAAACCAAATAAATTAGTACTATATTCTTATGGAAAAAGCGCAAACAAAGCCTGATTATACCAAGGCAACTTCTCCAGTAATATCCTTAGAAAGAGGAAAAATACCACCACAAGCCGTAAATCTTGAGGAGGTTGTTCTGGGCGCTATGATGATTGATAAAAAGGGAGTAGATGAGGCTATAGATATATTGCACCCAGAAGCTTTTTACAGTACAAAACATCAAGCTATCTATGAAGCTATTCTCCAGCTTTTCGAGTCAGGAGAACCGGTGGATTTGCTGACGGTAGCCAATAGACTTAGACAAAATAAAAAACTAGAAGTAGCAGGAGGGGAGTTCTACTTAGTTCAGCTTACACAAAAAGTGTCTTCCTCTGCGCATATTGAGTTTCACGCCCGAATCGTTCTACAAAAATTTATTCAACGAAGTCTTATAAAGATCTCTAGTGAAATTATACACGACTCGTATGATGAAACGGTAGATGTATTCGACTTGTTAGATTCTGCAGAAAGCAAATTATACGATGTTTCTCAAGGGAACCTTAAAAGCAGCGTGGCAACAGCCCAAAGCCTAGTAATACAAGCAAAAAAGAATATTGAGGAGATTGCAAATAAAGAGGGGCTGTCTGGTGCACCATCTGGATTTACCAAACTAGATAAGCTAACTTCTGGTTGGCAACCAAGTGATTTAATTATTATCGCCGCCAGACCAGGTATGGGTAAAACAGCACTTACCCTGTCTATGGCTAGAAATATGGCTATAGATTATAATATACCCGTAGCATTTTTCTCTTTAGAGATGTCCTCCGTACAACTTATTACACGTCTTATTTCTTCCGAAACAGGCTTGAGTTCCGAGACACTGCGTACAGGTAATTTAGAGAAACACGAATGGGAGCAACTTAACGTTAAAGTGAAAGACCTAGAGGCAGCACCTTTATATATAGACGATACGCCATCCTTATCTATTTTTGATTTACGTGCAAAAGCTCGACGGTTGGCATCGCAATACGGAATTAAAATGATTATGGTGGATTACTTGCAACTAATGACAGCTGGAGGAAGTCATAAAGGCGGAAACCGAGAGCAAGAGATTTCTACCATTTCTAGAAACTTAAAAGCACTAGCAAAAGAATTGAATGTTCCAGTAATTGCTTTGTCCCAGCTTTCTCGTGCAGTAGAAACACGTACAGGAAGTAAAAGACCTATTCTCTCTGACTTACGTGAGTCTGGAGCAATTGAACAAGATGCAGATATTGTGTCCTTTATTTACCGCCCAGAATATTATAAGATCGATGAGTGGGATGACGATGAGAGAAGCCCAACAGATGGCCAAGCAGAGTTTATTGTAGCAAAACACCGTAATGGTGGCTTAGATGAAATACGTTTGAAGTTCGTTGGACAATTTGGAAGGTTCGAAAACTTAGAAGACCATATATTCCCAACGGAAATTCATTCAAGTATGAATCAGGACGCTTCTAGTAATAATTTCCCTCCTGCAAGTGATGTATTTGGGACGCCAAACAACCAAAATGATGATATCCCATTCTAGATATAAATAAAACTAGCTTAAAACTTAATTTAGACGTATATAAAACATGCTTCGCACTACCTTACTACTACTTTTCTTGTTCCTAAGCTTGCCGTCATGGGCTTCCTATCTTCTAATTCCGATGGATGCAGAAACTCAAAGCGAACATTTAAAAGCCTATGGAATTGCTTATTGGGTGCTAAATAATGGAGAGGAAGTGCAGTGGTTGTTAAATTATAGAGGCGGCTCCTTTATGGTTTCTGACAAAAGTAGAACACAAAGAGAATTAAAAATCCGAGGAGTAGACTTTGAAGTAGTTTCCGACGGACAGGCGTTACAAATCCTTGATGAGGTGCGCAGTCCATCTAAAAATATGGATGCAATCCTGCTGGAAACAGCACCCAAGATTGCAGTTTACTCTCCCTCTGGTAATATGCCGTGGGACGATGCGGTTACTTTGGTGCTTTCCTATGCCGAAATTCCTTATACCGTAATATACGATAAAGAAGTGCTAGACGACGAGTTGTTGCTTTACGACTGGTTGCATTTGCACCACGAAGATTTCACAGGACAATACGGCAAGTTCTATAGAGCATTTAGAACTGCTCCTTGGTATATACAAGGAAAAAAAGAAGCCGAAGCCTTAGCAACCTCCTTAGGATACGATAAGGTGTCTGATGCAAAATTAGCTGTAGCACTTAAAATTAGAGACTATGTGGTAGGAGGCGGCTTTATGTTTGCCATGTGCAGTGCAACCGATACTTTCGATATTGCATTGGCTGCTGAAGGAGTGGATATATGCGAGCCGATGTTCGATGGTGATCCTAGCGATCCTGGATACCAAAACAAAATAGACTATGCACAAACATTCGCATTTACCGACTTCCTTTTGGAACGTGACCCTATGGTTTATTCTTTCTCATCTATAGATACTACTAATGATAGAAAAGTTAAAAAAGAGAATGATTATTTTCGATTGATGGACTTTTCAGCAAAATGGGATCCAATTCCTACCATGTTAGTTCAAAATCACACGGCATTGGTAAAAGGGTTTTATGGACAAACAACAGGCTTTAATCGCGATCAAATTAAATCCAATGTTTTGATTATGGGCGAGAATAAAACTGCAGGAGAAGCAAAATATATCCACGGAGTACGAGGTAAAGGTTTCTTTACATTCTTTGGAGGACATGATCCAGAGGATTACCAGCATAAAGTGGGAGATCCTAAGACAGAATTAGAATTACACCCTACTTCTCCAGGCTATCGGTTGATTTTGAATAACATTCTTTTTCCAGCAGCTGAAAAGAAAGAGCAAAAAACGTAATTAGGGTTTTTCGAAGAATGTATCGGGAGGTAAAACCATAATTTCTACACGCCTATTTTTCTGTTTTCCTTCTTCGGTAATATTACTACTAATGGGCTTGGTTTTTCCAAAGGAGCGAACCTCCATGCCTATATATAAAGGATTTTCATTACCATTGACCGTCTTGTCCAAATAGTTCCTAACAGACAGTGCTCGATTCTCGCCCAATATCTCATTATATGTCTTAGAAGCATCCCAATCTGTATGACCGTCTATTTGAACAAAAGCATAGGGCATTAATTTTAAAATGTTCGTTATTTTATTTAATGTTTCCTTTGCTTCAAACTTTAACTCATATTCGTCAGAGTCAAATAAAACACTAGCCGATAGATTGAATTTTAAAACGCCTCCTATTGCACCCACAGCATCGATGTCTGCACCAGGAGTAGGACCACGACAAAAATCTCCCAAGTCGGTAATTCTAACAAAATAATATACTGTTTGTTCTGTCCGTACTCGCTGTGACCTTCCTATATCTATAGAGCAGTTACTGCCAGGAAGGGTGCCTATGTAGATCCAATCCTCTCCATCGGTAGAGATTTCTACTTTAAAAGACTCTACCGATGGACCTACTTCAAAGAAATATAAGTCATCTCCTTCAATATCAATAAAGCCATTACTTACAAATTGCAATGTAAGCTGTCCATTGCATCCAAGGGATACGAAAGATTCATCTTTATAGTGGTTGAAGTCTGGCTCACCCAATGCTCGTTCTGGATGAATGTAGGAGGGAAGAGGTGCTGGTATTCCTGGTGTATAAGAAACTACGGAGTCTGCAAAAGACATGTTGCCTAGTGGTAAATAGATGCTTTCATGGTTATTTATTATATAAGTTTTTTGTAGATGTATGCTGTCTATTTCCATTTGTCCTAGAGCCGAAATGCTGCTAAAGCAAACTAATAGAAAGAGAAAATAGATATGTAGCTTTTTATTCATATACTATAAATATAGAAAAAGCCTCTTGATGTTTCAAGAGGCTTTTAATAATATATTTTGAGATTGCTTTTGGTTTAATTTACTTTACTTTATCAACTACTGCTTTAAAAGCTTCTGGATGGTTCATTGCTAAATCAGCAAGAACCTTACGATTTAACTCGATTCCCTTAACTTTAGCTTTCCCGATAAACTGTGAGTAAGATAAACCATGCTCACGTGCACCAGCGTTAATACGCATAATCCACAAGCTGCGGAAATTTCTTTTCTTGGTTCGTCTATCACGGTACGAATACAACATAGCTTTATCTACTGCATTCTTCGCAACGGTGTGGACATTCTTTCTGGTACCGAAGTACCCTTTTGCTTGCTTTAGAACCTTTTTTCTTCGGGCTCTAGCGGCAACGGCATTATTTGATTTTGACATAGTTATTGTTTTTTTGTAGCAGGCGACCTAGTTATTTAAGGTGCTTTCGGTAATTCTACCGCCATACTCCAGGGTTAATGTATTAATTTCACAAAACCGTGAAAACACGATTACTTCAAACGAAGCATGTGTTTCACATTATTCGTGTCTGCATCAGATACTAATCCAGACTTTGTTAATTTAGCTTTACGCTTTTTAGACTTCTTCGTTAGAATATGGCTTTTAAACGCGTGCTTTCTTTTAATTTTTCCAGTACCTGTAAGCTTAAAACGCTTTTTAGCACCAGAATGTGTTTTTTGTTTAGACATAATTTCCTTTTTTATACAATCTCAATATATATTACTTTCCTTTTTTGATAGGAGCGATAAACATATTCATACGCTTACCTTCCATCTTAGGCATCTGCTCTACTTTTCCGAACTCCTCTAGATCTCTAGCCAAACGGAGTAATAGAATTTCACCTTGGTCCTTATATACAATAGAACGTCCACGGAAGAAAACATAAGCCTTTAGCTTTGCACCTTCCTTAAGGAACTTCTCTGCATGATTCTTTTTAAACTCGTAATCGTGATCGTCCGTGTTTGGACCAAAACGTATTTCTTTTACAACCACCTTGGAGGTGTTTGCTTGTATTGCTCTCCTGCGCTTTCGTTGTTCGTAAACAAACTTGTTGTAGTCGATCGCCTTACATACAGGGGGCTTGGCATCTGGAGAAATCTCTACTAAGTCTAAACCTAGATCTTGAGCGATTTCCAGTGCTTTCTTGATAGGATAAACCCCCATCTCGACATTCTCGCCTACTAAGCGAACTTCTTCTGCTCGAATTTTTTCGTTAATTCGATTTTGATCCTTGTTAACAACCCTATCTGGGCGTCTTCCTCTTCTTCTTCTAATTGCTATGATTTAAATATTTAAAGTTAAACGTTAAATTTCTTTACTTCGCTTGCTACTTCTGTTGTAACCAGTTTTGCAAACTCTTCAATAGGCATTGCACCTAAATCTCCTTCACCATGTCTACGTACAGATACCGTGCCGTCTTTCTCCTCTTGCTCTCCAACAATCAACATAAACGGTACTTTATTCACTTCCGCATCACGGATTTTACGCCCAATAGTCTCGTTTCTATTGTCCGCTATAGCGCGAATTTCGTCATTTTTTAGCACATTTAAAACTTTTTCTGCATATTTCTCATGTTTCTCGCTCAAAGATAGTATGCTAACTTGTTCTGGCATTAACCATAAAGGGAAGTTTCCTGCTGTATTTTCTAGTAATATTGCTATAAAACGCTCCATACTGCCAAACGGTGCACGGTGTATCATTACTGGGCGGTGTGCCGTATTGTCACTTCCTATATATTCTAATTCAAAACGCTCTGGCAGGTTATAGTCCACTTGAATAGTCCCTAACTGCCAACTCCTTCCTAGTGCGTCTTTCACCATAAAATCTAGTTTTGGCCCGTAGAATGCGGCTTCTCCAGTTTTTACAACACAACGTAAACCCTTCTCGTCTGCGGCATTTATAATAGCAGTTTCCGCTTTCTCCCAGTTTTCCGAGGAACCGATATATCGTTCTGGAGTTTCTGGATCTCTTAGTGAAACCTGCGCTGTAAAATCATCAAAGCCCAAGGACTCAAAGACATATAATACTAAGTCAATTACCTTTTTAAACTCTTCGTCCAGCTGGTCTGGCGTACAGAATATATGAGCATCATCTTGTGTAAACCCACGTACACGAGTCAGTCCATGTAGCTCACCGCTTTGTTCATACCTATATACGGTTCCAAACTCTGCAAAGCGCTTGGGTAGATCTTTATAAGACCACTGCATTGCTTTGTAGATTTCACAGTGGTGCGGACAATTCATCGGCTTTAACATAAATTCTTCTCCTTCATGTGGTGTCTTTATAGGTTGAAAACTATCCTCCCCATATTTGCTATAATGACCAGAAGTAACGTATAGGTCTTTATGACCAATATGAGGGCTAATAACCATCTCGTAACCTGCTCTTTCTTGCGCATCGCGCATAAAGTTTTCTAATCTGTTGCGCAACGCGGCACCTTTTGGAAGCCATAAAGGCAAACCTTGTCCTACTTTTTGAGAAAAAGTAAATAAGCCTAACTCCCTGCCAAGCTTCCTGTGATCTCGTTTTTTAGCTTCCTCTAGTAGCTCTAAATATTCTTTTAAATCCTTTTGTTTTGGGAAACTAACACCATATATACGAGTTAACTGCGGATTGTTTTCGTTTCCACGCCAATATGCACCTGCAGTATTCATTAACTTAACTGCCTTTACAACACCTGTATTTGGAATATGACCGCCACGACATAAATCGGTA
Source organism: Flavobacteriaceae bacterium (assembly GCA_035307105.1). Taxonomy (GTDB): domain Bacteria; phylum Bacteroidota; class Bacteroidia; order Flavobacteriales; family Flavobacteriaceae; genus JAJYTI01. Next base: position 33,740 of record DATGMW010000078.1, read on the forward strand.
AAGTTATCGTGGTCACAGAAGGTTATCTCTCCATCCTCCAAATTCTCTATCAGTTCCACTTTAAACTCGTTGCCTTGCTTTTTGTAAAATTCTAAAGCTTCTTTTTTGCTTACGGAGCGCATCTTAAACTCATGCTTTTCACGAGCTATCTCAATCATTCGTTTTTCTATGGCAGGAAAATCCTTTTCGGAGATATTGTGTTCTCCCATGTCAATATCGTAATAGAAGCCAGTATCGATAGAGGGACCAATGGTTAACTTTATTCCTGGATACATCTCTTCCATCACTTGCGCCAGAATATGAGAACTCGAATGCCAAAATGCTTGCTTCCCTTGCTCGTCGTTCCATGTATACAAAATCAAGTCTCCATCCTCCGTTAAAGGCGTAACAGATTCAACGGTCTGATTATTAAAAGATGCAGATAAAACATTGCGAGCCAAGCCAGAGCTTATACTCATAGCGATGTCTATTGGTGTTGTATTCTTAGGGACTTCTTTTACGCTCCCGTCTGGTAAAGTTATTGAAATCATGTTTCCTTATTAACTAGGTTGAATTTATTTAAACCACAAAGATACTATGTTTTCTGCTTTTATCAAGCTTGTATAGTCTACTAAAATACGTATTGGTCTTCTAGCCTTTAAATTTTTGAGTTTTCTTGTCATTATTATTGGAAGATTTTAGGCTAAGCTTACACATCACAATCATGTCGGTACCTCTATACCTTAATATATAGGCCGATAAGTGCATGGGAAGTGATATTGGACTATTGGCATTGCTTTGCAATTACATATTGTATCGTAAGAGCATCCTTAGCGTATATGTAAGTTTCTTTTCCTTTGTAGTGGATGCTTGTATTTCACGCACAATATAATAGTTGTAGTGTTAAGTAATTAATTGCTCTCTTATCTTGCTATAATTATAATGGACAATTTACCGACGGATGATAAGGAATTTGTATTTAGTCAAATGGAGAAAGTACGCTTTTTTGAGTTTAGGAGAACATGTGGATGCTTTTATAGTGATCCGTAGCTCTTACTGAAATTGTATTGGTTCAATATCTAAATAGAACGATCGGGTATAATAATGAGTGGTTCGCTTTGTAATTAGTTTTAATTTATACTTTCCCTTGGCCTCAGTGTGCTCAACTGGAATACTTGATTTGATTCTCTCAAGCGACCTATGGATATATTTATTTCGAGAGTGATATTCCGATGCTTTGCTGCTTTTGGATGTTTTATTGATTAAGGCTTGTATATATTGAGGTGTCCTTAAAAGGCTCTATATTGATATTACATAGTCTGGATGAGTGAAGAAGGGGTTGTTTTCCTAGATATCGTGCTTTATCCATATAGATTTATACTTCATTTAATAGGAGGATAGATGTGATGCCTAATCTTTACTGCTGTTCCCTTTGGCGGATGGGAAATTGGGTTAGTCGCCGATGTTTGGTTTCGAATAGATAGGCTTAATTCGATATGGATACTCCGACGACTCTTTCTCTGGGTAGTTTATTTTCTTCTTAGAAAATTTGTGAATCTATATGCTAGCCAACATTAAACTTAACCATGAGGTGAGTATGTTTAAACCGAATTAGCGCTTTATCTGTCCTGATGGAGAGTTGTTTTAAATAATAATTCTTATTTGGTTGCTGAACTTCAAGATGTTATGAATTACTTCAATAAAACTTTCGGAAATGCCTTGGATATGTTGAATTTTAATGTCTATATTTGCAATCGCTTAACCAGAAGTATAGGGGTAAAGCGAGTGTTCCTTGAGAAGTGTTAAATATTGAGGGTTTGGAAATAAACTTGATTTTAGTCTTGCTTGCTAGTAATTAAAATGATTATATTTGCAATTCGCAATTAGATAAAAAGTCGGTTGAGTTTTACAGAGATTTTATTTTTAAATCTTTTCTTTTAAAAGTTGTGTTTATTAGGAATTAGTTTTCTATATTTGCAACCGCTTTGGAAAACAGGGCATTGTTCTTTAGGTTTATTTGGATGTAATGGATTATTTATATTGGAGGTTCGATTCCTTCTCATCTATCAAATTATGAGTTTGTTTTTTATTATTCAAACTACAGTTCATTGAGATTTTGAAATTGACAGCGTGATT